>CAYZVB010000464.1:0-3732 GCA_964481315.1 uncultured Granulosicoccaceae bacterium
AGGTTGCCCTGGGTCATCGCCTTGACACCCTGCGGGATGGTGTAAAGAGACTTGGCCCAGAATATCTGTACCTTACTGCCGGGGATTTTCTTCTCCACCTGTTCGGCAAAGTACACTTCTGCAATACCTGCCGGATGCGGCGGCCCGGAGTGGTCTGATGCCCAGCGCAGTTTTACTGGCTCGACAGCGCCCACAGTTGATGTTGTGGCGGCTACTACCGCAGCAGCAATCAATGTGGAAACAGTGCGTAATTGAAACATATTTGTCCTCCAGAGACTGGTTTTGGTAATTAGATCGATTTTTGATCGTTGGATGTGCAATCGCGATCTGCCGGCAACAGTACCAGACATGGCCCGTTCATCAAACTACTTGAGAGCAACATTGATGAACGATACGCGGCAAAAACCATAAATCAGGCACTTAATTCTGCGTTCGGACCTAGCCCGGCGCACGCACAGAGCCGATTTCCAGCGCCTGCTGAACCGCCTCCGCGGCGGCCAGCAGGGCTGCATCACAGCGGAAACCACCTATGAGTTGCAGACCGATCGGCAGCCCGTTTTCACCGCGAAAGGCCGGCAGACTTACCGCCGGCATATGCAACGCCGTCCAGGCAGTATTGCATGCGGGGTCGCCGGTGGCGTCCAGTCCCTCCCAGGCTTCTCCGGGTGCCGCGGCGGTTAGCAGCACATCGTAGTCCTGCATGGTCTGAGCAATCGCAGTACGCTGCGCCGCAAGTGCTGCCTGCGATTCTGCATACTGTTCGTAACTGCACTGCATGCCGTCTTCGCAGCGCCCGTCGACCAGTTTGGGACTTAACAGCTGCGGCCGTTGCGTTCGCTCCCAGGTGATGGCGCGGGCGAATTCGTAGCCGGCAATATTTCTGTGGTGAACAGGAATGTCGTCAAACCCTGCGGCTGATTCAACATCTGAAACCGTCGCACCTGCGGAATTAAGCTGTAACGCCGCCGCTTCGATTAACTGCTGTGTGGCCGCTTCGACTTTTGACCATGCAACTCTGCGTACAAAGCCGATTCTAAGCGATTTAAGATCGACCGGCTCCAGTGGTTTTTTCGGCGCACGGATAAGCGCCCGGCGCACAATTTCAATGTCTTCAACGCTGCGGGTAAACCAGCCCACTGTGTCGAAACTCGCTGCACACTCAAAAACACCGGATCGACTCACGTCGCCAAAGCTTGGTTTGTAACCATAGACACCGCAGTATGACGCAGGACGCAGCACCGAACCCGTTGTTTGTGTGCCAAGCGCAAACGGCACCATACATGCCGCCACTGCCGCCGCGCTGCCACTCGATGAGCCGCCGGGTGTATGAGTTATTGCATATGGATTGCGCGTCTTACCCGGATGAAAGTGAGCCAGTTCGGTTGTGACGGTTTTACCGAAACAAATCCCGCCGGCTTCTTTTAACAACGCTACACAGGCGGCATCGCGCGATGGGCGGTTACCCTGAAAAGCCGGAGTACCATGTTCGGTTGGCATATCAGCGGTGTCGATAATGTCTTTTACGCCAAACGGTATGCCGTGCAGCGCACCGCGTGAGCTTTGCAGGTTGATCAGTTGTGCAGCCATGCGCGACTGATCCCCACCGAGGTGGTTCCACGCTCGAACTTGCGGCTCATGCTGTGAGGTATGTTCAAGGCATGCGTCGATTAGCGCGGTCGGTGACAACTGACCAGAGGCTATTTCCCTGAGAGCTTCGGCGATGGTCATCTGTGCCGGTTCGAGCGACATACACTGATCTCCACTAGTGACTTTGCTATGGTGTTTTTGGCGATATTCTGAGCAATGGTATCATTCATTCAGCACATCAGGAGGGCTGCATGTGAGTGATGAATATACCGGTGTACGCAAGGTTGGACCGCAACGCTATCGTGAAGACCCGGGCCGCTACTTTGAAGATTTCCAGGTTGGTGATGTCTATGAACACTGGCCGGGCAGAACGATCACCGAAACCGATAACATCTGGTTTACCAATCTCACCATGAACACACACCCGGTGCATTTCGATGCAAACTACGCGTCGCAAACCGAGTTTGGCCAGTGCCTGGTGAATTCAACGCTGACACTGGCACTGATTGCAGGCATGTGTGTTAGCGGCACCAGCCAGAAGGCTATTGCCAATCTCGGCTTCGAAGAAATAAAAATACCAGCACCGGTGTTTGTGGGTGACACGCTGTACGCCGAGTCTGAAGTGTTAGGCAAACGCGAAAGCAAATCCCGACCGACACAGGGTATTGTGAGAGTCAGGCATCTTGGTAAAAACCAACACGGTGTGGTGGTGATGGATATGGTGCGTTCGTTTTTATCTCCGAAACACGGCCACAGCGTGACAGATGCCATGACTGGAGATATCCAATCATGAACCCGCCACTCAACGGAATACGCATACTCAGTTTCGAACAATACGGAGCCGGACCTTACGGCACACAGACGCTGGCAGATCTGGGCGCTGAAGTTATAAAAATCGAACATGCAGGTAGCGGCGGTGATTACCTGCGATCAATAGGGCCTTACTTTTCAGACACTGTAGATGAAGCGAACAATGAAGATCACGCCAGTGATGCCGGTGTGTTTTTTCAAAGCTTAAATCGAAACAAAAAAAGTCTGACACTTGATATCACCACCAATGAAGGCCGCGAAGTGTTACACAAGCTGGTTGCAAGCGCCGATGCCGTTGCCAATAACCTGCGTGGTGACGTGCCGGAAAAACTCGGCATCACTTATGACGATTTAAAGTCAGCCAACCCTGCCATTGTATGCGCACATTGTTCCGCCTACGGACGCAGCGGCCCACGTAAGAACTGGCCGGGTTATGATTATCTTATGCAGGCAGAGGCAGGGTATTTTCATTTATGCGGAGAGCCCGACGCACCTCCCGCACGTTTCGGACTGCCACTGGTTGACTACATGACAGGGCAGAATATGGCCATGGGACTGCTAAGTGCGGTGCTTGCGGCAAAGCAGAGCGGGGAGGGCAGAGATGTCGACGTAAACCTTTTCGACACTGCTTTGTTTAACCTCAGTTATATCGGTAACTGGGTATTGAATTCTGTTTTCAAACCGGGCAGAGCACCACGATCAGCGCATCCGACGCTAGTGCCGTGCCAGTTGTACAAAACTTCTGACGGCTGGATTTATCTGATGTTAAACAAAGCCGGTTTCTGGCCGGTGTTCTGTGAGCTGATCGGTCGTCCTGATTTGATCGAACATGAAAAATTTAACGACTACAGTAACCGGCTAACCCATCGCGACGAACTGACCGATGTTCTTGATAAAGAATTATCTAACCAAACCACAGCACAGTGGCTTGAAAAGTTTGCGGGGCAAATTCCGGCAGCACCGGTACTAACACCGCAACAGGCGTTTGATAATCCGTTTCTTGAAGGCAGGCATCGCACGCAACAATTGCACGACAGTAAAGACAACCCGGTAGAACTGTTAGCGCCGTGTATTGATGCAGGCGGTGATCGTACAGATGATGTGGCTGCGCCAACGCTGGGGCAGCATACTGTAGAGGTACTGGCGTCTGTTGGTTATGGGGAAAGGGAGATTGAACAGCTTTGTGAAAATGGTGTGGTTGGTGATTGAGTTGTATTTATTCTTAAGTTGGTACGAGCCACGCCTTAGAGCCCTCCCCGTCGCTTAGCTCCGACCCTCCCGGGGAGGCTGTCGCAAAAGATCCGGAAATAATAGAAAATAGTTTGAACGTAGTGC
>CAYZVB010000465.1:0-3722 GCA_964481315.1 uncultured Granulosicoccaceae bacterium
CGTCTGCGCGGCCCGTTGGAGCGGCAATGCTCAAAATGGCGCACTAACTACGAAGTAAGAACCCAGCCATCCGCAAGCCCCAAGATAAAGAACACCAGTCCATCAGCCAGAAGCGCCACCCGCAGGGCCAATCATTCGCGTAAAGCGTTTGCCTACTTTGCGCTTTTCAAAGTAGGGCCCGCCGCAGGCAACTATCCCACCCCAGGCCCAAGCGCCACCGACCGCAACATCTCCACCTGATCCCTAAGCGCCGCCGCCTTCTCAAACTCGAGCTCCCGCGCAAATTCATACATCTCTTTTTCCATTGCCTTAATCTTCTTCGCAGCATCACTCGGTGATAGCGCTGCATATGACTTGGCCTGCGCTTCAGCTTCCGCCTGCTTGCGTTTTTTCGGTACTGGCGCACCAGCTTCCATCACATCAAGCACACGCTTTTTGATTGACTGCGGTGTAATTCCGTTAGCTTCATTGTGTGCCTGTTGTTTTTCGCGGCGGCGTTCGGTTTCTTCCATCGCACGTTTCATTGAGTCAGTAACTTTATCGGCATACAAAATTGCTCTGCCGTTAAGGTTTCTGGCCGCGCGTCCAATGGTTTGTATTAATGATCGGTCTGAACGCAGGAAGCCTTCTTTGTCGGCATCGAGTATTGCGACCAGTGAAACTTCCGGCATATCCAGTCCTTCTCGCAGCAGGTTAATACCAACCAGCACATCGAATTCACCAAGGCGCAGATCACGTATGATTTCCATGCGTTCTACCGTGTCGATATCACTGTGCAGGTAGCGCACTCGTACGTTATGGTCGCCAAGGTAGTCGGTCAGGTCTTCAGCCATGCGTTTGGTGAGTGTGGTGACGAGCACGCGTTCGTTTTTAGTGACTCGAATATTAATTTCAGATAACAAGTCATCAACCTGGGTGCGAACATCACGTACTTCTACTTGTGGGTCCACCAGGCCGGTCGGGCGTACAACCTGTTCTATTACCTGCCCTGCGTGTTGCTCTTCGTAACCTCCCGGTGTGGCTGAAACGAATACTGTTTGCGGTGACAGCTGTTCGAATTCATCGAAACGCAACGGACGGTTATCGAGCGCCGATGGAAGCCTAAAGCCGTAGCCAACAAGATTCTCTTTGCGGGAGCGATCGCCTTTATACATGCCACCGAGTTGCGGTACGGTGACATGGCTTTCATCAATAAACAGCAATGCATCTGTTGGCAGGTAGTCGAACAGGCACGGTGGTGGCTCACCGGCGGCGCGACCGGATAGATAACGAGAGTAGTTTTCAATGCCCGAGCAGTAGCCGATCTCGTTGATCATTTCCAGATCATACAACGTGCGTTGTTCGAGCCGCTGTGCTTCAAGCAGTTTCTGTTGTTCACGAAATTCTTCAACCCGGTCTTTCAGTTCGACTTTAATGTCGTCGACCGCTGCCATCAGAATTTCACGCGGCGTGACGTAGTGGGTTTTGGGGTAGACCGTCAGACGCGGCACCTTGCGTATCACTTCACCGGTTAACGGATCGAAGAAACTCAGGCTTTCAATTTCATCGTCGAACAGTTCTATGCGAATCGCTTCGCGGTCGGATTCTGCGGCGTGTACATCAATAATTTCACCTCGCACCCGGTAACGGCCGCGACTGAGTTCCATATCGTTGCGGGTGTACTGTAGCTCTGCCAGCTTGCGCAGAATGTCACGCTGATCAATCACATTGCCGCGTTCGAGGTGCATCACCATTTTGTGGTATGCCTGCGGATCACCCAAACCGTAAATGGCAGACACCGTTGCCACAATAATTACATCGCGACGTTCGAACAGCGCTTTGGTGGCGGACAGGCGCATCTGTTCGATATGGTCGTTAACCGATGCATCTTTTTCAATAAACGTATCGGACGCCACCACATAGGCTTCCGGCTGGTAGTAGTCGTAGTAGGAAACAAAATACTCAACCGCATTGTTTGGGAAAAACTCTTTCATTTCCCCATACAGTTGTGCGGCCAGCGTTTTGTTGGGTGCCAGCACAATGGCCGGCCGCTGCTGCTGCTCGATCACATTGGCAATGGTGAAGGTTTTACCCGAACCGGTCACACCCAGCAGCGTTTGAAACGCCAGCCCTGATTCCAGCCCGTCATTCAGGGCTGCAATTGCCGCAGGCTGATCACCGGATGGTTCGAATTTGTTTTCGATACTGAATGTCCTGGACATGGACGCAGCCTCTGATAAGTTTCGCTATCTGTCAGAATATCGTGAGCAGCTTTGCTTTCACAGAAGATTCTGCGGCAAGGTGTAATGACTGCGTGTCACGATGTAGCGCGCGAACCGCCGGTTGCGGCAATGCAGGCCGGCCACAACAGGTCGAAGCTTTTGCCATGGGTGGTGTAGAATGCGCCGCAGCCAACCAGAGAGCTTTTTCGTGACTATCCAACTTGCCAGTAAACTCGACAAGGTCAAGCCTTCCCCCACCATGGCGGTGACAGCGCTGGCCGCAGAACTGCGAGCTCAGGGCCGCGATGTTATTGGCCTTGGTGCGGGTGAGCCCGATTTCGACACTCCCGATCACATCAAGGCGGCCGCCATCGATGCGATCAATAAGGGTGAGACCAAGTACACCGTGGTCGACGGCATCGGGCCGCTGAAAGAAGCGATCATCGAAAAATTCCGCAACGACAATCAACTGAGCTACCAGCCGGGGCAGATTCTCGTTTCATGCGGTGGCAAACACAGCTTCTACAACCTCGCGCAAGCACTACTGAACGAAGGCGACGAAGTAGTTATCCCCACGCCGTACTGGGTGTCGTACCCCGATATTGCGCTGCTGGCCGGAGCGAAGCCGGTGTTCGCACAAACCAGCCAGGCTCAGGCATTCAAACTCAGCGCCGAACAACTCGATGCCGCCATCACCAGAAAAACCCGCATGGTGGTGCTGAACAGCCCGTCCAACCCAAGCGGCCAGGCCTACACCCGCGAGGAACTGGCAGCACTTGGCGAGGTGCTGAAGAACTACCCCGACGTGCTGGTCGCCACCGACGATATGTACGAGCACATTGTCTGGAGCGACGCAGGCTTTGCCAACATCCTTAACGCCTGCCCCGACCTCACCGACCGCACCGTGGTGCTGAACGGGGTTTCCAAGGCTTACGCCATGACGGGCTGGCGCATCGGTTACGCCGCCGGCCCCGAGCCGGTGATTAACGCAATGAAAAAAATACAGTCGCAAAGCACCAGCAACCCGACCTCGGTGTCGCAGTGGGCGTCCACGGCGGCGCTAAGCGGTGGCAACGAATGCCTGGCACCAATGCTTAAGGCCTTCAAAGAACGGCACGATTTTGTTGTGAAGTCCCTAAACGACATGCCCGGCGTCGATTGCCTGTCCGGCGACGGCACCTTCTATGTATTTCCAGCGGTGCAAGGCGCAATCGAGCGCACCGAGGGCATCAGCACCGATGTCGAACTCTGCTCGCATGTGCTCGACAAAGCCGGCGTGGCAATTGTGCCGGGCTCGGCATTCGGCGTCGACGGACACGCGCGGTTGTCGTTTGCGACAGACATGGGCAGCCTCGAAAAAGCCATGCAGCGAATGGGCGACCTGCTGTCTGGATAACCGGAAAGAATAATTATCAAAAATCTGGTTGACGATTCGCCCGGGCACCGCTAATATTCCGCTCTTGCCCATTCCCCGATAGCTCAGTCGGTAGAGCAAGTGACTGTTAATCACTGGGTCGGCGG
>CAYZVB010000466.1:0-3711 GCA_964481315.1 uncultured Granulosicoccaceae bacterium
GCTACGGTTAATGTCATCTGTGACCTGTCTTGCCGGACAAACCCAGATAGAACGGGTGTTAAAACACACCATTAAAGAAGCAGCAGCTACCGATGTCGATGCACTGGTTTATGTTGGCGATTGCATGGAAGAAAAGCTCGACACCCTGGGTGCACTGGCAGGGCAGTTAAAACTTCACGGCGTTCCGATGTTTGTATTTCAGGAAGGGCACGATATTGTCGCGTCCGATGCATTCCGGCAACTCGCAAAGATCAGTGGCGGTGCACACTGTACGCTTGATCACAACAGCCCCGCACAGCTTGGGCAATTACTCAATGCGGCGGCTGTGTATGCCGCAGGCGGGCGTGGTGCACTGAGTGAGCATGCAAAGCTCACCGGTGGTATGGCAAAGAATCTGTTAAAACAACTAAACTGACTAATCGCTCTGCACACAACTACATCGAAACCAAATTCCAGGGGGAGCAAATATGTTAGAAGGCAGTTGCCTTTGCGGTGCAGTCACTTACGTTTACCACGGCTCAATCAGTGAAATCGCCATGTGCCATTGCTCGCAGTGTCGGCGTGCGCAGGGTGGTGCGTTTGCAACTAACAGTCCGGTCAATGCAGAGCAGCTTGAGTTTACAGGCAATGAGTACATTAAAGAGTTTCAATCGACAGACAACAAAGTCCGTGCTTTCTGTACAAACTGTGGCAGCGCACTGTATAGCGCACGAAAAGATTTGCCATCAGTAAAACGCCTGAGACTCGGTACCGTCTCCACTGAATTTACCTGCAGCAATAAATACCACATATGGGCAGGTTCAAAAGCGGCGTGGCATGAGATTACTGATCAACACCCGCAGCATCGCGAAGCGAAGGAATAGCACAAACAGCAGCGGTTAACGGTATCATCAATAAACAGCCAGTCGTTATTGATGTTCTATAGAGGGCACAAATGAATACCACCAGCGGTTTTCAATCAGGATTATTTGCCGGTAAGCATGTGGTGGTCACCGGTGCAGGGCGCGGCATTGGTGCTGCAATCGCCGACTATCTGGTGCACGATGGTGCCGTAGTTTTTGCACATCTTGGCAGAGAAGTTAATCAATCGCACTGGAGTTTTCCTGCAGACCAACAAGAGCCTGGCAGCTTAACAACCTGCTGTGCGGATCTGTCTGATGCCACGCAGGCAGAGTCAGTCGCACAGTGCGCGACAGAAGCACTCGGCCATGTGGATATACTAATCAATAACGCCGGCACCATGCTCGGCCGCGTACCGTCATCGGAAATGACAGCAGCACACTATCGCAATGTCAGTGATCTAAACGCGCAGTCAGTGGTAGTTGTTACAACGGCTCTGTTGCCGGCGCTGCAAAGTGCGGCGGCCAGGGAGGGTGGCAGCGGACAGGCAGCCGTGATTAATGTCACTTCCATTTCCGCCAACACCGGTGGCAGTCCGGGGTCTTCAATTTACAGTGCTGCCAAAGGGTTCGTGTCAACTTATACGCGTTCACTCGCGACCGAACTTGCCGGCGACAGCATTCGTGTGAATGCCATTTCTCCGGGCACCATAGACACTGACTTCCATCAGCGTTATTCGTCTGCAGAAAAGCTCGCACGTACCGCAGCGAATACGCCGTTAGGGCGACTGGGAACTGCAGAAGATTGTGTGTCGGCGTGCCTTTTTCTTGCTGCGCCCGAAATGAGCGGGTACATCACCGGGCAGATTATTGGAATTAACGGTGGAATTGCTTTTTAGGTTGTTGCGGGATTGTCCCGGTTCAACCCTGCAAAAGCACATGCGTATCACCGCTGTTCCAACTCAGTGTATACCGATTACCGTTAACCGGATCAAGGCTAGCCAGTTCGCGTTCCTGCAGTTGCACTTTAAACTCGGTGCCATCATCGGTTTCCAGAAACAGGGTAACGACTGACCCGATAAACTCTTCAGACAGCAGTGTGGCTTCAACGGTATTGTTGGCACCTACGGTATTTGCATTCGCAATACGCACAAGATCTGCTGCAATGACAAACGTCAGTTCGTCTCCGATCTGTGCAGTGTCTGGTACCGGCACGGTAAACTGCCCAAAGGATGACGTTACGGCAGCGGTGCCGTTATCAATGTTTGTAACGCTGCCGCTGACAATATTGTTACGCCCGACAAATTCCGCAACAAACCGGTTGGCAGGTGCGCGGTAAATTTCACGCGGTTTAGCGGTCTGGGCAATCTCACCGTCAGACATAATCACCACGCGGTCAGCCATCGCAAAGGCTTCTGACTGCGAGTGTGTGACATAGACAAACGTAATGCCGAGTTCTCTTTGCAGTTTGGTTAACACCGATTGCATGCGAATCACCAGATGGGCATCCAGCGCTGACAACGGCTCGTCAAGTAACAATACGCGCGGTTCAATGACTAGTGACCGTGCCAGTGCCACGCGCTGACGCTGGCCGCCTGAAAGGGTTTCTACATTGCGCTCTGCAAACTCGCCAACGCCAAGCCGTTCCAGCCAGTCGAGTGCTTTTGCTTTGCGGCTCTCTGCGCTTTCGTTACGCATTTTAAGCCCGAATTCTACGTTTTCGCGTACATTTAAAAACGGAAAAAGTGCCAGTGACTGCCACACCAGCGGAGTATCTCGCTGGTGGGGTCGCACCTGGTTCATACGCTTGCCATCAATAGTGATGGTGCCCTCCGAGGGTTGATCAAGCCCGGCCAGCATGCGCAGGGTGGTGGTTTTGCCACAGCCGGAAGGCCCCATAATGGCAATGAACTCTCCGGCTGCAATGTTCAGATTAATGTTTTTAACAGCAACGAAATCGCCAAACCGTTTGGCAACACCTTCAAATGTGATCAGCGGGTTATTCATGAAAATGTCTTGCTTTGGCGTAGCGTAAAAAATATCTGCGCAATGATAACCAGTGTCATCGATACCAGAAAAACGAAAGTGCCGATGGCATTGACCTGCGGGTCGATGTTGCCCTGCACAATTTCAAGAATCAGTACCGGGATGGTTTTGTTAAGCCCCGAGACAAACCAGGCAATCGCAAATTCATCGAAAGAGACGGCGGCGGTTAGAAACAGCGATGAAATGATTGCCGGCTTGCAGAACGGTATTATCACTTCGCGCATACCGCGCCATTCACTGGCACCGAGGTTCCATGCTGCAGATTCAAGATCGCTGTCCATCTGGTTGAGCCGTAGTCGGCAAATAGCCATGGCAAACGGAGCGGTAAGAACGCTGTGGGCAATAATAACGGACCACAGTTGCCCGGAAGCACCGAACTTTGAAAACCAGGCCAGCATAGCAAGTGCCATGATGATCAGTGGAATAGTTGGTGGCAACAGCACCAGCGCCAGATAAGCGCTTTTGAATTTAAAGTTAAAGCGGAAGTCGGTATAGGCAGTACAAAAGCCCAGTATGGTTGCAATAACTGATGTACAGAGCGAGACAATCACACTGTTGCGTACCGCAACCCACACGTCCGGGTCTGCCCAGATGGTCTGGTACCAGTGCAGGGTGAATGACTCAAGCGGTATAGTCGGGAAGCGTGCCGAATTAAATGAAAACACAATACTGAAAAATATCGGTGCAAATACAAAGACAAACAGCAACAGCGTGTAGCCGCGTAGCCCCCAGTTCAGTAAGCCTGCTGAGAATCGTCCGGCCATACTCATTTGCTTGCTCGCTTTCGGTACGCAAGTGTTATTGCCGCAAATGCAATGGTGATGAG
>CAYZVB010000467.1:0-3708 GCA_964481315.1 uncultured Granulosicoccaceae bacterium
GCCAATTCAGACACAACTCACGTGCCTTTGCACCGGCAATGTTTTTGTGCAGTGCAATAACCTCTGCCATCTGCGCACCAATACGCATGTGTGGTGTGAGCGCAGTGAGCGGATCCTGAAAGATCATGCCCACCTCTTTGCCTCGTATGCGGTTGAGATCATTAACAGGAATGTTAAGTATCTCGCTGCCCTGCAAACGCACCGAACCTCGCGCTTCGCCATTGCCGGCAAGCAGCCCGGTAGCAGCCACAAACAACTGGCTCTTACCCGACCCGGATTCCCCGACTATGCCAACGCACTCACCGGCACCTATATCAAGAGAAACACCACGTACTGCATTGACCAAACCTTCACCGGTGGTGAAATCGACATGCAGATCTTTGACTGAAAATACCGCCATTTCAGCGGTCACGCGGGTCGAGTGCATCCCGCAACCCGTCGCCAATAAAAAACATGGTAATCATTATAGCCACGTAAAACGCCAGCGGAAATGCAAGCTGCCACAGCGTGCCGTAGCTCATGGTACCTGCCCCTTCACTGATTAATGCTCCCAGTGATGTATAGGGTTCAGAAATACCGAGGCCAAGAAACGAAATAAAGCTTTCGGCAAGAATTACATCAGGTATCATTAACGAGGCATAAACAATCACCACGCCGACCAGATTAGGCAGTATGTGCCGCACGACAATCATCGGCTCCGACACACCACCGGCGCGCGCTGCTTCAATAAACTCACGATGTTTTAACGCTAATGTCTGTGCTCTGACAATACGTGCCATCGTAAGCCACGAAACGGCACCAAGCGCCAAAAACAACGCAAAAAAAGAACGCCCGGCCACCACCAGAATAAGGATAATGACAAGTGTTGCCGGAATAGCCAGCAGAATATCGACAACGCGCATGAGTACATTATCGATACGACCTCCACAGTAACCGGCGCATACTCCCCAGGCAGTGCCAACAACAAGCGCCATCACCGCACCGATCAAACCAACCAGTAGTGAAGTCCCTGTCGCCTGAATGGTGCGGGAATACAAATCGCGACCTAATGAGTCAGTACCAAAAAAATGACCACTCTCAATTGATGGCGCACCGAGTACGGCGATATCCCCAAGAGCAGTCCAGTCGATATCTTCATTATTCCATCTGGCTAGCTGCGGCCCCAGCAACACAAAAAGCACAATACAACCCAGCAACACCATACACACAATCGCAGCTTTGTTACGCAGGAATCGATCTCTGGCATCACGCCACAATGATCGCCCCTTTACCGCTGTGTAATCAGTAATATCAGAAGCCAGTGCTGCAGTTTTTTTTGATCGTCCGAAAATGCCGGCAGCCCCTATTGATAGCGTATCTTCGGATCGAACCAGGCATAGGCAAGATCGGTAAGCAGATTAACAACAACGGTCAGCGCTCCGTACAGAATAGTCACGCCAAGTAATACCGCATAGTCTCTGGTAAGTGCCGAACTCACATAAGATTTTCCCAACCCACCGGTCGAGAAGTAGATATCGACAAACACCGACCCGGTCATCACATAAACGAACACCGGCCCAAGGTATGAGATAACCGGCAGCAACGTGGGCTTTAATGCATGCTTGAAAATAATCTGCCGTTGCGGCAAACCCTTGGCGCGGGCAGTGCGAATGTAGTTGGTATTTAGCACTTCAAGCATTGATGAGCGGGTGATGCGGGCAATCGACCCCATGTATGATGTTGAAAGCGCAATAACCGGCATGATCAGATACGGCCACTGCCCACCGTTCCAACCACCGCCGGGCAACCACCCCAGCCACAGCGTAAAGGTCAAAATGAGAATCGGCCCCATAATAAAGTTTGGCAGTGCCTGAGCAGCAATGCCGAGGCTGACGGCAAAATAATCAAGCCAGCTGTTATGTTTGATAGCTGCAGCAATACCCAGCCCTACACCGATGAGAGTCGCTACCAGAAAAGACAACGAACCGTACGTCAGTGATATCGGAAACCCCTGCGCGATAATGTCATTGACATCACGGTCTTTAAAAACAAACGACGGCCCGAAGTCAAACCGCAGAACAATGTTGGAAACATAGTTCCACAACTGCTTCCACAACGGCTGATCAAGGCCGTACCGCGCTTCAATATTTGCCAGCACTTCTGGCGGCAGCGGTCGCTCACTGGTAAACGGGCCACCGGGCGCTGCGTGCATCAAAAAAAAGCAGGCGATCACCAACAGCAACATTGTCGGGATAGCGACAAGAACACGTCGAAAGGCGTAGCCAACCATAGGTGATTTTAATTGCTGCCGCCCGCGTGCGGGCGGCGTTGCAATCAATTATTGCGCAGTTTTATAAAGGTTTTTCGAATACCAGTTCTGCTCAACATTGCCCACCGGCCAGTTACCGACATCACTACCCATCATGTAAACACCGGCGTAATGGTAGACCGGAATAACTGGCATCTCAGCCGCTATAAGTTCTTCTACCTGCGTGTAACTGGCAGCCGCATCGTCACTGACTTTGGCTTGTTCGAGCAGCTCATCGATTTTGGTATTCACAAACTTACCATCGTTGTAACCGGACTCACTATCCAGCAAATCAAGAAACGTTGAAGCTTCATTGTAGTCACCACACCACGCACCGCGCGCCAGTTCAAACCCCTGGTTGCCTCGCGTTTCGAGAAATACTTTCCACTCCATATTAGAAAGCGTTACCTGCACACCGAGCTTCTGCTTCCACATCTGGCTCATGGCAACGGCGATTTTCTTGTGCGCTTCAGAGGTGTTGTACATCATTTCAAACTTTAACGGGTTCGCAGCACTGTACCCTGCCTCTTCCAACAGAATTTTTGCCCTGGCATCGCGGTCGGCCTGGGACATTTGCGACATTTCAGTGGTAGGTGGTGTAAACCCCGCAACTGCCGCGGGCGTAAAGGTATAAGCTTCGGTCTGTCCACCGGCCAGTACATTGGCGGTAATGATTTTTCGATCTACTGAGAGTGCAAGCGCCTGTCTGACGCGGACATCCTGAAATGCTTCGGGTCCGGAGTCACTCAGGTTGAACGTATAGTAGTAATTGCATAATCGCGGGAAACTGATGGCTTCTTCAGGATGCTCTTTCTGCAGACGCGGAAACTGCCCGGCAGGCACTTCGGTTCTGTCCAGTTCACCGGCAAGAAACCGCGTTAACGCAACATTTTCATCATTAATCACGAGTGCTACGGTCTTATCGATAATCGTATTGTCGTTATCCCAGTACATCGAGTTGCGCTCACGCACCGACCTTTCCGCGGGTAGATGCTCGGTGAGTATGTATGCACCGTTGGAAACGATATTTTCCGGCTTTGTCCAGTCTTTGCCATGCTTCTCTATCACAGCGCGCGGTGCAGGAAATGTTGTTGCATGGGTAGTCATTTGTGGGAAGTACGGCAAAGGTGCAGACAGGGTTACCTCGAACGTTAAATCGTCAACAGCACGTACTCCCAATGCGTCAAGCGGCGCTTCACCTTTGATAACTGCACCGGCGTTCTCAAGCGACATCAATTCAACAAACCACTGGTACGGCGATGCCAGTTCCGGGTCTGCGGCACGCCGCCACGCGTAGGCAAAGTCGTGTGCAGTGACCGGATCTCGGTTTGACCACTTCGCGTTATCGCGCAACGTAAAGGTATAAACCGTGTTGTCGTCGTTGACAGTAAAACCGGTTGCCACCCCGGGCACCAGAGTGC
>CAYZVB010000468.1:0-3705 GCA_964481315.1 uncultured Granulosicoccaceae bacterium
ACAACGGCATTCGCGGGTTTGTTTAGGAAAAAGGCATGAAAGGACTGGAAGCGCCCAAAATTGAAGGCAAGTTTTCGTTGCGGGCATCCGTCACCGGCATGATCATGATGGACGAAGTCGAAGTGCCGGAAGAAAACCTGCTGCCAAACGTGCAGGGTCTGGCAGGTCCGTTTGGCTGCCTGAACAGAGCCCGCTACGGCATTGCCTGGGGTTCGATGGGCGCTGCGGAGTTCTGCTGGCATGCAGCCCGCCAGTACACGCTCGACCGCAAGCAATTCGGCAAACCGCTGGCTGCCAATCAGTTAATTCAGAAAAAGCTCGCTGATATGCAAACCGAAATCTCGCTCGGGTTGCAGGGTTGTTTGCGCCTGGGCCGGCTGATGGACGAGCATCAGGCACCTGCAGAGTTAATCTCGCTAATGAAGCGAAACAACTGCGGCAAAGCGCTCGATATAGCCAGGGTTGCACGCGATATGCACGGCGGCAACGGCGTTTCTGATGAGTACGGCGTCATTCGCCACGCGATGAATCTGGAAGCGGTTAACACCTACGAAGGAACCCACGACGTGCATGCACTAATACTCGGACGTGCGCAGACCGGTATTCAGGCGTTTCAGTAGTCGGGAAGAAAAAGGGGCAGAATCAATGGCTGACTATTGTTAGCCATTAAGAACATTCACCGTGTTGCATCTCCGGAGAAAACTACTTCAAACTTCAAATTTATCCGTCCTGGACAAGACCCAACAACACGGTGAATGACAGGCATCCGTGCAATTACCTATCCTGCTGATAAGGTACTCAGGAAAAGATACTGTATCAATTGCACCAAAGTCTAACGAACTGCATTTGTATATGACCTTGGTCATAGATCACGCCTCGACAGTCGCATAGTTCATATGAATTCTACGTCATTAAGCAATTGATATAGATGGGAATTTACAAAACTCGCGATAATGCTCAATACTTGCGATTTTGTTAAACAAACCGCACACATTGCCCGATTTTTCGCTGTTCCGACAACACTCGTATAGACCGTTAGGCCGATGGTTTTAATATAACGACAGCGATACCATTTACATCGAAACGGTGTGAGCTGTTCGAGTTCGTTTTCAATGGATCGCCAAAACCTCGTGCCTACAGCCACAGGCACACGCTTTGAGACAGCGGGTTTTGACGGCAGCAGCAGTACCTACGCTCGCCGGCGGTGTACATACACCGCCGGTTTTTTTATGCCTGCAGATTATCCGCGCTGTTAAGACAACAACCAGCCGCCATCCACATCGACGGTGGTGCCGGTAACAAACTCGTTCTGCACGCAGAATACAATTCCCTTAGCAACTTCGTCAGCCTGCCCTGCCCGCGGGATCAGCTGGTTTGCAGTGAGTTTTTTATAAAACGCTTCGCGCTCGGCCCCCTGCAACTGCACCATTGGTGTATCGATCTGACCGGGTGATACCACATTGATGCGACGCGGGGTAATTTCCGGTGCAACCGCGCGCACAAAAGCTTCAACCGCACCGCCAACGGCAGACAGCGCAATCTGCCCTGGACGGCATTTACGCGCAGGCGACCCGCTGACCAGCACAATGGTGCCGTCTTCCGCCAGGTGATCGGTGCCGTATCGCACCACATTGGCATAGCCCCACATTTTGTCGAATGACCCCTGAAAGCCATCCATGTCCATGCTTAAAAACGACCCAATCGCCCTGTCGCCACCGGTGGCAGCGCTAATCAGAATATCGAACGGCGCGTGCTCGCTGTAGAGCGCCTGCAGCGCTTCACGGTCACGAACATCACACTGCGCCAGCGTCACGCCATCGGGTACATCACCGGCACGGTCGGGGTTGCGGCTGATCGCAATTACCGTTGCACCCAGCTCCGCAAGCTGTTTTGAGGCGGCAAGCCCGATTCCCGATGTACCGCCGAATATCAGCGCTTTTTTACCTTTGACATCCATCACTATTGCCCGCTTGTGGAAAACCCACATGATTGCGAGGACAGCATTAACATGCAAGGAATAATTTTACGCAGCAACATTTATCGGCCGGTTGCCAACTTCGCCTTGCACTACGGCTGTATACGTTGAGTCCGCCGCCACAGACGCGGTGCTTTCAGCGTTTTCCAGCAGTCGACGAATGGACGCCACATCGCATCGAAAAAACCCCGGTAACCGGTTTCGCCATCCACAAGGCCAACGGTGATTTCTTCCTGCCGCACTGGCAGATACCGACAGCCGAAAATCCAGTCCCACAGCGAAAAAACAAAACCGAAATTTTTATCGTAGTGCCGCGGATCAGTGCTGTGGTGAATCTGATGCATGGCCGGACTGATAAATAACTGGTTACCAACACCAAAGCTCAGCCAGATGTGCGAATGTCTGAGGTTGGCAGACATATAGTAAAAGAAGTGGATTGCACTGGTATTAAACAGCGTAACACTGTCTATTTCGGTGCCGTGGTAACGCGTAAACAACACAGTGGCGACTGACCCCGTCACAATTGCCGAGGCCGCGTGAATGGTGTAGTCAACCGGGTGGTGTCGATTGGCGGTTAACGGCGTCAGCACTGCCGCAGAGTGATGCACTTTATGAAACGCCCACAGCCACGAAATTTTATGCTGCAGGTAATGCATAACGAAAAACCCGAAATCCACACAACAGGTAAACACCAGTGTATAGATCAGACGACTCGTCAGCGACGGTGTTTCATCGGTGGTTTCAACCACCCACACAAGATCGAGTGCTCTGTCGAACAGAGTCGATGCAAAGTAGATGGCGTTATAAAGCAGCGCAAACAGCCCGACCTTCACCAGCAGTATAATGACCAGCCAGATCTTGATATCCATCAAAACGGATGGATGGGTGTAGATACTTTTCGGAAACAGATACCCGAAAAAGCCCGCGCCACGCTGCCGGTTGCTGCTGCGCAAATACAAAACCAGCGCTATCAGCACATAGCACAGCATAAAAAACCAGAAATGCCTGCTCGATGGCAGCATAAAGATCCGGTGCAGCGATGCACCGGCTTCTGCAGTAATAGTGTGCAGTAGTTCTGAAAGCATAGATCAGGGTAACGTGTGAATAGCCGCGCCGTGATCAGTAGAGCGGCCAGAAACCGCTGATTTTGAGGCAGTTATCGACAACTAACAGCGCCTGCACAGAGTTTTACGTCGCACCGCTACTAACTGATTTCCGCTTCACGCATACCAATCAGGTAAAGAATCCCGTCAAGCCCGACAGTACCGAACGCATTGGCCGCAAGCTCCCTGACTTTAGGCTTGGCATGAAATGCAATTCCAAGCCCGGCTTTCTTCAGCATTGGCAGGTCATTAGCGCCGTCACCAACTGCGATTACCTGTTCCAGACAAATACCTTCTTTCTCGGCAATCGACAGCAGCAGATCTGCTTTGCTTTTTTCATTGATGATCTGCCCCGAGACCTGACCGGTGAGACGGCCGTCTTCAATATCGAGCGCATTGGCGTGGACGTGATCGATGTTAAGGCGTTCAGCCAGGCGCTCTGCAAACCAGGTAAAGCCGCCGGACAAAATCGCCGTTTTGTAGCCCAGCATGTTGAGGTTCTTCAACAGGTTCTCGGCACCGTCGGTAATCTTCAACTGATCATCAATCGACTGCAACCGCGATACCGGCAGGCCACGCAACAGCGCCAGTCGCTCGCGGAAGCTGGTATCAAAATCTATTTCACCG
>CAYZVB010000469.1:0-259 GCA_964481315.1 uncultured Granulosicoccaceae bacterium
TCAAGCACACTGCCGCCCGTAAGTTCAAGGTATTGTTTGGGAACATCACTACCCAGACGACTGCCAAAACCTGCCGCAGGTAACAGCGCTACAACCGTGTTACGTCCGCTGCTCATGTGCGGCGAATTACCATGCGCCGGCGTTTACTGCCCGGGTACGCTGAGCAGTTGCGTAGCCTCTTTGCTATCGGCCAGGTTATCAGTGGCCACTTCAGCCTTGGTTCCCACAAACTGATAAAACGTTTCATCGGGCCCGACCA
>CAYZVB010000469.1:269-2279 GCA_964481315.1 uncultured Granulosicoccaceae bacterium
GCGCGCTCTTCAATTTCACCAACACCGTCTACCAGATCGGTAACCTCGGCTCTTAGTGCAGTGTTGACATCACGCTGCTGCTGCAGTGTTTCAGTAAGATTTTGAACTTCAGCAGTGGTTTGCTGAAGTTCACGAATGCCACCGTTGCCCAGCCAGAATCGCCATTGCAACACAGCTAACAACACAATCAATGCAGCGATCAGCGCTTTCAACAACTCGCTCCTACAACGACTGCTTAAATGCTGAACGTCCGGCGTATACCGCACGGTCACCCAGCTTTTCTTCAATACGCAGCAGCTGGTTGTATTTAGCAATGCGATCAGAACGCGACATGGAACCGGTTTTAATTTGCCCGGCATTGGTTGCCACTGAAAGATCGGCAATGGTGGTGTCTTCAGTTTCACCGGAACGATGTGAAGTAACCGTGGTATAGCCGGCACTGTGGGCCATATCGATGGTGCGCAATGTTTCGGTCAGTGTGCCGATTTGATTTACTTTAATAAGCACGGAGTTGGCAATAGACTTTTCAATGCCTTCTGCGAGAATTTTCGGGTTGGTGACAAACAGATCGTCGCCGACCAGCTGAACCTTGCTGCCGACTTTTTCAGTCAGTAACTTCCAGCCGTCCCAGTCGTTTTCATCCATGCCGTCTTCAATCGAGATGATCGGGTAACGGTCAACCCAGTCTGCCAGGTAATCGGTGAACTCATCGCTGTTGAACTTGCGTCCTTCTGAAGCCAGATCGTAAACGCCGTTTTCGCAAAATTCAGAACTTGCTGCATCGAGTGCGATAAACACATCTTCACCGGGCTTGAAGCCGGCTTTTTCAACCGCCTGAAGTATCACTTCAATGGCGGCCTCATTGGATGGCAGGTCGGGCGCAAAACCGCCCTCGTCACCCACGGCGGTATTCAGTCCTTTAGACAACAACACCTTTTTTAAGGTGTGAAAAATTTCAGCGCCATAGCGCAATGCTTCAGAAAGCGAAGAAGCACCCACAGGCATGACCATAAATTCCTGAAGATCAACACTGTTGTCGGCATGTGAACCGCCGTTGATGATATTCATCATGGGTACCGGCAAGGTTACCGCCTTGTCGCCACCGAGGTATTCAAACAACATCTGTTTTTTAGCAATGGCACCGGTATGTGCGCAGGCCATGGATACCGCCAGCAGTGCATTGGCCCCCAGACGATCTTTATTTTCGGTGCCGTCGAGTTTCAGCATGGCCTCGTCGATGGCCTCCTGCTCTGTGACATCCATACCAAGCAATGCGCTGGCAATTTCGCCGTTAACGTTGGCGACTGCTTTTGTAACCCCTTTGCCGAGGTAACGGCTTTTGTCACCGTCGCGCAATTCCAGCGCTTCGCGCTCTCCGGTAGATGCACCGGAAGGTACGGCCGCCCGGCCGGTCTCGCCGGACTTGAGCGTCACCTCGGCCTCAAGCGTTGGGTTGCCGCGAGAGTCGATAATTTCGCGCGCGTGGATTTTACTGATAGACGACATAATTTCTCCGCTTAACCTTTTATTTGTGGCTTAACGTTGCCCTGATGGCACGCCGAGTAACGCGTTTTCAGGTAACTCGGACCGCTTCACAATGGCATCGAGTTCCAATAACGTGCCAAGTAATGACTCCATATCGGCCAGCGGCCAGGCATTTGGACCATCACTAAGGGCGTTGTCGGGGTCGGGATGGGTTTCCATAAAAAGCCCGGCAACTCCGGCTGCTACCGCAGCACGTGATAACACCGGCACAAACTGACGCTGACCGCCCGAGGCACTGCCCAGCCCACCGGGTTGTTGTACCGAGTGCGTGGCATCAAAAACCACCGGACAGCCGGTTGTGCGCATGGTGGCAAGGCCGCGCATATCCGAAATAAGCGTGCGATAACCAAAGCTCACGCCGCGCTCACAGACCATTATTTGTTCGTTACCGGTTGCGCGGGCTTTGTCGACCACGTTTTGCATATCTTCCGGCGCCATGAACTGCCCCTTCTTAATGTTCACCGG
>CAYZVB010000469.1:2289-3701 GCA_964481315.1 uncultured Granulosicoccaceae bacterium
TCACACACACGGGTAATGAAATTAGTTTGTCTGCATAAAAACGCCGGTGTCTGCAATGCATCGACAACACTCGCGACTTCATCGATTGGTGTATCTTCATGAACGTCGGTAATCACCGGTATGTTGTACTCACGTTTCACCGACTCAAGTATGCGTAACCCCTGCTCCATGCCCGGCCCGCGATAACTTGAAAGCGAAGAGCGATTGGCTTTGTCGAAAGACGATTTGTAAATCAACGGTATGTTCAGCCGACTGCACATCTGCACCAGCGCTTCTGCCGTTTTGAAAGAAGTCTCTTCCGACTCGACGACACAATTACCCGCGATTAGAAAGAAGGGTTCATCGCCACCGGCAGAAAATCCACAAAGATCCATTGGCAATTAAACTCAGGCGTCTGCAGCAATGGCAACTTCGCTCTCGGCATAAGCCAGAGCGGCATCAATAAAACCACTGAACAGCGGATGGCCGTCACGGGGTGACGAACGATACTCAGGGTGGTACTGACAACCGACAAACCACGGATGATCAGGCAGTTCAATAATTTCTACCAGCGGTTCTGCATCACCGGAGGCCCCTGACATGACCATGCCTTTTGATTCGAGTACATCACGGTAGTGGTTGTTAAACTCATAGCGGTGACGGTGGCGCTCGGTAATGACATCTTCACCGTAAACCTGATGTGCCAGTGAACCGGATTTCAGGTAACACTCCTGACCGCCAAGGCGCATAGTGCCGCCGAGGTCTGAATTTTCGTTACGCTTTTCTACTTTTCCTTCGCTGTCCTGCCACTCGGTGATCAGCGCGATTACCGGGTTTTCGCAACCGGGTTCGAATTCTGTGCTGTTTGCATCATTAATACCTGCAACATTGCGTGCGTATTCGATCACCGCGACCTGCATACCGAGGCAAATGCCCAGATACGGGATTTTGTTTTCGCGTGCGTAACGTACGGCGCTTATTTTACCTTCGACACCACGCGAGCCGAAGCCGCCCGGCACCAGAATAGCGTCGACATCTTCAAGCACACTCATATCACCGTTATGCAGTTTTTCAGAGTCGAGGTAGTGGATAACCACTTTGGCGCGTCGACCGATACCGGCATGCGAAAGGGCTTCGTTCAGTGACTTGTAAGACTCCGTCAGTTCAGTGTACTTGCCGACCATGCCGATGACCACTTCGCGCTCAGGCTGCATTAAGCCGTCGACCACTCTGTCCCACTCGGTAAGGTCTGCGGCCGGTGCGTCGATGCCAAGCTTGTCGAGCACAATGTTATCGAGGTTTTGTTCGTGAAGGACACGAGGAATTTTATAGATGCAGTCTACGTCGGTGGCAGTGATAACCGCGTCGTTGGCGACGTTGGTGAACAGTGCAATTTTTCGACGCTCACCGGCCGGTAACACACGATCTGAGCG
>CAYZVB010000470.1:0-1331 GCA_964481315.1 uncultured Granulosicoccaceae bacterium
TCTACAGCCCGCTGCGTCTGTCCTGTCGGGACATACCCCGCCAGTCGTGGCCACGACTTTCTCCGCTGAATTGCAAAAAGCTAAATGGATAAACTGATTATAAGTGGTGGCACACCGCTGAGCGGCTCTGTGCGCATTTCCGGCGCAAAGAACGCAGTGCTGCCTATTTTGGTGGCTACCCTGTTGTGTGAAAACTCGGTGACGCTCGAAAACGTCCCGCACCTCAATGATGTAACCACCACCATGACGCTGCTTGGTCGGCTCGGGGTGAAGCTCACCCTCGACGACAAAATGCGTATCGAGGCTGATGCATCGGATGTAAATAACTACTGCGCAGACTATGAGCTGGTGAAAACCATGCGTGCCTCCATTCTGGTGCTGGGGCCGTTGTTGTCACGCTTTGGCGTGGCAGAGGTTTCGCTGCCGGGTGGCTGTGCCATTGGCGCAAGACCGGTTGACCTTCATATTAACGGGCTCAAAGCAATGGGGGCCGAAATTGATCTTGAAGGCGGCTACATAAAGGCGCGTTGTAAAAAGCTTAAGGGTGCAGTCATTAACTTTGACATTGTCACCGTTACCGGCACTGAAAACCTGCTGATGGCAGCAACCCTTGCCGAAGGGCAAACGGTGCTCGAAAACGCTGCACGTGAACCTGAAGTGGTCGATCTGGCCAATTTTCTGATTGCCATGGGTGCAGATATTCAGGGGGCCGGCACCGACACAATTACTATTAATGGTGTGCCTTCACTCAGTGGTTGTGATTATCGCGTTGTGCCGGACAGAATTGAAACCGGTACTTTTCTGGTCGCCGCACTGGTAAGTGGTGGTTCAATGACCGTGCAGGACGCACGCGCCGACACCCTCGATGCTGTGTTGCACAAGCTTGATGAAGCGGGTGCAGACTTAAGTATCTCCGATAATGAAATATCGATTTCGTGTCGGTATGAACGTCCAAAAGCCGTCGACATTCGTACAGCACCCTATCCGGCTTTCCCCACGGATATGCAGGCGCAGTTTACGCTGCTTAATTCCATTGCCGAGGGTGCAGCCACAATTACTGAAACGATCTTTGAAAATCGTTTTATGCACGTGCAGGAACTTCAGCGCATGGGGGCTGATCTGCGTGTGAGTGGCAACACGGTTTTCTGTAAGGGCGTTGATAAACTGGAAGGTGCGCCGGTAATGGCAACTGATCTGCGTGCCTCTGCAAGCCTGATTATTGCCGGACTTATTGCTGAAGGCGAAACCGAACTGCAACGTGTTTACCATATTGATCGCGGCTATGAACGCATTGAAGAAAAATTTCATGCGTTGGGTGCAAACATCAGGCG
>CAYZVB010000470.1:1341-3686 GCA_964481315.1 uncultured Granulosicoccaceae bacterium
ATCCTTGCCGACACGCTGCCGCTGCTGGCGGCGGCCGGTATTGAGCCACTTGAAGATGCTATGGCGACACGCAAGTTAAAAGTAGAAACTACTGTCGCTGATACATCGCTGTTGCTGGTCAGGGCGTCTGATGTACCGGCTTATGTTCAGTATGGTGGTGCAGATATCGGTGTGACCGGTAAAGACGTACTGCTTGAACATTCAGGGCGGGGTCTTTACGAACCCATCGATCTTGGCATTGGCTGTTGCAAGCTGGTGCTTGCCGGTAAGCCCGGTGTTGATCTTAATATGCAGCGCCGCATGCGAGTGGCCACCAAGTATCCGCTGGTAACAGCTGACTACTTCGCACGGCTGGGGCGGCAGGTAGAGATTATTAAACTGTACGGGTCAATGGAGCTTGCACCGGTAGTAGGTATGGCAGATGTAATTGTCGATATCACAGAGACCGGTTCAACCTTAAAGGCCAACGGCCTGGTGGTACTGGACGACATTGTCGACATCAGCTCGAGGCTGATCGTTAACAAAGCTTCAATGAAAATGAAACACGAAACAATTCATGCGCTAATGAATGCGGTAAAGCGCGCAGTGACGGAAAAGGGTTAATGACTGAGAACGCTGTGATCGCGACGGACGACGTACGCATTCGCGAAATTAAAGAGCTGTTGTCACCGGCAAAGCTGATAGAAGAGATTCCCGTTAGCGCCGAGATTGCGCAAACGGTTCACGATGCACGTATGGGTGTTCGCGCCATACTGGATCGTGAAGACCATCGTCTTGCGGTAGTGGTAGGGCCTTGTTCTATTCATGACCCGCAGGCCGGCATCGAATACGCAGAAAAGCTTGCAGGGGTAGTCTCGGGCTTTGAAAATCTGCTGATTATCATGCGTGTCTATTTTGAAAAACCGCGTACCACGGTAGGTTGGAAAGGGTTAATTAACGACCCCGACCTTGACGACAGTTTCTCAATCAACAAAGGCTTGCGTACTGCGCGTACCTTACTGCGTGACATTAACGCACAAGGTGTTGCTGCAGGCAGTGAGTTTCTCGATTTAATCAGCCCGCAATACATTGCAGACCTGGTTGGCTGGGGTGCTATTGGTGCGCGTACGACTGAAAGCCAGGGGCATCGTGAACTTGCCTCGGGTATTTCAGCACCGGTGGGGTTTAAAAACGGTACAGGTGGCAGTGTGCAAATTGCAGTAGATGCGATTAATTCATCTGCGCGGCCGCATCATTTTCTGTCTGTGACCAAAGAAGGTGGCTCGGCAATTTTTTCTACTTCGGGCAACAATGACTGCCATTTGATATTACGTGGCGGCCCGCACACCAACTACGATGCTGCGAGCGTAGACGATGCCTCTGCGCTGATGGAAAAGAGTGGAGTGAAGCCGAACATAATGATCGACTTCAGTCATGCCAACAGCCGTAAAAAATATGCCAGACAACGTTATGTCTGCCGTGATGTCTGCAGCCAGATCAGTGAGGGTGACTACCGCATTATGGGGGTCATGATTGAAAGCAATCTGGTGGAAGGTCGGCAGGATCAAATGCCTGATCGTGAGCTGGTTTACGGGCAAAGCATTACCGACCCGTGCATTGGCTGGGACGATACTGTCGCCATGCTTGAAGAGCTGAATGTTGCCGTTGGGCAGCGTCGCGAACGGGGTGGTGAGCCGAAGTGAGTTTTACCAACCGACTGAAGTTTAGCGACGAAGACTTTTCTGCAAAGCTGCAGGCGCTATTGGCGTGGGAAGCCGTGTCTGACCGGTCGGTAGCTGATGCTGTTGATAATATCATTGCGCGTATTCGCACCGAAGGCGATGCCGCACTGGTTGAACTGACCAATCAGTTTGACCGTCGCGAAGTGGCCGCTGTTACAGAGCTCGAACTGGCACCGCAGCTACTGGAGCGGGCTTATCAGCGTTTGTCACCGGAGACAGCAGATGCCATTACCACCGCTGCCGCACGCATCAGATCGTTTCACGAGCGTCAGGTGAATGAGTCGTGGCGTTATGAAGAAGCCGATGGCACTCAGCTGGGGCAGAAGGTAACGCCACTTGATCGCGTAGGGTTGTATGTGCCGGGTGGCAAGGCTGCATACCCTTCGTCTGTGTTAATGAATGCTATTCCTGCCAAGGTTGCCGGCGTTAGTGAGTTGGTGATGGTGGTGCCGGCCCCGGGCGGTGAGTTAAATGATCTGGTGCTGGCGGCAGCGCACGTGGCGGGTGTTGACCGGTTGTTTACAGTCGGTGGTGCGCAGGCGGTTGCAGCACTTGCCTATGGCACCGACACGGTTCCGGCGGTTGATAAAATCGTTGGTCCGGGAAATATTTATGTAGCGACGG
>CAYZVB010000471.1:0-3667 GCA_964481315.1 uncultured Granulosicoccaceae bacterium
ATTAGTCAAGAGATAAATAAACGCTTATAATATATAAAACCACATAAACGTGTATTTAATAGATGACTAAGCAATCACCAGACGATGTATGGAAAGACAAAGTTCGCGGAATACTCAAAGCCGAACTCGCCAGACGTAACGTGAAGCAGGTAGATTTAGCCCGTATGCTTGAAGAGGCTTACGGGGTGAAGGAAACACCGCAAACGTTGTCGAACAAGATTGGCAGAGGGACGTTTACTGCCGTCTTTATGTTCCAGATTTTGGAAGTAATTGGATGCGAAAAGTTAGCTCTGGATGGGTCGCAATAGCCGCAATCATCGGTCTCGCAATAATTTTTGGCGGAGTGGCATTCACTTTACATAAAGTGAATGAGTATGAAGAGACCAGATACCATACAGAGTCCAATACAACCGGCATAGACGTGTATGCGTTTTTTCTGAAGGCCAAAAAAGATTGCGCAGAGCAGGAAAACGCTACCGACAGCCAACGCTGCCATGAAACTGTAGATCGGGTTATAAAGCGCCATATAGGAAGCCGAGATCTTATCGCCCAGGAAACTGTAGCTCTTGCCACTAGAGGGTTGCTTTGGGTTGGTGCAATACAAACTATCACCGGTTTTTTTACTCTCGGTTTTTTGGGGTGGACCGTTTATCAGACTTATATGATTCTCGAACAGGCTAGAGCCACCGACAAACATGCAGAATCGGCTCTTTCCGTCAGTAGCCGGACAGCCGAGTTTGAGTATCAGCCCTATTTTTCTGTTGAAATAGGCCAAAGCCTTTTTCTTGATGGCATTCACGGATACTCGTTGGCGATAAATATCCGCAACGAAGGAAGGTCTGCTGCTACCAATATCACCGTCGAGTTCATCGCAGCCGGGTCTCAAATTCAGGGTATTGAGGAAGAAAACCGTATTGTTGGAAGGAGTCCTCTCATTTCTAACGATTGGCGCAGTGAGCACATAAAAATATTCAACGGAAAAATTTTTGTCAAATGTCCCATTATTGGACCAGAAAAACAAAGAGAAGTGATTTTCAGTTTTCCTGTTGAGCCAATTACTACAATTGAGACTAGACATAGAACAGGAGACATACTGCTTAAGGGTTTCGCGATTAGATACGAGGATTTTACCTGTAAGAACAGCGGGAGACATAAAGTGGCTATCGGCGATCTTTCTCGTAGTCAGGAAACTGGGGATGGCAGCGTTTACATCTACGACATTGAAACTGATGAAAATAAAAATAAGCCATTTTAACCCTCGATATTTTAGATAAGATCCAACTGTCCCACTGTCCGCGAACCTTGTGCAAGTGCTACATAATTCCGGACTTTTACACTGGTGCTGATCGCCTATGCCATGTCAATGGTGTTTATCGGTCTGCGATGGCACTTTGATATGCTGGTGTTTTTAAAATTTGCCGCGGTACTGGCAGTCGCCAGTTCAGTGCTGTTGTACTTAGCATTTAGAAGCCTCGGTCAGCAGCCGGTATTTGCGCTGCACAAAGACTGGCCGCATTTGCTGGTGATTGCACTCATGGCAGCGGTCACTCTTCTCACACCCCACCTTACCGATATTGCACTGGTGCTCAGCAAACTACTGTACGCTGCATTGCTGTTGCGACTGGCGCGCCTGGCACCTTCATCCCTGCAGCTCACCCGGCTCGACTTGCTGCGCAATTCACACCGGGCACTGTGGGGGGCTGCAGTGCTTCTTTTGTTAAGTGCTGTGGTCGATGTGGCGATTGCGGTAGATTTTATTGTTAACGATGGTCGCAACGCAGCGTCACTGGTGGGTGTGGTGAACCTGTTTGGGGTGCCACTGATTTGCTGGGCAGCAGTGCAGGCCGGGCGCGGTTCCGTCGACAACGAGCCGGCCCCTGCCGTCACAACCGTTGCAGCCGCCGCAACCAAATTCGGCAGAGGCAAACCCGCCACAGGTAAAATCACCTGTCGAACCGTCAACCACACACGACACTGACAGCGACAGCAGCAAAGCGCTGCTTGACCAGTTAAACCGGCTGCTAACAGATGAAAAGCTCTATGCAGACAGTAACCTGAATCTTCAAAAGCTTGCCAGAAAAGCCGGGGTACCACCGCGTTTAATATCGCGTACGGTCAATGCACTGACCGGACAAAACGTTTCACAGTGGGTTAACCGTGCACGCATTGAAGCTGCGTGCACTTTGTTGTCTTCCGAAAGTATGACAGTCACCCAGGCCATGATGGATGCGGGCTTTTCAACCAAGTCAAACTTCAACCGTGAGTTTAAGCGCGTGACCGGGTTAAACCCCAGTGACTGGCGGGCTCAGCAACACCAACACAAAACGCCATAGCGAATTGTTTATTCAGGCTGCATAATCCGATCAGTTTCTTCATCGGTGAAGTGCACCATCAGATGCTCCAGCGGTGTATTAGCAAACATGGTCCAGTTGGCGTGCGGATGATCTGTCTGGTACTTACCAATCATCACGTTTTCTCCGTCCTTCACCGGCAGAGGCATAATCATCAAATGCGGGGACAGCCTGACCATTTTGTTGCCACTATCCATCACGGCCACTTCTGCCTCTTCGGCGCTGCCCACCTGCACCATGCCATCCGCCACTGCCATACCGCCCAGCATCCATACTAAGCCCGGTGCAGTGGGATACGGCTTTGACGGTTTCATGGGGTTTTTCTCGGCCCAGAATGCCTGAAAAAACGCCCATGCATTTTGATCGAAACAGGCCGGGTCGGGGAAAGGCAGTAGCGGCTTGCCAACGCGGGTAGAAAGCAACCCACTGGCAACACAAACAAAAGGCCCGTCACCATCCCTGATTAGAATCATCTCTGCATCGTCGTTCCATGCATAGATTTTGGCAGCGTCAGTCACTGCCGGCGGTGCCGCCTGCAGTGCATCGGCAAGTTGCGCCTTTTTCCATGCTTCATCCTGCGCCTGCACTGAATATGGCAACACCACCAGCGCAAACAGACCGGTGTATTTACACAACATGTTGCCATAACGTTTCAGTATGCTTTGCATCATGCTTATTCCCTATCTGTGATATGTCTTTTCAACCTGATGTTTGACTGCCGGCAGTTTCCAAAACGGAGTTCCGGCACCCGACATTATCGCCGTCAGTGTCAAAGCCTCATTGGTGTTCAACGAAATTTCCACGATAATCATCCGCAACACACCCACAGACAGCAAAACGAAAAGAGGCACCATGCTCGAATACCTGACCCTGATTCTCGCCTGCCAGTTGCTTGGAGAATTTGCTGTAAGCGCAGCCGGCCTGCCATTCCCCGGCCCTGTCGCAGGCATGTTGTTGCTGTTTACGTTTTTAATGATCAGGGGCAGCGTACCGGACGACCTTGCAACTGTTGCAGGGTCGCTGTTAAACCACTTGTCGTTACTGTTTGTTCCGGCCGGTGTCGGGGTAATGGCTCACTTTGAATTACTCGGTACAGACGCCCTGCCCCTGTCGATTGCACTGATAGTCAGCACGGTGCTAACCATTATGGTGACTGCCACAGCCATGACGATGATCAACCGCTATCAACGCGGCAACACCACCGGCAGTAACAGCCAATGAATGAATTTCACGATATCTGGGTGTATCTAAGTGCCTCACCACTACTGCACTTAACGCTTACGCTTAGTGCGTTTGTGGCGGCTAATGTTCTATAC
>CAYZVB010000472.1:0-2945 GCA_964481315.1 uncultured Granulosicoccaceae bacterium
CGCATGAGCTCAACCGAACGTCAGCCGCGCCGCAGAAGGCGCAATAAAACTTCCACCAACTCCAGCTCGCAAAGCGCTGCGTTCGAGCAACTGCCGTGGCAGCAACTTCGTATGCCGTATAACCACACAGAGCCGGTTAGCGATGAACAGCTGGAGCTGATTCACGATGCATCGCTTCGCATTCTTGAGCAAATCGGTATCGATGTGCTGTTGCCAGAGGCACGGGAAATTATGGTGAAAGCGGGTGCTACGGCAAGCGGTGAGCGCGTCTGTTTTGAGCGTGAGCTGATCATGCAAAGCATTGCAACCTGCCCCGCTGAATTTACGCTGCATGCACGCAACCCGGCTCACAACATCCGTGTGGGCAGAGACTTTATTAACTTCGGCACCGTTGCCAGTGCTCCAAACACAAACAGCCTGGACGGCGGTCGCCGCTCCGGTAATCACCGTGACTATCAGGATTTTCTGCGACTTATGCAGTCACTGAATATTTTGCATTTCACGTCGGGCTATCCGGTAGAACCGACTGACCTGCATGCATCGGTACGTCACCTGCACTGCCTGGCCGATTGCGTCACGCTGACAGACAAAGTATTCCATGCCTACTCACTTGGGCGTGATCGCAACCGCGATGCGATTGAAATTGCACGTATAGGGCGTGGTATTAGTGAAGCGCAAATGGATAGCGAACCTTCTCTGTTTACTATTATCAACAGCAACTCACCGCTTAAGCTCGACGAGCATATGCTAACCGGTATCATGGAAATGGCAGCGAGTAATCAGGTGGTTTGCTTAACCCCGTTTACGCTTGCAGGTGCCATGGCTCCGGTTACTCTGGCCGGCGCACTGGCACAACAAAATGCTGAGGCACTGGCAGGTATTGCGTTTGCACAGATGGTACGGTCCGGGGCACCCTGTATTTACGGTGGCTTTACATCCAATGTAGATATGAAATCGGGTGCACCGGCTTTTGGCACACCGGAATATATGCTAGCCGCACAAATCTCCGGGCAATTATGTCGGCGTTACAAACTGCCGTTTCGTTCTTCGAATGTCAGTGCTGCAAACTCAGTAGATGCGCAGGCCGGTTACGAGTCGACGATGGCGCTATGGGGTGCGATCACCGGTGGTACCAACTTTTTAATGCACGGCGCAGGCTGGATGGAAGGCGGACTAAGCGCATCATTCGAAAAAATGATTGTCGATGCAGACTTGCTGCAAATGATGGCAGTGTATATGAACGGGCTGAACATTAACGAAGATGAACTGGGGCTTGATGCCATTCGTGATGTTGGACCGGGCGGCCATTACTTTGGTACTGAACACACGATGTCTCGCTACAAAACAGCGTTTTATTCACCAATCGTCTCGGATTGGCGCAACTTTGAAAGCTGGACAGAGGCAGGCAGCCCAACCGCACTGCAAAAAGCCAATACCGTGTATAAGCAGTTGCTAAAAGGTTATCAGCCCCCTGAACTGGACCCTGCTAGCCGTGAAGAACTGGAAGCTTTCGTGGCTAAGCGCGTTGAATCCGGTGGCGTAGCAACAGACTTTTAGTGCTCAACGTCGTGGCGCATCACTGCAGTTTGGCAGGGCCAAAGAATTCGACGTGATTTGGCAATTTAGCGGGTACTGAGTGTGTAGTTGCTGTGGGACCGGACACACCAGTCACGCTGGCTGATCATTAAGTACTTCGGTTGGTAATTCACAACACAGGGCAGAATGCCACAGGTTCAAAGTAATTGTTGCCAACACCGGTTGTGCAACTTACACTGTTGCACACGTGTGCAATTTCTCTAATTTGCCGCGAAATAAACGGTATTCACCACACTCACAAAGCAGGAGAATGAATCATGCTGCTAAAGAAAACTGTTATCACCGGAGCCCTTCTCGGCCTTATGAGCAGTGCTGCTTATGCCGCAGACTGCGGCCCTGATGGCCAGTCGATCCGCATCCTCGCGTCGGACTTTCCAGCCATTCACGCCGTAGCCGGAACTGCCGAAGAAAACTGCGGAGCGGCTGCTTCGGAGTTCACTCGCAACCACACCACCGAGGCGCGGCAGATCATGAATGCTGCACTGACACCTGACCCGGCGGAATACACCAGCGTGATCGTGGCGAACTCGACTCTCACCCAACTCATGAACGACGGACTGGTGCGTCCACTGAACGACCTGCTTGAAAAGTACGGTCAGAATATTCCTGAAAACCTGCTGATCAGCATTGACGGCAAGGTGATGGCAGTGGCCTTTATGGCCAATTCGCAGCACCTGTTTTCGCGCTCCGATATTCTGGAGGAAGCGGGGGTAGAAGGTATCCCGGCCACTTATGATGAGTTGCTGGCTGCAGCGGAAAAAATCCGTGCCGAAGGCATCATGGAACATCCGCTGGTCATGAACATGAAAACCGGCTGGAATGTGGGTGAGTCGTTTAATCTGGTTTACATGGCCAATGGCGGTGAATTTTTCAAACCGGGTACTGCCGAACCGACGGTGAATGGCGAGGCGGGTATCAATGCCCTCAATACACTGAAGGCACTGGTTGAGTATGCCCATCCCGATTACCTGACACATGCGTCGAATGAAACCCAAGGCCTGTGGGAAGCCGGCAAGGCAGCGCTGGGTATAATGTGGGGTTCGCGAGGTGCGGTGGTTCTTGATGATGAGGGTTCTACTGAAGAAGTAACCTCAAATACGGTATTGTCAGCCGCTCCGTCTGTCTCAGCTGGTGGTGTGCCGGGCGCTACTCTGTGGTGGGACGGCTTTACCATCTCAACCAATGTCCCTGATGAAGAAGCGGAAGCCACCTTTGCCGCACTGGCAAGTGCCATGACTTCAGACATGGTGGCAGCCAACAATGACGCCGCCGTGTGGCTGCTTGATGGTTTTACTCCAGGTGCTGCAGCGGCAGGGGTATCGGCGACCGCCCAGGCAGGTGCTAAGCCC
>CAYZVB010000472.1:2955-3655 GCA_964481315.1 uncultured Granulosicoccaceae bacterium
ATGCACAATGCACTGGGGGCCGAGCTGTCTGATTTTCTCAAAGGCGATGAAAGCGCGGAGCAGGCACTTGCCGATGTAGAAGCTGCCTACATCACTGCGGCCAAAGAGGCCGGCTTTCTGAAGTAGCTGAAAGCGTCCCCGGGCTGGCACTACGCCATCCCGGGCTTGCACGTTTTAGCTCACACTAAAGATGAAACATCGCACGTTCTTCTGGTTCATGCTGCCAACACTGTCAGCGATGGTTCTGTTTATCTTTCTGCCGATCATTTCCGTATTTGTACAATCACTGCATGTCGAACATGAGCAGGTGCTGGTGGTGTCAAAAAGCTGCGGTCCGTTCGGCTGCACGGAGACCACGTCAGTAGATCTCGACGCCACCGAGCAATTGCGACAGGATGCACCGCTCGGTCAGTTCAACGGGCTCGCCACGTATTTCAATCGTTCTCATCTTGCATCGAAAGAACTGCTTGCCGCATGGCGTACAAAAAACAGTATGGGGGACTTTCTAAAAGAAGCGATTGATCTGCCTTTTTACCGCGCGCTCTTTTTTACGCTAACTTACACCGCCATTGTCACTCCGCTGGTAATCGTCCTGGGCCTGGCCATTGCCACCGGCGTGAACAACCTGCCCCGTCTGTTCAGGGGGCCGTCAATATTCGTCTCGTTGCTGCCGTTTCTGGTCACACCGCTTGTCGGCTCG
>CAYZVB010000473.1:0-3640 GCA_964481315.1 uncultured Granulosicoccaceae bacterium
CCTTAAGTCGCGATATTAGCTTTACCGCTGAAAACGATGCGCCGGTGCTTTCCACCATTGAGGGGCTGGCCGCTGCCTACACCGAGAATGACCCTGCAGTACTGATTACCGGCAACCTGTCTGTCAATGATCTCGACGACACTCAGATAGAAGGCGCGACAGTTTCTATTAGCGGCAACTTTGCGAACGGTGAGGATCTTCTAAACTTCACTGATCAATCGGGGATTTCGGGCAGCTACAATGCCACCACCGGCGTGCTTTCGCTGAGCGGCGCTGCGACCCTTGCAGATTATCAGACCGCGCTGCGCACCATTACCTATGAAAACACCAGTGATGACCCTTCTGATCTGACCCGCACCATCAGTTTTGTGGTCAATGACGGCGATACCAATGGCAATGTGCTTTCCCGGGATATTGACTTCACCGCAGTAAATGACGCACCGGTATTGTCTACCATTGAAGGGCTTGCCGTCGCCTATACAGAGAATGATCCGCCGGTTATTGTCACCGGTAACCTGTCCCTGGCAGATGTTGACGATACCAACATAGAATCGGCTACTGTTTCGATTAGCGGTAACTTTGCGGCAGGCGAAGATATTCTTGGTTTTACTGATCAGCTCGGGATTACCGGCAACTACGATAATGCGACCGGGGTACTCACGCTGACCGGTAGCGCCACTGTTTCGGACTACCAAATCGCCATTCGTTCAGTCACCTACAACAACACCAGTGACAACCCGTCCGCACTGACACGCACGGTCAGCTTTACCATCAACGACGGCGCACTGCCCAGTAACACATTAGGCAGAGCAATTGACTTTTCCGCTGTTAATGATGCGCCGGTGTTGTCCACCATTGAAGGGGTTGCGGCCGCCTACACTGAAAATGAGGCACCTGTCATTGTGACAGGGAACCTTTCATTGTCTGATGTCGACGATATCAACATCGAATCTGCGACAATCGCGATTAGTAACAATTTTGCAGCCGGACAGGATCAACTGAATTTTACTGATCAATCCGGTATCAGCGGCACCTATGACAGCAGCACCGGCATACTAACGCTGACAGGCACCGCCACGGTCTCAGACTACCAAACCGCCATTCGGTCGATCACTTACAACAACACCAGCGACGACCCGTCTGCACTAACCCGCACTGTCAGTTTTACGATTAACGATGGTGCGCTGCCGGGTAACACACTCAGCAGAGACATTTTATTCACTGCGGTCAACGACGCACCGGTATTATCTACCATTGAAGGCCTGCCGGTGGCCTACACCGAGAACGATGCACCAGTCATTATCACTGGCAATTTAAGTCTTGCAGACGTCGATGACACCAATATCGAATCAGCCGTTGTCGCGATCAGTAATAATTTTGCGTTTGGTGAAGATCACCTTAACTTCGCCGATCAGTCCGGCATTACCGGATCGTACGATGTGGTCAGTGGTATACTTACATTGACAGGCAGTGCCACTGTTGCAGATTACCAGGCAGCACTTCGCAGCATTACCTACGACAATACCAGCGACAATCCATCCCTGCTTACCCGCACCGTCAGTTTCACTATTAATGATGGAGATACCCCGGGCAACACACTCAGCAGAGACATCACACTGACTCCGGTGAATGATGCACCGGTACTGGCGACCATTGAAGGCATGCCGGCCACCTACACTGAAAACGATACGCCTGTCATTGTGACTGGTAATTTGTCAGTTGGTGATCTGGACGATACCAACATTGAAAATGCCACAGTTACAATTACCGGAAACTTCGCTATTGGGCAGGACTTTCTCACCTTCACCGATCAGTCGGGCATTACTGGTGTCTATAACTCAGGCACCGGCGAGTTAAGCCTGACCGGATCCGCAACACTGGCCAGCTACCAAACAGCGCTGCGTTCTATTGGCTATGTCAACGGAAGCGATGATCCGTCCGACCTGACTCGAACGTTAAGTTTTGTCATAAACGACGGCGATGCCAACAGTAACACTGAAACCCGCGACATCACATTCACTGCGGTTAACGACGCGCCGGTACTTTCCACCATTGAAGGTTTGCCGGCGAGTTATACCGAGAATGACGCCGCTGTTTTCATTACCGGCAATCTGACACTTACCGATGTTGATGATGTCGCCATTGAATCAGCCAACATTGAAATCACCGGTAACTTCAGTTCCGGTGAGGATATTCTCAACTTTACCGACCAACTCGGTATCATCGGTGTGTACGACAATGCTACCGGAATACTGAGTCTGACCGGCAGTGCTACTATTGCAGACTACCAGACAGCAATTCGGACGGTCACCTATAAAAACACCAGTGACAATCCGTCAGCACTGACCCGCACGGTGAGTTTTACCATCAATGACGGTGAACTCAACAGTAACCAGCTTAGCCGCGACATTGAGTTTACCGCTGTCAACGATGCTTCGGTACTTTCGTTGATTGAATCACTGCCGGTGCAGTACACGGAAAATGACGCTCCGACACAAATCACTAACACGCTCACTCTGACCGATGTGGATGACACCCTGATTGAGTCAGCCACAGTTAGCATTAGCAACAACTTCGCAGCTTTTGAAGATGTGCTGGTGTTTACCGACCAGTCCGGTATTACCGGCAACTATAATGCATCGACCGGTGTGCTTACGCTCACCGGTTCATCCAGCATTGCCAACTATCAGACAGCGCTGCGGTCAGTCGCCTATGAAAATGTCAGTGATGATCCGTCCGCTCTGACACGTACCCTAAGCTTTGTCATTAACGACGGAGACGCAGACAGTAACCTGCAGAGCAGAGATCTCGTTTTTACTGCGGTGAATGATGCGCCGGTGTTATCGACCATAGAAGGACTGCCGGCGGCTTATACTGAAAATGCTGTACCTGTTAACCTGACCGGGAACCTTACCCTGACAGATGTTGACGACACACTGCTTGATTCTGCCAGTATTGCGATCAGCGGTAACTTCGCCGCCGGTGAAGATATTCTGAGCTTCATTGATCAGTCGGGCATTACCGGCACCTACAATGCACTGACCGGTGTGATGGCCCTGAGCGGCAGTGCCACAGTCGCCGATTATCAAACCGCACTGAGATCTGTCACCTATCACAACACCAGTGACAACCCTTCAGTGTTGGACCGTACTGTTACTTTTACAATTAACGACGGTGATTTAGACAGCAATACCCTGTCTCGGGATATTATCTTTACTGCGGTGAATGATGCCCCGGTACTGGCAACGATCGAAGGGTTGCCGGTGCTCTACACCGAGAATGATCTGCCGGTTATCACGACAGGCAACCTCACCACCGGTGACGTTGACGATATTAATATCGAGTCGGCAGCCATAGCAATCACGGCAAATTTCGCCAGTGGTGAAGACTTGCTGCAATTCACTGATCAATCCGGAATTAGCGGAAATTACGATGCCGCTACCGGTGTGCTAAACCTGACCGGTTCAGCGTCACTGACAGACTATCAGGCGGCAATCCGCTCAATTAGCTACGAAAACAGCAGTGATGATCCATTAGATCTCACCCGAACTATTAGCTACACCATTAGCGACGGTGATGCCGACAGCAACACCCTGACCCGGGATATCACTTTTACCGCAGTTAACGACGCACCGGTACT
>CAYZVB010000474.1:0-3633 GCA_964481315.1 uncultured Granulosicoccaceae bacterium
TACGGGTAGTGACCCCGCTAACTTGGCATGATGATTTATTGCACTACCTAAAACGGCACCCGTCGGCGGGTGTATTGACGGACTGCTGCAGGTCGGTCCGAATTTTCTCCAGGGAATGATCGACAGCATGTAGTGTATGGCTGGCCGGATCTTCCGTACACGAGTGCTCAGATGAAGTCTGCTGTAATTCGATTGTCGTGGTTATTAACGCTGCTTGCCGGTGCGTCCGGCGCGCAAGGCAATCAGCCGCCGGTACTTAAGGCAGATTACGCTGCCGTTGCCGAGGGCGGTAATGTACTAATCGATGTGCTGGCCAACGATACCGAACCCGACGGTACGTTCAATATTGGCAGTATGTACATTTCCAGTGAGGCAACCAACGGTTACCTGAACATTGATGCCAAAGGCCGTATTTCGTATACCCACTACGGCGGCCCAACCACTGCCGACACGTTCAGCTATGTGATTTCAGACAACGACGGCGCACAGTCAAAACCTGCCGTCGTGTTGATTAAAATCGGTGACGGCCCCGCACCTGACAGCGCTGCTATCAGCAGCAATAGCAACGCTAATACAGGAAACAATGTTTCGCGTGACGGTGTTGCTGTGGAAATTCCGCGGCCTGCGACAACCAAACGTACCCCTGCAGCGTCGGCATCGTCGTCGCAACCCGCGGTAACGCCGCCGGCCGCCACAGTCGGATCGCTGCGCATTGCAGCGTTTCATCGTTCCGGTCAAACGTTTCTTACCTGGCGCGAAACCGGTTCACAGGATGGTTATCACGTCTATCGTTACAACGCACCTATTACCCGCAGCAACCTTGGCAGCGCAACAAAGCTGACTGCACGCTGGGGAGCACTTGGCAGTGATACATCGGTCAATGTTTACGGCGGTGATCATGTGCCCGATAACTTTGTAATAAATGATCTTGCCGCACCGCTGAGTAACGATACCGGATTGTTTGTTTATACCGCACAACCGTCTGACCGGTCGCCTGCGTACTATGCAGTGACCAGCGTACAGGGCGGACGCGAGAACCTGCGTTCACTGGTAAGCCTTGATACACCGGTGAACGAAAGTTTTGCAGCACCTGTTGATGTGCTGACGGTATCTGCCAATGGCGGCAGAGGCAGAATTTATACGCAGTTTATGGACTACAGCCGCTGGAACCCGACGTTCAACGGTTATGCCTATAACTATTCAGTGGCATTGCCGTTGAACTACAACCCGAAAAAGAAATACCCGCTGTTTGTTGAGCTGCACGCCTATCAGGAACCACACAAGTACGCCATGGAAGCGCAGTATGGATGGCAGGTTATTCAGCTGTTTCCATCCGACCCCGGTCCGACAGTGGGTGCACGACATTCATGGTGGTTTGGCTATGCGGCCGATCACGACTATCGCAACGGTGGCAATGGTCCGGTAAGCGGTAACATTGAAAACTTCACCGAACAACGGGTCATGCGTGCGATTGATCAGCAGGCAGGTTTGCTCAGTGTCGACAACAATCGTATATACGGTGCCGGTAATTCGATGGGAGCTTCCGGTCTGCTGGCAATGGCCATCCGCTACGGGTCGGTGCTTACCGGTGTCTATGCCAACGAGCCAATGACAAACTATCAAAGCAACCCGCAATTTTCAGAAGAACTGGTGCAGCTGTGGGGAGCAAAGTCACGTAACCTGCCGGTGGTGAATCGCGGGTTGTACAGCAGCGCCATTCGCGATGTTCGCGTCGGTGTATGGGACTGGATGAACCACCAGCAACAGTTGGTGGAGCGGCGCGGGACCGACATTGCTTTTCTAATGACTCTGCACGGTAAGCAGGATCGCATTATCGACTGGCAAACACAGGGCAAACCGTTTGTGCAGGCGCTTAACCAGGCAAAGGTCGGTTTTACTGCACGGTATGAAGATGTTGGTCATACCTGGGTGGGTTTTTCGGCGGCTATTGAGTCATTGTTTGGCTTTGGTTATGACGAGCACTTTCCATACAAGTATCCACGTGATCTGAGCTTTCCGGGTATTTCACGCGCCAGTGGCTCAGGGCCGCTGCAACCAGCTGGCACCGGTGCAGATGCGTACAACATGAATATTGAGTGGGCCACACCGCATAATCGTTTTGGCAGTGGTATTGTCGATAAGTCGAAGCGGTATGAAGTCACACTGCGTTCATTGTCTGGAAAACAAACCGCAGACATCACACCGCGTCGCACCCGTCAGTTCAAACCTGTGCCGGGTCAGCAATGCCAGTTTAAGGCAGCAGCGGTCGGTGGTGGCGAGTCCGCAGGCAGCGGTTCTTTTGTGGTTGGTGGTGACGGGCTGGCAACAGCCGTCAATGTCGCCATACTGCCGGGTTCCGGTACCCGATTGCGGATTAACTGCAGATAACCCATTCGCTGTAGTTGCGGTTAAGCACGGTGATAAATCGCTGCGTGTTGTTGCTTGTTGAATAAGGGTGTTGTTGTGTATGGTTTGAACTACACACTGACACCTGAAAATTCATGACTCAAAAAACAATTGTTGTTACCGGTGTAACACGTGGCCTTGGCCGCGCAATGACGCAGGAATTTATTCGCGCAGGTCATACCGTGGCAGGTATAGGTCGCGACAAAGCCACCATTGCCGAGTTAGTCAGTCAGTTTCCAGAGCACCGCTTTAACGCTATAGATATAACTGATGCTAGTGCAGTCGATGCCTGGGCACAGGACGTCATATCATCATTCGGCGTGCCGGATATTCTGGTAAACAACGCCGGGATAATTAATGCAAATGCACCGTTGTGGGAAGTGCCAACAGCAGAATTCTCGCAACTGATGGATGTGAATATCAACGGTGTGTTTCATATGATAAAAGCGTTCGTGCCGGCAATGGTGCAGCAACAACGCGGCGTGATCGTCAACTTCAGTAGTGGATGGGGCAGGTCGGTAGCACCTGACGTTGCTGCCTACTGTGGCAGTAAGTGGGGTATTGAGGGATTAACCCAGGGGCTTGCCGAAGATCTGCCGAAAGGTATGGCTGCGGTGGCGCTAAACCCCGGTGTTATACATACCGAAATGCTTGAAAGTTGTTTTGGTGAACAGGCTGCACATTGTATTAAGCCTGATGACTGGGCTAAATCTGCTGTACCGACAATACTGTGTATAACCGCAAAAGATAATGGTGTGCCGTTAACGGTGTAAAACGCGTGTGTTGCGTTAGTTATCGAGTGCCAAAATAGCACTGGTATTGTCATTCTACGTTGCGATGTACCGGCGACCAGAAGGTTGCAGTGGGCCGGACTTGTTGCAACTCAGTACGCTGTGCAGCGTATCAGGAACTGTTTACTACGCGGTTAATTTATTTCAGCCCGGCGGTACCTGATTGGTTGATTAAATCCCGGTAGATCCATGTCTGTGGTTTCCTGAGCACAGAAAATGCTAACCAGTAAAGTCAAATATATTTGACACAAAATCAAAAATATCATACCTTTGTTTTGAAGCAATTCATCAGGAGATCACTGTGTCACCGTTCATTAAATCCACCTATCTCTCAATTTTTACCACGATCGTTATTTTTTCAGTTTATGCCGTCTGGATATTTCTGATATTGGGCGTCGGATACTTTACCGGTCCGGATGAATTGGTGCGTATAGGC
>CAYZVB010000475.1:0-3609 GCA_964481315.1 uncultured Granulosicoccaceae bacterium
CTTTGCAACAGCACGCATCATGTCGCTGCCTTCAGGAAACACCGACGCGTAAGAGTCCACAACCTCGACAGCCAGCAAACCTTCCTTGTTGTGAATAGCCTGTTTGATAAATCGGGATTCCAGTTGCGTCAGGTCATAACCCGGGTCTTCACACAAAGCCAGATGTATCGCCTCATTGAGGTAGATAATAATCTGTCTGGGCAACAACTGTGTGTGTCGCAGCAGGTAGGTAATGGCGTCTTCTTCGTAGCCGCGTGAGTTTTTAATTTTAGGTTCAAATACTTTTCGAAAAAACTCAAACGCACCGTCTCTGGTGTAGATTTCTACCTTTTTTAGATTTTGATAGCGGGTGCCGCTGCGATTGCCACGGTGCAATTGCAAATAAACCATGTATCTGTGCGCCAGCGCTGACAGTATTTCACCACTGGTCCAGTGCAACACCTGAATTTTCGACAGATGCTTAAGAATTGCAGTAGAACGTTCGCGAAGAAAAAAATACTGTTCCGCCGGCACACAGTACCTGGCCTGCAAGGCAATCTTTCCCTCATTGAAGGTCGACAGCAAAGTTAACAGGCCGGCATAGGTTTTCCAGCGGGCTTTGTTTGAATCGACGTAGGAACTTTCCCACTTTTCGTGAAAATCCTGGTGCAATTGTTCCGGGTTATCGATCATTAAAACTATGCACTTACCACAATCACGGGCAATCTTATGCAACGCTGTTTCGAACCCTGACAGTGAATTTTCACCCAGATTCAACGCGTAAAATATTGTATTCACGTTAAACACATGGTTGGAATTTTCCGCGTGTTTTGTGCGCAGCCAGTCGAGTACCTCGGTCGAGACAACTTCAATCGACTTGGACACGATATTTCTGACCGGAAAATTTGCCAGTAAAGATCGAACGGACTGGCGTGTTGCGTCCATACTGCAGATGTGACGGGCTATCAACGTCAGAAACACCAGATGCCAGATATCAGCAACTTTCTCAGGATCGATAGACTCCTGAGACTGCAATATGACACTGACCTGGCGTTCGATCAGATCAACAATATCCCAGCTGTTAACCGGAATCGCGGCAATATGTTCCTTATGTGCCAGATTGTTCAGGTAACTGCTTTTTCCGGAACCGCGCCGCCCCAGAATAATGGCTGGCCGTACACCTTCGTCCTCCTGAAAGTGACTCGGGTGAAAATTAAACAGCAACTGATAAAGCTGCGGATTGAAATGATCGTTGGTGTATTCAAAAACATCGTTGCCGAGCGGATGATTGCGGCTTAGCACTTCGGCATTGAGCTCATCACGATCATAGTCAGAAAGCGCGAGTTCCTGGTATCGCGTAGCAGTGTCGTTATCCATTTTCAGTTCTGAACTTCATTTCGATTCGCCGTAACATCCGGCCGGTTTTCGTCAGGTACCATACCTGAATCACTGCTCATGTAAACGCTGACGGCGCAGAAGCGTATAAATTGGAAATACAGTATATTGGGCGCTCCTCGATAGACGGCAGCCCATCATGTACACACCGCTGTATGCAGCTATTCTGGCTTTTTTGTTTGTCGCGCTCAGCTTTCGCACCATATTGTTGCGCCGCGCACGGGGAGTTGCTGTTGGCAGCGGGCGAGACATTGAACTTGAGCGTGCCGCACGGGCACACGGCAATTTCGCAGAATACATTCCACTGACACTGTTATTGCTTTACTTTCTGGAATCACGGATACACGTAGGTGCCGGATTCCATGCGCTGGGTTGTGCGTTGATTTGCGGGCGGCTGATTCACGCCTACGGCATCAGCCAGCCAATTGAGGATATTCGATACCGCATGTTTGGCATGGTCATTACACTTGGTACCATGATTACTGCAGCCGCAAGGCTACTGGCAAGTTATGCCAACTGACTGACGCTATCGTGACAACTGAACCAACACAACAACACCTGCGTAACGCAGACATCGGTACCGACCCGCCACTTCCCCCAAGCACCCAGGCCACTGCCAATGAACACCAATCTGTTTCTAAGAATAATCGCGGCGATTCTGGCCGTATTCGGCCTGATTTATTTGATCAGCCCTATCACACTTGCCACCAAGGCCGGTATCACTGCAGATAATTCCGGACTCACTGATATCCGCGCCACTTACGGCGGCATTCAAATCGGGCTTGCGGTATTTCTATACTGGTCGAGCCTGGCCCGGGAGCGAATTCCATCGGCACTGGCAGCAACAGCAATTATCTTTTTCTTCGTTGGCGCCTGCCGTTTTTATGGCGTTATTGTCGACGGTGAACTTTCCGGCTTCAACCTCATTGGGCTGAGCTTCGAAATAGTCTTAACCATCATCAGCAGCTGGCTGTACTTACGCATTAACAAAGCAAAATAAAAAAAAGCCCGGCCATAATGAAAGGCCGGGCTAACGACACCGGTTGGGGGAACCGGGTGTCTGGCACTACTGTTTAATTTTTAGTGAGGGATCAGTACGGTGTCGATAACGTGGATAATACCGTTGGTCGCCATAATGTCGGTCACAGTGACCATGGCATTATTAATAAACAGCTCACCGTTCTTAACGCTTACCTGAACCGCATCGCCATTAGCCATTGTCACGGTGCTGCCGGCAAGGCTCAGTGCTGCGCCTGAATCTACCGCAACATCAGCCACAACGTGGTACAGCAGAATGTTTTTCAGCGTGTCAGGGTCAGCAATCAAGCCGTTGATAGTGTCCTGTCCAAGAGCAGCAAATGCATCGTCAGTCGGCGCGAACACTGTGTAGACTTCATGGCCACCGGCCAGCGGGCCGTCAAGTCCGGTCACCTGCAGTGCGGTTACCAGAGTCTGGAAGTTACCGGCCGCAATGGCAGTGTTGTAGATGCTGTCGAGCGCAGGTGCTTCCGGCTCATCAGCAGGTGGCAGCAGTACAGCGTCTATCACGTGAATAATACCGTTGCTTGCGGCAACGTCTGTTGCAGTGACCTGAGACTGGTTAATAAACAATCGTCCTGCATCAAGAGATAAATCAATATCGTCGCCGTTTGCAGTGGTTACCGAAGAACCGGCCAGACTGATTGCCGTTTCTGCGTTCACTGATTGTCCGGAAATCACGTGGTACAGCAGAATGTCTCGCAGGGTGTCTGGGTCGGCCAGCAATGCATCGATGGTTTCCTGTCCGAGGGCCGCAAAAGCTTCATCGGTCGGTGCAAAAACAGTAAAGGTGGCTTTTTCGTCGGCCAGAACCGGTACCAGTCCGGTTGCCTCAAGTGCTGCAGCCAGTGTGTTGAATGAACCGGCAGCCAGAGCGGTGTCGACAATATTCGACAACTGCGGTTCAACCGGCTCACCGGCGCTGTCGTCCTGGCTAGCGCTGTCATCACCTGCCGGTGGCAGCAGTACGCTGTCGATGACATGGATAGTACCGTTGGTCGCAACCACGTCGGCGGTGATCACCTTAGAAGTGTTGATAAACAGACTGCCGTCAGTCAGTGAAATCTGCAGATCGTCTTCGTTAGCTGCCTGCACCGAAGTACCGGCAAGAGAAATTGCCGTGCCACTGTCGACGTTGGCATCGGCCAGTACGTGATAAAGCAGAATGTCAGTCAGCGCTTCGGGGTCGGCCAGCAG
>CAYZVB010000476.1:0-3602 GCA_964481315.1 uncultured Granulosicoccaceae bacterium
GTATTCATCACCTGCGTCGGTCCCGTTCCGTGGCAGAAAATGCCTGTTATACTAGTAAATAATGCTACAGATACTGGGCCGCCATGAACCTGACTGATCTGCCTGATAACCTGCCAGCTCCCGTCGATGATGGCGCTGCCGACCACCTGCTTTCAACACAGCTACCGGATATCGAGTTACCCGCTACCGATGGTGAAACAATGGCCATTGCACAGCTGCCCGGCCGGGTGGTGTACTACATCTATCCAATGACCGGCCGGCCTGATACCCCACTACCTGATAACTGGGATGGAATACCCGGCGCACGCGGCTGTACACCACAGTCATGCGGCTTCCGTGATCACCATGCTGAACTAACCACACTCAATGCCCGGGTGTTTGGCGTTAGTGTGCAGACAACTGAATATCAACAGGAAGCAAAAGCAAGACTGCATCTGCCGTTTGAATTGCTCAGTGACAAACAGCTCGAATTGAAACAGAAGTTACAGTTACCGACGTTTGAAGTGGAAGGTATGGAACTGTACAAACGAATCACCCTGATTGCGCTGAATGGCAATATTGTGAAGGTCTATTATCCGGTATTTCCACCTGGAGAAAACGCCGATGATGTAATGGCGTGGCTGCAGTCGAATTCCGTATAGTTGCTGCACTGTGCGATTTATATAGCGCTTAGCCCTGCCTTTTAGCCATGGCACTTAGCGTGGCGCTTAACCATGGCGTTCGGCAGCCGTCTCCGCAAAGCCGCGACCCACATCAGCGTACAGGTTAAATGCCACACAGCCGAGCTTCTCAAGCTGTTCACGTTCATCATTAAACCCCGTAGTCACTGCAATAGTGCCCGTAAACCCGAGCTCACGTGCCAGATGCACAACAGCAAGGTGCTCGCGGTGACTACTTAAACTCACCAGCAGCATTTCGCAATCAGTCACACCGGCGCGCTCCCAGAAGTCACGATCCGATGCATCGCCGTGCACACATCGAAAACCCTGAGCTTTGAGTTGTTCGGCACGTTCATAATTTTCATCGACTCCAACTACGGTATTGCCAAACTCCGAAGTCAGATGGTGATACGCCCCCTGGCCGACTCTGCCCATACCAAGCAATACCACGCGGGCATTTTCAATTTTTTCGATATGCTCTTCAGGAAGGCGTTGTTTTTCGTGCTTTAACAGCTGCTGCTTTACCGACCGGAACCAGCGGTGTACGCCTTTATTTAACGGCGTTGCCACAAAGAATGACAGCGCGATGGCAAGCGCCAGCGTCACCAGCCACTCATTACTAATCCAACCCTCGGCAGCCGCAATGGCGGCGACTATCAAGCCGAATTCGCTGTAGGTAGTCAGGGCGATTCCGGCCAGCGTTGACGTACGGGCACGCAACCTGAAAAACGTAAACAGCGTGAAATAGATAACAGGCCGCAGTGACAGCACCACGAGTAGTGCCAGTGCCACCAGAAGCATTTCCGCTGACGGTATACCTGCATAGCCAATCTGTAAAAAGAACCCCACCAGCAGCAGGTTTTTCAGATTTAAAAGCCTTTTGTAAAGCTCGGATGAACGTGCAGGATCGGCCACTGCCAATACCGCACCGACAACCAGTGCGCCCAAACCACCCTTTAGGTGCAAAAGTTCAAACAACTCGTAACCGGCAAGTGCTACCGCAAAACCAAACAACAACTGCAATTCGCCATGACCAACCTGGCTCATTAGCTTTTTTACCAGCGGCAGCCACCAGCGGCCGGTCAGTGCCAGTGGTATAAACAGCAGCGTCCATACGGACGGCAGCTTACCCGAAGCCACCACCAGATAGGCGACGGCCAGTACATCCTGAATAACCAGCACACCAATGGCAATGGCTGCATGAAAAGACTGCCCTTCCCCGCGCTCATCGAAGATCTTGATCGCAAACACGGTACTGGAGAAAGACAGCGCCAGTGCGAGCGTCCAGGGCGCGGCACTGTTGTCAAAAGACAACACCGAAAAAAACACACCTGACAACATAATAACCGCTGCAGTGAGCGGAATAACCACCACCATATGTACCAGTGCCGGCACCAGAATGTAGCGTTTCATCAGTACATCGACACGCAACTTCAATCCGATGGTGAACAGCAACATGGTGACGCCAAGACTGGCAATTGGTTCAAGTTGCGCCGCACTGCCAAAGCCGAGCGCCGCACAGATAAACCCGGTGATCAGATAACCGAGCAGTGGCGGATAGCCAACATGGCGAAAGCCCAGGCCTGATACAAAGGCACATGCCAGTATGACTGCAATAGAACTCATGAATGTTGAACAATGCACACAGAACCGGTGCACTCAAAGTCAGTTACTTTAAATCTAGCACACCACCATAACAACAGTGATTGCAAACCTGTTTGAAAACGCACCGCTGGAAAACACCGCACATAGTAATGGGCGTAAAGTAAACAACAAACCAGCGGGACCGGTTAAAACCAGTTAACCACCAGCGCCATGCCAACAAAAACAGCCGCCGCACACAAAAGTCCGATCAGCGGATTGCGAAACCTGACCTGCGGTGCTTTGGCATCATCAAGCCACTGCATTTTTCCTGTGATCATGGGTTTAACCAGGTTTTGCCTGCCAATAAAAAAGTAAACGGCAATCATTAGTATATGTACGATCACCAATAGTTTTATCAGATCGGCCACAGTATGGTGAATGTTGTACAAGGTATCACTGATATCAACCGGAACTACCCCGTACAGCGCACCTTCAACCCAACCTTCATCGTCGGCAATAAACAACCCGGTACCTGCCTGCACCAGAATAAGTGCCAGCATGGCAATTACAGCCCAGCCGCCGGCAGCATTGTGGCCACGTTCCTGATGCGGTTTTCGACGCAACAGATCACGCAGGTGTGACAACGCCAGCATAGGGTTAACAACCAGACTCATCAGGCTGGCATTGCTGCTGCCAACAAAACCCCACAGCAATCGAAACAGCACCAGCGCCAGTGCAACTTCTCCGGCAAATCTGTGCCAGTCAAAAAAACCCAAACCGGTTTCACCGCTAACCAGCAAAAAGCCAACGGTAATTACCAGCGACCAGTGGAACAACCGAACCCAGAGATCCCAAACTTTTATCATTAGTACCTGATTAGTCTCTAAAGCATAGCCGGTGCAGCCAGAGTCACTGCCACACCGGCTTGCGAGTTAGCGTTTTTTGGCGCGATATTCGTCGTGGCAGCCTTTGCAAGACTTACCCACGGCTCCCATACTGCCACGCAGCGCATCGATACCGTTTCCGGCTTCTGCTGCCAGCACGGCGGCGGCGTCTTTGAGTTCCTGGGCATTCTCACCAATGGCAGGAAAAGTCTCCCAGATTTTAGGCAGCGCGCGGTTTTTCAAGTTTTCCGGGTTACTGTTGTCGGAACCGGCGGGCCAAAAAGCGCTTTGCCCGAGATTGGCAGCGGCATTGAGGTTGCCGGCCAGCTCTTTTGCAAGCTCGGCGTCATATTCAATTTTACCTTTGGCCATATCGCCCAGCACTCCGGCACTGAATGAATACAGTTGAAACATAGCCTGGCGCGCCTTAATCGCCTTATCGTGCGGCCCCTCTGCATGAGCAGCACCGCAGGAC
>CAYZVB010000477.1:0-1599 GCA_964481315.1 uncultured Granulosicoccaceae bacterium
TGCGGCCGGCCCCCGGCTCAACACCAAGCACCCGCCCGTCACGGAAGCTCAGGAACAGTTGTCCCTGCATCGCCACCAGATCCGGCTGATACGCTGCCCCGGGCCAGTTTAACGACAGCGCTACTTCGCCCTGGCCATCGGCAAAAGACTCGCCGCCACCCAGCGCCCGCACGCTCTTGCCAAGATCGTCAACGCTGGCATTGAGGTCGAGTGAGGTGGAATGCCTGCCGGCAATGGCATCCCAGCGACCGTTGCCGCTGATACGAATACTGTCCCGACGCGCAGTGAGTGAGGTTATCGCCATGCCGGACTCGCTCGGACTGGTTCGCGCAGCCACCCGCGACAAGCGCCAATTATCCCATTTCAATTCCTTTACAATGGCATCGACCGGCGGCAAACCGGCAGGATCAAATGTACGATCTGTCACGTTCGAGCCAGCGGATTTGCCATCAGTACCAAGTGCCAGCAGCAGACGTTTGTCCAGGTTATCCAGCCGCAGCACCAGCGGCTGGTTAGCTGTTCTGCCGAAAGCGCTTCGAAGCTCACCGTTTACCCACGGGCTTTCGACACGATGCACCTGCTCGTCGCCGTCGCGAAAGGCGATATACACGCCGCGCCCGACATTCTCGGTACCCACCAGCATGGCGCGAGCCTGCACCTTGGCAAACAGCGGAAAAGGCTCGGTTTCACGCTGCGGTTTCGACGACTTTAAGCCGGTGGCAAAGCGATACCACCCCATGGTGTCGATGCGGTTTACATCACCGTGTACCGCTAGACCGCGCCATGGAAGGACGGTGTTGTTCGACTTGCCGAGCGCTATCGCCATGCTTTCAAGCTTACGATCCTGCGCAATACGCATTCGGATTTGCGCAAGGCCCGGGATATCCAGCCACCAGTCTTTATCTTTTGCACTGAAGTTACGATAGAGCTTGGCAGCCATAATCGTATCGACAGCCTTGTTCATCGGCACCGGCAAGCGTACCGCCGTGCCACTTAGATCGCTGCTTGCAGTCAATTCGACCGTGGCTTTGGCACCGGGCTTTGATCGCGTGACATCAAGCTGCACCTGCCAGTCGGATATACCTTCAAAATTTTTCGTCAGCGGAATACCGAACGAACCAAGCACACTCGACACAGCAATCGGACCGTCTACAACAATTGAATTTACCGACTGGCTACCGCGCTGCTTTTGCACTGCATTTACTTTAACGGGTATACCGAGGTAGCGAACCAGCAGATCATCAAGCAATACCCCTTGTCGATTAAAACGTACCTCACCGGTAACAGATTCAAGGTCAAGTGAAAACTTACGTGCATTAACCTGAGCATTTTCAAGTAACACAGAACCATTGACCACCAGCTGATCTTTCAGCTCGCGCTTTAACGGCACAATCAAATCAAGCGACAGTCGCGATGCACCGCTGCCTTTTGCATCACCGAAAAAACCACCAATGCGATTTGCCAGTGGTCCGCGCTGCGCAAAGTCGAGCATGTCATCAAGCGGACCAATGGCATTGGTTTGCAGTTCCAGCAACGGGTTTTTAAAGTCTGGCAGAAACAGTCGTGCATCACTGAAACGCGCCTCCCTGATTGCCCCCG
>CAYZVB010000477.1:1609-3600 GCA_964481315.1 uncultured Granulosicoccaceae bacterium
GCATTAAATATCAGGTTGCCATCCATCTGTGTGGCAACCGGCCAGTCGTGACGGAACTTAACCGTACTGTCAACGATATCAACTTCACCGAACAGCTCACCCTTACCAAGCGCCGGTGCATAGTCGTTTAAATCTCCGCTAACGTTGATCTGCCCGCGCACAATGTCACCGCCCAGTATTGCTTCATTCAACCACTTACGCAGCCTGGGTTTCAGACCTTTAGCAGGGAGGTATTGCCTGACTTTAGCAAGGTTGACGTACTCGACCGATACCACAGAGTCGATCAAACGCTGACCAAATTGATTTAACCGCAAGTTAAAAGCACTTTGAGTTTTGATATCGTCGTTACTGATTGTCAGGTTGTCTGAACCGAACAACCATCGATCATCAGTGCGGGTAAACAACACGGTACCCGCAACATTGACCGACGGTGTGCTTTCGTTAAACAGCGCTGCACTGCTCAGTGTGCTTTGCGGTTCTATTTCGATTTGCCCTGCATCATCGGCAAACACAACGGAAGCAGCCACTCCCGATGCGGTTAGCTGCGGCGACTGATAACTCCCATTGGAAACGTCGGCACTCAGTGCACTTAACACAGGTTTGCCGCTGTACACTTCGCCTGCCACCAGCCAGTTGCTAACCATTCCACCGCGCAGCCCTCCGGCATGAATGCGGCCACCGGAAACCGACGATGCATACGCAAGTAACGGTTGCAGCTTTGCGAAATCGAGGTCGGGACCAGCCATGCGATACTGACGAACACCGTACTCATCGCGAACTTCACTAAGATCCAAACCGTCAAACTGCAAAAGGTTATCCGGGTTGCTGTCAAAGTCTATGGCAAAACGATTGAACGTCGCCTGCCAGCCGCGACCGTCACGCTGCCAGTTAAGATCAACACCAACATTGTTTGCAGACAATTCTGCAGGTACAGATGAATGCTGCAGCGATGAGATCATGCCAAAACCGGCTATATCTCCCAGTACTCTAAGCTCATTTATTCTGGTGCCGTGCCAGCGACCCCACGCTTTGAGATCGGCAATGCCTTCGACGCTCTGGTTACCAGCATCGATATAACCGGAAACCTCTGGCAGGTTAAGCTGTTTGGCATCGATATAGAACTGACCTTTCCAGTCCCTGATGTTATCCGCGTTGCCGGTAAAGTCGAATGAGGCAACGCTGGTCTGCCCGATCGCACCGGGTAATGCACTGCTGATTCTGATCTGATGCAGGTCGTTATCATTGAAGGCGCGGATATCGACGTTGTCTACCCGGTAAGTGGTATCGCGTGTGTGGTCGGTTAACGTGATGTTACTGTCGAGAATGGCAATCCGTTGTGCATTAAACAACCAGCTGAGCGCGCTGCGCCCCCGGCTTACGGTGGACGATTCATCAGCAGAATCATCGTTTGCAAGAGTGGCCGTGTTATTGCCGCTGCCATTGCCGTTTCGTTGCGGGCGTATTTCACGACCGAGAATTTCGAGCTCGCCACGACCTTTATACTCGGCCTCGAGCGAGAGTCGTTTCAGCTGAACCTTACGCACCGACAGATTGCGCTGCAGCAGCATTTCACGCAGGTTTAATTCGAGCTCAATCGATGGCAGCACCAGATCAGTCTGGCCTTCGGCAGACAATATCCGCACATCAGACAGACTGGCCACCGCATCAAACCGATCCCAGACAAGATCAATATTTTCAATCTGTACCGGACTGCCGACGTAGCGGCTGACAACTGACGCCAGTCGCTCGCTGTAGTCGCTGCCGTGAAAAATCGCAAATCGCGCAATAGCGGTCAGCAGTGCTATCAGCACAAGCAGCCCCGCCAACAGGTACAGGAGCCACTTACCGGTACGTGTAAGTGCGCGTAAAAACATGGTCAGGCGTGACGAATTCCGTTGGAGTCAGCGATTTAGTACTTAGAAAGTGAGCAATTCCGATGCAAATTCAGGCATTCAGGAACCGCACCGCATTACGGTAAAGAATACACACCG
>CAYZVB010000478.1:0-3559 GCA_964481315.1 uncultured Granulosicoccaceae bacterium
CCCGATCATGCCCAACAACCTGACCAACATGTTCATCATGGACAAAGACTGGGCCGACGCAAACAACGCCGTTAAGGTGCAGGACTTTGAAGGCGGTGAAGAAACCTACGCTGCGCGCAATGCCAACGGTACCGGTTCGTACAAGCTGGTTAGCCGCGAGCCCGATGTAAAAACCGTGCTTACCGCCAACGCCGATTACTGGGGCGCCGGTGAATTCCCAATGCAGGTAAAAGATGTAGTCTTCACACCGATTCAAAACCAGGCCACCCGTATTGCTGCACTGCTTTCCGGTGAAGTCGACTTCATTCAGGACGTACCGGTACAGGACTTACAGCGTGTTGCCGCCGCCAGTGACCTTAAAGTCATAACCGCACCGCAGAACCGCGTTATTTTCTTTGGCATGAATCAGGGCGACGACGATCTGACCGCCGATGATGTCGACGGTAAAAACCCGCTGGCCGATGTGCGCGTTCGACAGGCCATGAACATGGCGATTAACCGCGAAGCCATCAAAAAAGTTGTAATGCGTGATCAGTCTATTCCTGCAGGTGTCGCCATGCCTCCGTTTGTGAACGGCTGGACCGAAGCGCTCGACGCCGTACCGGAGTTCGACAACGCCAAAGCCAAACAAATGATGGCCGATGCCGGCTATGAAGATGGCTTTAGCATCCGCCTCGACTGCCCGAACGATCGTTACATCAACGACGAAGCAATTTGTCAGGCAGCAGTAGGTATGCTGGCGCAAATCGGTGTGAAGGTGCAGCTCGACGCTAAACCTAAAGCACAGCACTTTCCGCTGCTCAGTAACCTCGAAACCGACTTCTACATGCTCGGCTGGGGTGTTCCTACCTACGACTCAGAATACATCTTCAACTTTCTGGCGCACACCAAAGGTGAGAAGTATGGCTCGTGGAATGCCACACGATACTCCAACCCTGAGATCGATACTAAAATCGAAGCGCTGGCGTCTGAAACCGATCTTGAAGCACGTAACCAGATGATCGCTGAAATCTGGCAGGTAGTGCAGGATGAAATGCTGTATATCCCCATTCACCACCAGGTACTTAACTGGGGTATGGCCAGTCGCGTAGACACTATTGTTGCACCTGACGATGCAGCCAAGTTCAAGTATTTTAAACTGAACTAGTCGTAGTGTTTTACCTGTAGTGATCGATCAGCCCCTTCCGGTGTTGGAAGGGGCTGCCCGAAGTAAGTTGTAACCTGCAACGTTCTCTTTCCTCATAACCACTCTGCACACCTCTATGCCAGTTACTGAATGCTAGCCTACATCATCCGTCGTGTGTTCCAGTCAATCGTTGTGTTGCTGGTAGTTGGCCTGGTTGCCTTTTCCATGTTCCGCTTTGTCGGTGACCCTATCGATAACATGCTCGGTCAGGAACGTACCGACGCTGACATCGAACGGCTGCGCACACAGCTTGGGCTTGATCAGCCGTTTCCGGTGCAGTACTACAAGTTTCTAAAAAACGCATCACAGGGTAACTTTGGTGTCAGCTTCCGGCAGGGTCGACCGGTCGCCACTATTATTGCCGAACGACTCCCCGCCACGCTTGAGCTTGCCGCAGTATCCGGTTTACTGGCTATTGTGCTCGGCGTAACACTGGGGGTACTAACCGCCATCTATCGCGATGGCATCGCCTCTAATATAGTCATGACGCTGTCACTTATCGGCGTGTCACTGCCCACGTTTTTAATTGGCATATTGTTAATCTATCTGTTTTCAGTTGAGCTAAACTGGCTGCCAAGCTTTGGCCGTCGAGAAGTGGTGCAGCTCGGTTTCTGGTCGACCGGATTTCTAACCGCGTCCGGACTAAAAGCGCTCATACTGCCGTCGATTACCCTGGGTCTGTATCAGATGACACTGATCATGCGTCTGGTGCGATCCGAAATGCTCGAGGTGCTGCGACAGGAATACATTCGCTTTGCACGTGCCAGAGGGCTTCGCGACAAGTCGGTGCATTTTCGCCATGCACTAAAAAACACACTGGTGCCGGTGATTACAGTCACCGGTCTGCAGCTTGGTGCAATCATCGCGTTTGCCATTATTACCGAAACAGTATTCCAGTGGCCGGGGGTTGGCCTGCTGTTTATCAACGCTATTCAGTTTGTCGATATACCGGTCATGGCGGCGTACCTAATGTTAATTTCAGTCATGTTTGTCGGCATTAACCTGATTGTCGATCTGCTGTACTACGCCATCGACCCGCGTTTGCATTCCGATAAAAGTGCGAGGGCGCACTGATGATCGACGGTTTGCAAAGAGCATGGCGTTCCGACTTCCTGTGGTCCTTTTCAAGATCACCGGTTGCTGTTGTGTCTTTTCTGGTGGTACTGGTCATGGTGCTGGGTGCGGTGCTGGCTCCGTGGGTCGCACCTTACAATCCGTTCGATCCGGCAACTCTAAACCTTATGAATGGATTCTCGCGCCCCATGGAACCCAACGCTTTTACCGGCGATGTGTTCTGGCTTGGCACTGATGATCAGGGCAGGGATGTGTTCAGTACCATTCTTTACGGTATGCGTATTTCTTTGTTTGTCGGCTTTACCGCAGTGTTGTTTGCGATGGTGCTGGGTATAAGCTTAGGCTTGCTGGCAGGCTATGTTGGTGGCTGGGTCGAAACCATTATTATGCGTGTGGCTGATGTTCAGCTGACCTTTCCAGCCATTCTGGTGGCGATGTTAATCTTCGGTATTGCCAAAGGTTTTACGCCGGTGCATCTGCGTGATCAGATGGCCATCTGGGTGCTCATTATTGCCATTGGTTTGTCCGACTGGGTGCAGTTTGCGCGCGTGGTGCGCGGCGCCACGCTGGTCGAAAAAAACAAAGAATATATACAGGCCGCAAAACTCAACGGCCGTAAACCACTTGGCATTATGGCGTTACATATACTGCCTAACGTATTAAGCCCGGTGCTGGTTATTGCCACCATCAGTCTGGCGCTTGCCATCATCGCAGAGGCAACGTTGTCGTTTCTGGGTGTTGGTGCACCGCCAACCCAGCCGTCACTCGGTACGTTAATTCGTATCGGACAAGGTTATCTCTTTTCAGGAGAATGGTGGATTCTCTTTTACCCGGCTATCACACTGCTGGTACTGGCGCTGTCAGTCAACCTGTTGGGTGACTGGTTGCGTGATGCATTAAACCCGAAGCTGCGTTGAGCTAATGACTAATCCGGTACTCAGTGTTCGAAATTTAGTGGTCGAAATTCCCACCCGTCGTGCACTGTTGCGTGCTGTCGATGAAGTCAGCTTTGATATACAGGCTGGTGAAATTCTCGGTGTTGTCGGTGAGAGCGGTGCCGGAAAATCAATGACCGGTAATGCTGTCATCGGTTTGCTCAACCGACCGGCACGTATTGCCGGTGGTGAAATTCACCTAAACGGAAACCGCATCGACAATCTTTCAAAAGATGAAATCAGACGCCTTCGCGGCAGTGATATTGGCATGGTATTTCAAGATCCGTTAACGTCGCTTAACCCGCTAATACCCATCGGTGAACAATTAACCGAAACCATTCTTGAACACCTGCCGGTCAGTAAG
>CAYZVB010000479.1:0-3555 GCA_964481315.1 uncultured Granulosicoccaceae bacterium
ACTCAGTCGCCGATCTGATTGAAGTCACCGCCCTGTTTGCCTTTCTTAGCACCGCGATGCTAGATCAGTATCGCGTGCGCTGGCACACCTCACCGCAATCAAAAACCGCAAAGGTGCTGTCATGACTCCGGAAACTATTGCGTTCCTGATGAAGCTGCTTGGCGCTGCCATTCTGCTCGCCACACCATTGCTACTGGCAGCACTGGGTGAACTGGTGGTGGAGAAGTCGGGCGTGCTTAACCTTGGCGTTGAAGGCATGATGTTAATCGGTGCGCTGTTCGGGTATATCGCCGCCTATAACCTGCAAACGATTAATTGCCTTGAAGAACTGATTCCAGGCTTCTGCCAAAAAGAAGAGCGGTTCTTCACGCTGACAGACTACATCCTGGCGCTGTGCGCTGCCGCCTTTGCAGGTGCTTTACTGGCTGCGGTTTTCGGCTTTCTGACACAGGGGCTGCGCTCTAATCATGTGGCAGTGGGTCTGGGCTTGAGTATTCTGGGTGCAGGGCTTAGCAACTCACTAGGCAGCAATTTCTTCGGCGTTAACTACACCTCGGTGCAGGTCGCAGATCATCCGGATATTTTCGGGCAGGACTTACTGGTGTGGCTTTCATTAATTGCCGTACCACTCATCTGGTACGTGCTGCAGCGCACCCGCACCGGCCTTGTAATACGCGCCGTCGGTGAGAACCACGACAGCGCCTACGCACTGGGCTACAACGTGCCAAAGATCCGTTTTTATTGCATACTGTTTGGCGGTGCCATGGCGGGACTTGCCGGTGCGTTTATTGTGCTGGTTCACGTCGACTGGAAAGAAGGCGTCACCGTCGGTAAAGGCTGGCTGGCGCTCGCACTTATTCTGTTTGGCACCTGGAAACCACTGCGTGTATTGTGCGGTGCCTATATCTTCGGGCTGCTATGGGCTTCAGAACTGCGCTTCGACAACCTGTTTCCAACCTGGCAGCTTGAATGGAAAACCGCGCTCACTATGGCGCCCTACATTTTTACGATTCTGGTTCTGGTTATCATTTCGCGCAACCCCGGGATAATCAGACAAAGTGCCCCTGCCTCTTTAGGCAAACCCTTTAACCCACCGTCCTAGTAACGGACGCAACCGAGATACCGCTAAGTATGAAAAAACTATTACTCGCAGCAGCAGCCACAACCATGATGTTGGGCGGCGCTGCTCACGCAGATAAAACCAAAGTCGGATTCATTTACGTTGGCCCCGTAGGTGACTTAGGCTGGACATACCGCCACGACATCGGCCGTCAGGCCATTGAAGCCGAATTTGGCGATAAGGTAGAAACCACCTTTATTGAAAACGTACCTGAAGGTGCTGAAGCGGTTAAGCAGATCACGCAGCTTGCCGAAACCGGTCACGACATTATCTTTACCACTTCTTTTGGCTTCATGGATCCAACTAATGAAGTGGCAAAGCAATACCCTGATGTAAAGTTTGAACATGCCACCGGCTATAAACGCGAGTCAGACAACGTTTCTACTTTCTCTGCCCGTTTCTATGAAGGTCGCGTGATACAGGGTTTACTGGCTGCCAAGATGACCAAGACCAACAAAATTGGTTACATCGCATCATTCCCTATTCCAGAAGTTGTACGTGGTATTAACGCCTTTCAAATGGAATTGGCCAAACACAACCCGGAAGCAACTATCGACGTAAAATGGGTATTTACCTGGTTTGATCCTGCCAAAGAAGCAGAAGCGGCGCAGGCATTTATCGATGCCGGTGCGGACATCATTGTTCAACACACTGACAGCCCGGCACCGATGACTATTGCCGAGAAGAACGAAGGCGTATACGCATTTGGCCAGGCATCTAACATGTCCCGCTTTGGTGACACCAGCCATCTGGTATCAATAGTCGACGACTGGGACAGCTACTATATAGACCGTGTTGCCGCTGTGCTTGATGGCAGCTGGTCACAAAGCGATACCTGGTGGGGACTTTCTAAAGACGGTGCCGGCAACGGTGTTGGTATGGTTGTCATGGCCGACTACGGCAACGTGTCTGACGAACTCAAAGCAGAGGCCATGGCACTTGAAGAAAGCCTGCGTACAGGTGAAAGACATTCTTTCCCGTGCCCGGTTTACAAGCAGGACGGTGAGCTTGCCGAAGACTGTGCCAACGGTGAAAAACACCTGAAAGACTTCCCGACGCTGGTCTCTATGGACTGGTACGTTCAGGGTGTTGAAGGTTCATTGCCTAAATAAAGCAATAGCTTTCAGGCTGTACCATGAATGGCGCTCTACATGAGCGCCATTTTTTTTGCCTGCGCAAATCTTGCTGCGAATGAATACAACTGTGATAGTCTGGTTTAAGAGTTCGTGTGGAGTAATGCATCGTGACGACTATTTCAGTAGAGATTAACGGCTATACCCTCGATGCGGTGAGGCAAGGTGCCGGTCAACCCCTTGTGCTGTTGCACGGGTCGGTGTCCGAAGCCGGGACATGGCAGAAACACATAGACATTCTCTCCGACTCATACGATGTCATTGCACCTTCGCAGCGCTACTTTGGAAAACGCCCATGGCCGGACAATGGCGCAGAGTTTGGCAGTACACGCCATGCAACGGATCTATTACACCTGATTGAAGCACTTGAGCTTCACGACGTACTGTGCGCCGGCTGGTCATACGGCGGCAACATCGCGCTTCATGCAAGCCTGCTAAATCCCCACGTCTTTAAAAAACTGTTCCTGTACGAGCCGGCTGCCGCCAGCCTGTTAACCGATGCTGACCAGCGCGAGCAGGCCACTACCGACCGTTTGGCGATGTTTGCCCGCACTGCACACTTACTGGAGACGAGTGCGGCAAGCGCGGCCGTTGAGGCTTTTCTTGACGATGCTGTCGGACGGCCAGGCGCATTCCGTGAACTGCCATCGTACATACAGAAAATTTGTTTCGACAATGCAGAGACACTGAATCTGCTGCTTACTATGAAACCACCGGAGTTGTCTTTGAATACGTTCGCTGTACCAACCATGATTGCTTACGGCAGCAATACACGGGACTTTTATCAGGTAACCGCCAACGGGCTTGGCAGACAGCAGGAATGTATTTCAGTTAAACAGCTTGCCGATGCCGACCACCTGTGGCCGGTGGTAAACCCCGAAGATTTCTGTGAAGAGTTAATCTCAGCGTTTCACGGTTAGTTTGCTGCATTAACAAGGGTAACCGGTCAGTCGATGATCTTTACCTGATCACTGGCCAGTAAATCAGTCACAAAGTCCGGCAACTGCAGCCCGCCCTTCACTTTCGCCTCGAGCGCTGCTTCTGCTTCCAGCACCTGTGGCAGTGCTGCCAATACTTCGTCGATCCGTTCAAATGGTACGACTACAATGCCATCAGCATCGCCGACGATAATGTCTCCACTATTAATAACCACATCGTCAAACACAACTGGCAGCCCGGCACTGCCCGGCCCGTTGCGTGCCGGTGAGTTTGGGGTGACACCCGCCGCAAAACACGGCAGCCCTACTGCACATATACCATCTGTGTCGCGCACAAAACCATCAGTCACCAGCGCATTTACAC
>CAYZVB010000480.1:0-3548 GCA_964481315.1 uncultured Granulosicoccaceae bacterium
CTTTCTTTTTTGGTGGTGCTTAGGCACCTACCCGGGTCGGATGTGGATTGCGTGTTAGTCGTGTCTAGCAGGCTTTTACGTGGCACTTGCCGGTTGTGTTTCAAATTTACCAGTCGGTAAGTCCGCCTAGTGCTACTTTTACGGTTTTAGACGATTTAAAGATTCGGCCATTACTTAACCTGGCAAGTGCAATCACATCCTGGGTTTTCTCAAGTCGAATATTCGTTACTGCGTTAGCAAACCCGCTGAGCGGAGTGAAATGGAAAGTAACTACGTTTGGCTGTTGGTTACCTGTTGAAAGCAACACAACTGATTCAACATAGTCGTACTCGGTCATTGGACTGTTTACAAAAACACTGACCGGCACACTGTTACCATCTTCAGCGATTTCGGGAACTTTAAGAGCGACTGTTTCATCCTCTATTCTCTGCCCTTCGCTGAACTGACTAATCGCCTCTTCAAGCTGTACGGTATTGGCAATTGCGCTGCGCTGACTGAAGAAAGCAGTAACGGCCGCACTGACCGTGGCGGTAAGAATAGTTCTGCGGCTCTGATGCACGGCACCCTCCAGACGCTTGATTTAACGAAAGCCTTTCAACTAACATTTATACATATAAATACTTGAATATTCAAGCTTGCTAACTGGCTATACCAAACGAGATATATTCCAAACGAGATAATTACTGTGGCACTAATCCGCTTAACTCTAGTACCGGTCAAACTAATAAAACATGTAAGCACGGCATTTGTTGCTAGCCTGTTTTTCATCGTACCAGCACATGCAGACGATCATTCCCACGACTCACAGCACACTCACGTATCGCCTTACACCGGTCAACAAAATCGCCAAATTAAAAGCCTTTCAAACAAAGACATAGAACAGCTAAGAGCTGGAGCCGGATGGGGGCTTGCAAAAACAGCAGAATTAAATGGAATCCCCGGACCGATACATTTACTGGAAATGCGAGATCAGATTGCGCTGTCTGACAAACAGATTGCGTCGATAGAACAGCTGTACGAAAGCATGAATCGAGAGGCAAGGAGACTCGGCGAGCAACTGATAAAAAAAGAGCACGCGCTTGAGTTGCGTTTCCAACAGAATGTTCCAGACTCAAATGAGCTAAAAATACTACTCGACGAAATCGGATCAATCAGATCTTCGCTTCGCTTTGCCCATCTACAGGCGCATTTAAAAACGCCTCATATCCTGACAAAACAACAGATCGATAAATACAATCAGCTGCGCGGCTACTTGTCCGGTGATCCGTGCAAAAACGTTCCTGAGGGTCACAACGAAGAGATGTGGAAACAGCACAACAACTGCGAGTAGCGGCCTTCAGGACCTGTAGAACCAACAAGGCACTGATATGCTGACTAGTGCGGTTGATCGAGCTCTCAGAATAACGACATTATCCGGCAGTTTAGTTTGAGTGGGCGAAGGTACTGATGTAATATTGAAATATGCGTTTTTTTGAATCTATCCGACACACCGTCACAGCAGTACTCCTGTGCCTGCTGATAACTTCTGCGCCTTCAGCAGCAGAGCTACTCGTCGTAGAATCCGATGATTGCCCTTATTGCAAACGCTTTCATGCGGAGATCGGAGTTGCCTACCCGAAGACTGAGGAAGGTAAGCTCGCACCATTACGAGTGCTGGATATATCGCAGCCAATGCCTGAAGAATACAGCAACGTAAAGCCTGCCAGCGTAACGCCCACTTTCATTCTGGTGGAAAACAATCGCGAAATTGATCGTATGATCGGTTACCCGGGCGACGAGTACTTCTGGTTTTTGATTGGCGAGATGCTGGAAAAACTGTAACGACCTGTGTGCCAGATACGCTTTGTGAATTAACATGCTCCCTAAATTAAGCGCCGACGCCTCGGAAGAAGAAGTACAGGCTCTGCTAACGCAGGCCGCAAAGGCCAGCAAGTTGTTGCGTTCACTTTCGCATGAAACGCGGTTGTTGATTCTTTGCCTGCTAACGGAGCGCGAAGAGATGTCGGTGTCCGAAATTGAAGATATTGTAAAACTCCCGCAGGCTGCTGTATCGCAACAACTGGCACGTTTAAGGCTCGATAATCTGGTGCAGACTCGCCGCGAAGGCAGACTGATCTACTATCGTATAGCCGACAAAGATATCAGCTCCCTAATCGGCAACCTTTACGATATGTTTTGCAAACCGGTGCGTGAAAGCTGACTACAACAGCGTTTGCAGAATCACTGGCAGATGCGGCATGGCTGTTACCCGCCAGCGGCTTTTTCATCGGCGCAATCATTGGGGCTGCAGCCAGATGGAATCAATTCTGTACACTGGGCTCATTAGAACGGTACTGGTATGCCGACGACTCCCACGGTGTAAGAACGTGGATTCTTGCAGCCGCTGTGGCGTTACTGTCAACACAGCTATTAATATTCCTGCAATGGATCAACATTAGCGAAAGCTTTTATCTTGGCCCACGCCTTCCACTGGCCGGCCTGGTGATTGGCGGACTGATGTTCGGTTTAGGCATGGCACTGGTAGGCACCTGCGGTTTCGGCGCGCTAGTCAGGCTAGGCAGTGGAAATCTCAGCTCTGTAGTTGTGGTGGTATTAATCGGCCTGACCGCATTCTCAACACAATACGGATTGTTTTCAGAACTTCGCGTGCGTCTGTTTGAACCACTGACAATTAACCTCCCTACGCAGACACAGTCAGTCCCTGCACTGTTTGAATTAATCACCGGATTAAACCTACCGCTACTGATTGCGCTTATTATTTCTGCAACGTTGCTTAACTGGATATTCCGCAAAGCGTCTTACCGTGCCGACAAACGCAGCATCATCACCGGCACTATTGTCGGACTGTGTATCACTGCAGGATGGGCAATCACCAGCACATCATCCGCCATGATGTACCGGCAGGTGCAACTGGAGTCTGCCTCTTTTGTACTGCCACCCGGAGAGGTGATCTTCAGTTTCATCGCCCCCACCCGCGGCGTTACCGACTACGGCATGGGCATGGTGATTGGCGTTATATTCGGCGCCGGTGCGGTCGCAAAGTGGAAACGGGAAGTGCGCTGGGAAGCCTGTGATGATGCCAGAGAGCTCGGCAGACACGTACTGGGCGCGCTACTGATGGGCGTTGGCGGTGTATTGGCAATGGGCTGCACCATTGGTCAGGGCGTTTCGGCATTTTCAACAATGGCGGTATCCGCACCGCTGGTATTTATATGTATTTGCGCCGGCGCACGTGTTGGGTTGAAGCTGGTAGTTGAGGGTCATCAGTTTTGGAAATCGGAACTGCGATAACCACGTTTGATTAATGACCATTTGGCGTAGAACAAAAGGTCACATTAAGGAAGCGCTTGATCATGTTGATTGAAACGTTGCAGCAGCATCGTGCTAATAATGCGAGAGTAAGCAACAGGTGACCCCCAACCGGTAGGTGCCTAAGCACCACCAATATAGAAAGCGATAACGAAGAAGTAGCGATAACCCTCTCCACCCTCCGAACACAAGCGTCTGATAGGTTTTTTGAAATCACATGGAGTCGGGTCTAAGCGCCA
>CAYZVB010000481.1:0-3517 GCA_964481315.1 uncultured Granulosicoccaceae bacterium
TGGCAACACCAAACGGACATGATGCGCTGTCCGTGCTGGTGGCTGCAGCAAGTGCACTTATTAATGTTGCATTGCCATTCGCAACATCAACCTGATAAAAATTGCCTGCCGTGGTATGAGCATATAGGGCTCCCCAGGCATCAGAGGAGAGACCACTAACCGTTTCAGTCAGGCTGCCACCGACAATACCAACTGCACCACTTGCAGGGTCAATAGTGATTAACCCCTCCACCGTATTGTAAGCGTAGTAATTGCCATCGATATGTGCAGCCACATCACCAATATCACGGCCATGCCGGCGATTGTATAAAACCTGCGGCGGGCTGCTCGACAGATCAATGTCCAGGACCAGTCCGCGCTCCACTACCGGAATAGCAGCACCGGTTCCTGACGTCGCCGACAGATCTGTTACCACTATATATCTGCCGTTTTCGCCGATAGTACCGCCAACAAAGCGGTCAGAAAATATCGGCATATCCATCGTGTTGGGACCACGCACCGGCACTCCAAGATTAACAATGCGACCATCCTGTTCAATGCGAAGTATCGACCCCACGCGAGGTACACCCACGCTTCCGGTGCTGGAATCGACTATCGCATAGAGGTACCCATCGACGGGGTTATGCGCGAGTCCGGTATAGGTGTAGTCGAGCGTCGGTGTATAAGCACCACCGGTGTATTCATTGCGAACGTAAGTCGCCGCACTTCTGTCAACACTGTAAAGGCGCGTCGATGAACCGGCAGATTCTGATTCATAGATCGATGCGTCACACTGAAAACCAGCACCACCGGCTGGCGGTTCAACATACAGCGAAGCACCATTACTGACCACACCGGTGGCCAGTTCGTTACTGGATAGCCCGGAAGTAGTATTGACCAGATTGCCCGGCAGGTTTGCCGTCACACTGGCAGAGATTGTACAAATACTGTTTGGTGCGATATTGCCACCGTCCAGTTCAAGCAAACCACCACCGGCAACTGTTGCTGCGCTAAAGGTAAAACCGGTGCATCCTGCACCTGACACACCGAAGGATGACGGCCCCGAAGCCAGCACCATGCCTTCTGGCATAATGTCCTGCAGAGCAATACCGCTTAAACCGAGTACGCCGTTGTACTCGATTTCGATTTGCATGGTACTGGTGCCACCGGTAGTGATAATCGATGGAAAGAAACTCTTGCTCACAGTTGGTAGCGGTATATCATTTTCGGTAATGGCCAGCCCAACCGGATTCGGCTCTTCAACGCGACCGAAGGCATAGGTATCAATGTAGGTGTTATTGCCTAAACCACCGGCACTGAACGTTCCCCAGTTATGGTCACCATCAAAAATGCCTTCCTGGTTAAATGCATCGGTAGCCGTACTGTTTAGAACGGTGGCATCATCCCAGTAAATAGTTGTGGGCAAATCAAGGCCACTACCTTCGGCACGGTAAATTTTTATACCGGTGGCACCGGGACCGCCACTGGTTTCAACATCCTGTGCGGTAAAGTGAAACTCACCGGTTCGCACACTGAGCCTTGCTGTATAGGCACCGTTTGGTATGACGTTTCCGTTGTTATCCTCACCACTCCACACCACAGTATTTAAACCGGGAACTGCATTGCCTCTGAGAAATATATCACCCTGTCCGTAAACGCCATCCGGCGCACCCCCGCCGGGGCTGCTATTGTCTATAACGATTTCATAGACGCCACTGGTTGTGAGATCAGTAGTAAAGGTAAAGGTACCCGTATCCTGAATGGTACTGGTGGTTCCGGGTGAGATACCGGAGTCCTCGCCGTCGCTGTCAATAAACCCGAGTCCCGAAACATTAACCCCGCCCACAGGACGCGGATACGACTTTTCCGGATAAGCAAGATAAATTGGATATTTCGGCTGCACGCTGTTGTTGGCGGTAGGTACACTAATACCTGCCACCACATCGCCGGCAGCGTTTGGACTATTAACCCCTAGATCATTGGCTGTCAGCGAGTACACGTAACCTGCAAAGTTGTTCAGATCGAGTCGCCAGACAAAGTAGGTACCGACAAAACCACCATCCGCAACCACGTAAAGGTTTGCACTGGTAGAATTAGCAACGTTGTAGGTCGTTGCATTAAAGCGCCAGTACAGTGACCAGACACGTCCACCATTATCACGCGGATCAACCAGATCGGTCGTCGAGTTGGTAACGGTAACATCGTAGCGGGAAAGGAACCCGCCATTCTGGTTGAACATTCTAACAATGTAGGTTTGCGCTGACGGTGCGGTAAACTGGTGCGGCGTGGTGACCGCAGGATCGAATGTAGTATTCAGATCACTGCCGCATATGGTACCGGCAGCAGTCGAGTCGTAAACCGTTGCACCCAATTCATCAACAATTACGACTCTAATGTTGTCGGTGGTATTTACACCGCAGGTATGAACATTAATCACCTCACCGGCATTGAGAATATCAACATTGAAATCGTTGTAGCCTGCACCGGTGTTGGTTTCGTAAAGGTATTGGAGGTGAGTTGTGCCTTCAAACAACCCCATCTGCCAGGTGCCCTCGGCACGCAACACGGATGAGTAGATTAAACCCAAAATCACACTCAGCACTAATGTCAGTGCCCGAATGATTAGTTTTGTCTGGCGCATAGGATCCTGCATATCACTCTACCCGCACGCTGAAGCTAAGCGTTACCACATCACCGGCATCAAGAGACGGTATTGATGCAATGACATTCCCCTGCCCGCCCGCTGCAGGCTCTACAACAGTACAGTTGCTGTGAGAACAGTCTGCCGCTCCAAAATATTCGGTAAACGCCGGGGTTGCATCGGCCACATCGACATTAAAGGCTGTGGCCTGGCCGGCATTGGTCGCCGTCAAACGGTAGCTGACACAATTATTACCCGGCTCAACCGCAAAACCACCAACCCCATAAGCACCGTCTACGGTGCCGGTACAACCGTAGTCCGGTGCCTGCTCTTTTAAAATACTGATTTCTATTTCGGCAACCGTGGTCGAGTCGGTTACCAAAAGCGTCTGACTGCCACCGTTCCAACTCACCGCCAGCTGCGTCTGATTGACGCTGGTGGCAAGTGCAGCAGCAGGAGCAAATACCTTAACGAACAATCGCTGCACCTCTCCTGCGGCAATATTCGCCACACTGTCAATGCTCTGGTCGTCGGCGTCAAGCTGACCATTATCATTGGTGTCTTCATAGACGATTGACGTCCAGCCATTTAAATCGTTTGAAGTGCTGAGCTGTAAGCCGGTAACCGCAACATTGCCAGTGTTACTTAACGTGTGGTTGTACACATACGAACCACCAGGGCCGGTCTGACCCTGCTGATCAAGCTCCAGTAACAATGACTCAAGTGCAATGACTGAAACCCTGTCATGTTTAATATCCATAGCGCCCGTGAGTTCAGACCACGCGCGAAAATACAGACTAACCTCAGAAGTTGCCGCAGTTGCCGGAACGCGTACCGTTGCGTTCACTAATACATGTTCCCCTGGATTAATTACACCGGTACTGGTTGTATTGTTAT
>CAYZVB010000482.1:0-3510 GCA_964481315.1 uncultured Granulosicoccaceae bacterium
AGCAGCGTAAAAAGTCATTTTATTGACTGCCAGCGATACGTATAGATACGGAGAATCTGCGGTACCTCACATTAACGACTCCGTTGTTTTACCTGGTCAGCAGCATATCCTGATCAGGATGCGGTCAGTGAATCGAGTACTCTGATCCAGCTGTTAATGCCTTTTTGAAAACTGCGTAAATCGTATTTTTCATTCGGTGAGTGTATTTGATCGTCGTCGAGCCCGAATCCAATTAGCAGACTGTCCATTCCCAGGTATTCGCGAAAATCTCCGACCACTGGAATGGAACCACCGCAGCCGGCGTAGACTGCCTGTACCTGCCATTCGTCACTGAGTGCCTTGTGTGCTTTTGCAAACGCAGGATCGTCAATTGGCATTACGGTGGCGGGAGAACCACCATGGTTTTTATATTCAACGCTGCAGTCCGACGGTAAACGGCTTTCAATGTGTCGGTGCAGGCTGGCAATGATTTTATCGGGGTTCTGGTTGCCAACCAGTCTGAAACTTATTTTTGCACTGGCCTTTGATGGCAGTACCGTTTTGAATCCTTCACCTGTGTAGCCGCCGGTAATGCCGCAGAACTCACAGGTCGGGCGACTCCAGATTTGCTCCAGTGCACTGTGTGCCTTTTCACCAGCTGGAACAGATAACCCGACTGCACCGAGAAATTCACTGTCTTTGAAACCCAGTTGCTGCCACTGTGTGGCAATGGCTTCGGGCAGTGCCGGTACGTCGTCGTAAAAACCTTCAAGTGTTACGCGGCCCTGGTCATCATGCAAATCTGCAAGCATTCCGGTTAATACTCTGATGGGGTTTTGCGCAGGCCCGCCGTACATGCCCGAGTGCAGATCTTTGTCGGGGCCTGTGATAGTAATTTCTTCACCCACCATACCGCGCAGCATAGTGGTAATTGCAGGCGTGTTGTTGTCCCACATGCCGGTGTCACAGACCAGTGCCAGATCGGACTTAAGCTCTTCAGCGTTTTCGGTAAGAAACGGTATTAAAGACGGTGAGCCGGATTCTTCTTCACCTTCAAAAAGAAAGCAGATTTCACACGGCAGTTTACCGTGCACTGCATGCCATGCCCTGCATGCTTCGACAAAAGTCATCAGCTGTCCCTTATCATCTGCTGCACCGCGTGCACGGATAACCTGATTGCCACCGTCCGATTCCAGTGCCGGTGCGAATGGATCGTTGTTCCAGAGTTCAAGCGGATCGACCGGCTGTACATCGTAGTGTCCGTAAAACAGCAGCCGCGGTTTACCCGGTACAGGGTCGCTGTGACCGACGACCATCGGATGCCCAGGTGTGTCTCTTCGGGATGCGGTAATACCCATGCTTTGCAAGTCTGCAACCAGCCAGTCTGCAGCCTGCTGACACTGCGTTTTATACGCGGAATCGGTTGAGATACTGGGGATTTTCAGAAGCTCAAAGAGTCTGGCCAGTGTGGCGTCGCTGTTGTTGCTGGCTGCTGCAAGGACGTCGTCTAGCGAAGGCATAGTGTATTCACCGGTGTTTTTCTGAAGTATAGCGCCGATGAATTAGTTGTGTCTTGTCTTGCCGGTATTCGTTTTATGAATGGTGTTTTAGGCAGCTTTGCTGGATCCGTCTTTGTCGCTTTGCAGAAATCGCGTAAATTCGGTGGTGGTAAGAGGCTTGGAGAAGAAGTAGCCCTGACCCAGATCGCAGTTTAACTGCAGCAGTGCTCTCGACTGAATTTCATCTTCTATGCCTTCTGCAACCGTACTGACTTGCAGTCGTGACGCAAGCTCGATGATCGAGCGCACAACATCGCGGCTTTTCTGGTCTGATTTAACTTCTGCACTAAGTACTTTGTCGATTTTAAGTTTATCGATTTCGCATCGGGTTAAAAGTGTCAGTGAAGAGTGGCCGGAACCGAAATCATCCATGGCTATTTTTATTCCAAGTGATTTCAGTGCACTGATATTGGTTTCAACCGCAGAGATATTGTCGATAGCAGATGTTTCGGTGACTTCGACTTCAATGAATTTAAGTAAATGCAAGTTGTCACTGGCAATTTTTTTAACAACACCTGCAAGGTTTGGTCTGGCGGCCTGAGCGGCAGAAAAATTTAGTGCGATGTTGGTTAGTGCAATGTTGTTGTCTTCCCAGACTTTTAACTGATCAATAACGGTTTTAATTACCCAGTCGTCGAGGTCGCAGATCTGACCGCTTGCCTCCGCACGCTTGATAAAGTCATTAGGTGAGAAAGTACCAAGTTCCGGATGTGTCCAGCGTAACAGCGCTTCAGCGCCAACCAGCTTTTGCGATGAGAGATTAACCTGTGGCTGATACAGCAGGTGCAATTCATTATTTAGTATCGCAAGACGAATAGCATTGTCGAGTCGAACTTTAAGCTCGGTGGCTGCTCTTAGCTCCGGGTCAAAGAAGCGATAGGTATTCTTGCCCTGGTTTTTCGCTTCATACATCGCCATGTCTGCACTGGCGACAAGATCTTCAGCGTCGCTGGCGTGCTCGGGATATAAACAGATCCCAATGCTCACACCAATAGAGCACTCCATGCCGCTGATCATGTACGGGCGCATTACCGCGACGCGGATGCGCTCTGCAATTTTTGCTGCCTGATGTTCACTGCCAATGTTGGTCAGGATCATCATGAACTCGTCACCGGCCAGTCGTGCAACCACCGGTTGTCCGGGCTCAGGTTGATAGTTGCTCAGCTGAGCCTGTGCAGAATCGTTTGATACGGTGTCGGTATTGCGAACGGTATTGATCAGTCGGTGTGCGACCGCTTTCAGTAGTTCATCGCCAGCCTCGTGTCCCAGCTGATCGTTTACCGGTTTGAAGTTGTCAAGGTCCATAAACAACACAGCAAAGGCGTTGTCTGTTGTGTTTTGAGACCGCTTCATTTCAGCGCCAAGACAGCGCAGAAACATCCGCCGGTTGGGCAGGTTGGTTAGCGTGTCGGTAAAGGCCAGTCTTTCAACTTCTGCGGTAGACTCCTGAGTGACCCGCTGCAGCTTCTCGAGAAAGGTATTAAACCAGTAGGCGAGTTCTGTCATTTCATCTGCGCCGGTAAGTGGCATTCGCACTGCCATATCTCCGGTGCCGACTGCAATCTGTCGCAGTGAACTGACCATGTTGTTTATGCGCTGCAGTATGTTGCGCGTAGTGACGAAGGCAATTAAAAACAGCAGCAGCGCGGTGATGAATCCGGTGATGAGTCCGGTTTTCAGTGATTCCGATGCACGCAAAGTGGCGGCGTCGACGCTATTGACCAGCGCATCGCTCTGATTGGTTTGAAGCTCTCCCAGTGCATCCAGCAGACGGTTAAAATCGCCGGCGTTCTGCTGCTTGATGGCGGTGCTTTCGGAGAACTCCATTTGTTTGGTAATGATTGCCTGCACCAGGGCATGTGAGGCGCCGAAGTACGCGTCGAACTGGCTGAGTATTTCCGTCACATCTTCGCGGTGCTTGTCTTCCAGTACCATCACTTTATGCAGGTGGGCGCGGAACTGCGCGGCAAGC
>CAYZVB010000483.1:0-3507 GCA_964481315.1 uncultured Granulosicoccaceae bacterium
GGCTCTGCTGCCAACGCCGAGTTTCTTAAATATGGACTTGGTAAACGAGCGCACTGTTGAAACTGTTACGTTTCTTTCGCTGGCGATTTGTTTGTAATCTTTACCGCCTGCAATGAGTGAAATGATATTGATTTCAGCCTCTGTAAGCGAATATACGTCGCGTAGCGCAGAGACGTTTGTCGTAAAATTTGCAGCTGGATCAACCACGGTGCACAGTGTTACCGGATCTTCAGTTGTTGATGTTATCGCAGAAAAGCTAAACAACAGCGGACTGTCTCCGTTGCTGCTTTCGAGAATCATAGTGCTTTGCCTGCCTGCAGTTTTACTGATTGAGGCAGTGGTAATGCAGCTTCCCAGCTCCGGTGGCTGCTTGCCGTGATGTTTTAATCGATTGTCAGCGATCCATAGCCAATCTCGGCTGGCGATCAGTTTTAAAGCCGACGGATTAGCGTGTAATACTTCGGCCCGGCTGTTAAATGCCAGAAAAGCAATGCGTATATTATCTAACAACATACTACTCGGTATAGTGCTGAGTAACTGATGCTCAGTCACAATACGTCCCTGTGGATACGGCATGAACAATCCTTTGTAATTAATACACCAAAACCAAAACCGGCCTGCTTCGCAGAGCACCTGCCGCTACCTGAATTCGCAACTACTCTGCCATATGGATAGTGGCAAAAAATTTGATTTTCGGGCAATACCCCATTTGAGGTACCGGTATGAGTTGTAACTGTAATGTAACACACAATATTGACTGTTACTCTGATGCTTGCACTGACATTCTTTTTTTCTGTTACTGCTTTATGACTTCAGATGATGTGTCAGATTGCTCTGTGTGCGGCGCGAAACATGACATTCGACTGACGCATTGGCCAGTCAAGCGTTACATTAGGATAGAAATGTAACGGCTAATTTGCATCCCCCGTTCGGGTGAAATTATGATATCGGTCGCTGTTGGAAAACGATGATCGGTTGCCGGTCACTGAAAGGTAAGGGGGTTATATTGAATGCACTTCAGTCATGCTTTTATGGCTGGTGTCTTATTAGATTCGATCACTTAACGCAAGCCGGGTCGCAAGGCCAATAAAAAGGACACCCAGGCCCCGGTCAATCCACTTGTTGATGTGTGGTTGCTTATTCAAGGTTCGTGTGAGTGTAGCGCCGAGAAGAACCAGTGGTGGTTCAAGTAGTGCAGCAACGGCAATGATGAGGATGCCATGCAGAAACAATTGTGTGCTAACCGGGCCGGCACCGTCGACCACAAACTGAGGTAAAAAGCCAGAAAGAACAATGCGCCTTTCGGGTTGAGCGCTGCGATAAGCATGCCCTGCATATAGACTGTTCGATTCGATGTGACTTGTTCCGGTGATGTCGCGGTGTGAGTAGTGCCTTTCGAAAGCAGGGCCTGTATGCCAAGGAACAGCAGATACAAAGCGCCGAGCCACTTAACTGCGAGGAACGCAGTGGCAGAGCTGGCAAGTATGGCTGACAGTCCTGCAGCTGCGAGCACGACATGAACGAATGCACCACTCCATATGCCGAACATTGCTGCGAACCCGGAGCTTTTACCGTGGCGTGCGGTTTGCTCAAGTATAAATGCCATAGTGGGGCCGGGAGACAAAATCAGCAGTGCCGCTGCTGCGATAAAAGTGCCCCAGTGCAAGGCGGTATATTCAAACATTTTTGTGTCTACAGATATTAATAATTCGAGTATGAATAGTAGGCTGTGCGGAAATGGCGAATGCACTTTATCTTCGCCACAGGTGCTACGACCCGTTAAGGATTTCCCGTATGTCTGACTGGATATTAACCGATCAGATCACCAATGGACGGGGTTAATGTCTGTAATGGCGCCCGCGTATCGGTGCGTATTACACTTGGCTGCTTAGATAAATGGTAGCTGCGGGTCTATTAGGCAATGAAAATAGCAATGATGATGGCAATGGACCGCAATAAGCTTGTAGGGCGCGACAGTGACCTGCCGTGGAAAATCTCAAGTGATCTGCAGTACTTCAAGCGAGTCACGATGAGCAAGCCAATGATTATGGGGCGCGTGACATTTGAATCGCTTGGCGGTGTGTTGCCGGGCCGTCCGCACATTGTGATTACCCGCGATAAAAACTGGCAGCACGAAGGTGTCGATGTTGTGCATAGTCTTGCCGAGGCAGTGCAGCAGGCGCAGGGTTACACAGCTGATGAAATGATGATTATCGGTGGTGCCTCAGTGTGTGCCGATGCCATGTCACAGGTACAGCGCCTGTACCTGACGGTGATTGATCATGAGTTTGAAGGTGATCGCTGGCTGGAGTCGTTTGACTGGAAAGATTGGCAAATAGATTCTGAAGAGCTGCATGATGAAAGTGACGAAGGCGGTTATCGCTTCACCTACTATGTGTTGTCGCCAGTAGCAGATTAACGCAGTTACGAAGTGGTGTGATCAGCTTTTGCTGCAACTTGCCTGGTGTAGTGAATAGTCTTCAAGCTTTAGCGCGCTCAGTGTATTACCCCAGACGCAACCGCTGTCGAGTGCGTAAATACCCGGTTGTTTATGGACACCCAATGCGGCCCAGTGGCCAAACAACACGGTTAGATTTTCTGTTGGGCGTTTTTTGACGGTGAACCACGGCTGTAGCTTTGCCGGCTGTTCCCCGGGCGCGCAACTGTATTTGTAGTCCGGTATGCCTTTGCGAGTGCAGAAGCGCATACGTGTTAAGCAGTTCAGTGCATAACGCAGTCGCTGATCGGTAGATTCAGCGTCCTGCCAGTTCCCTGTCGTAGGGCCATAAAGCGGGGCGAGTTCGTCGCTGTTGGTGATCGATTGCAGTGTCGATTCAAGCTCGGCTGCAAGTGACTCCGCAGTTTCAATTGTCCACTGCGGGTGCAGACCGGCATGCACCATAACGTGCTCACCCTGCCGGTGTAGTAACGGGTGTTGTTGCAACCAGTGAATAAGCTCTGCAACATCGGGAGCATTTAAAACCTGATCGAGAGTCGGGTCTTTTCCGCGAGGCCTGAGCCCGTAGTAAAGTGCCATCAGGTGAATATCGTGATTGCCGAGTACAGTCACTGCAGCGTTACCGAGTGACCGGACATAGCGCAACGTGGCAAGCGAATCGGGGCCGCGATTCACCAGGTCTCCGGCAAACCACAGGGTGTCACTTGCCGGGTCAAAACGAAGTTTGTCCAGCAGGCGCTGCAGCGGTTCAAAGCAGCCCTGAATATCTCCGATGACGTATGTGGCCACGGTAAAAAATTAGTGTAGCGTACGCGGGGTAGAGAGTAGAAACTCTGGAATAAACGCGTCGAACTCGTCACCGTCGTCAGTCACCATTTGATAGCTGCCACCCATGGTGCCCATAGGGGTTTCCAGTACGGTGCCACTGGTGTACTGGTAGCCTTCACCAGGCTTGATGCGCGGTTGTTCTCCGACCACGCCATCGCCACGGACTTCCTGCTGGTTGCCGTTACCGTGCGTGATAACCCAGTGCCTTGTAACCAGAGTGG
>CAYZVB010000484.1:0-3492 GCA_964481315.1 uncultured Granulosicoccaceae bacterium
AGCGTTGGTACCAGACCGCCGCCTTCTTTCGCATTGTTTGAACTCTCCGGGCCAATTACGCCGCGAATGTCGCCTGAGCCAAATTTGCTTTTGTCTTGCGAGGTTTGCACCGCATGGCCATATGCGATCCAGTCTACAACTGAACCACCCAGCCCGGGTATTACCCCCACCACAACACCGATGATCGAACATCTTGCCGAGAGCCACTTATTCGCCCACCAGTCCCTGATACCCAGAAGCGGCACCTTCATGGACAGGCAAAGTTAAAAGGGCATAAAACACAGGAAATCAATCATTCGCTTGGGAAGCGTCATCAGTACCGCTGATTTTTTAGCAACCTTCCCGAGCGGAAAGCCGTGATATTCAATCTATGTCCAAATGGGATTGCTGAATTTTGACGCTACACGCAGGGGCAGTACTCCCGGCACCAGGAATTCTGTATCTGATGGGAGATTGCAGCCCGGGGGTTCAGCCGTATAGCAGTTTACTGCTACTGCGATTGGTAGAGCGGGTCAGCCCGAACGTGGCGCACCATTGTTTCACTGATTCGACCGATCCTGCTATGCCCTTAAATCGGCTTTCGAAGTTGGTAGATAGTTCAATCCAGTGTTCAGGCGAAATATCGAGCCTTTGCAGAATGGATGGTGCGTTCTCAGGGATCGATCCGCGCTTGTCGTCGCGAATAGCTTTACCGGTCCAGTCGACAAGTTCGATGTAGTCGATCAGATTAAATGGCAGACCACGTGGCATCGGTTCACTGTGGCTGCCTGCAAATGGGAACAGGGACTTCGGCTGGTATTTTAAGGAGCCCGGATTTTTCCCCTCAATTTTGTTTTTCCAGCATTCAATTCTGAGTTTGATACTGGTGTGATCAGAGGTTTCCGGTGTTTTTGCCATAGCTGCCCTGATCGGGTTCAAGTCGACATACGCCATTGCTGATAACACGGCTTTCTCATCGAGCAGAGCCTGTGATTTGTAGCGGGATTCCCAGAAGTGCCCGGTGCAGTCATCTTCTTTGTTCGCCATACGTGCAATGTTTTCGTTAAGCACTTTCATAAACCAACTGATGTCGTGCAGTCTGGCACGCCAGGTGTCAACGAAAGAATCGATCTGGTATTGCTCATGTTTTGCGAGCGTCTCACCGTCAACGAACTTCCTGGTCGCTTCTTTGGGTTTAAATAGTTGATGCCACCGGATAATGATGTCTTTTGGGTCGGCGTTATTACAGCGCTCGCGATCGACATGCAGGACAACGTGGTAGTGGTTGGAAAGCACAGCGAAGGCGGCGATATCTATAAAGAAGATAGAGGCGAGCCTCAGGAGATCGTGCTCTATTTGGTGCCTGCGGTGTTCATAGGAACGACCGGAGATTGGATCATTGCCGCACAGAAAAGCACGTCGTACGCAACGAGACACACAGTGGTAGAAAGGTGTGACATCCAGCGAAATCTGTTGTTTTCGCGGTTTGGGCATAGGAGTTTACTTCTACTGCTTACAACGATTACAAGCCTACACCAAATTCCGATCTTTTTTCATTTTTGTGCCTGTCCTACCCATTTTTGTCCGGTTAAGAAAGGCATTTTTGTGCCTGTCCGGTTAAGAAAGGGATGTTTTAAAAAGCAGTAACACACTAAGAGCTGCCACTGAGATGCGTTTCAAGACCAGACGATCGCATTGACTTCACAAAATCTTTGGGCGCGAAGCTATCCAGGACAATGCCTGATGCATCAGCGATAGGCATGATTACATAAGGTGACGCAACTTCCAGCTTTTCAGCAGATGCCATAACTATTGTATCGGCCGCACGATTGCTTAACGATTTCTTGACATAGGCCTCTTCATAGTCACCAGTGCTCAATCCAGCTTTTGCGTCTACTCCGGTCACTCCCATAAAGTAGATGTCTGCGTGAATGTGTGACATAGCCTCAACTGCAGCTGCCCCGACATTTACCATAGAGTGTCGAAATAGAACCCCACCAATCATGACTACAGTGATTTCAGCGTAAGGAGCAAGTGCAACAGCAATCGTGGGGCTGTGTGTTATTACCGTGTTGCGTTGGTCTTTTCGAAGATTCAAAACAAGCTGCAGCGCAGTGGTCCCGCCATCAACTATCACAATCTGATTTGGCTTGATCAAAGCTGCGGCGGTTTTTCCGATCTGCTGCTTGGACTGGGATGCGATTTCCTGTCTGTGATGCAAATTTGCGTCAGCTGGCGATTTAGGGAGTGCCCCGCCGTGCACGCGTTGCAATTTTCCTTCAGCAGCTAATTCTCTTAAATCCCGCCTGATGGTGTCATCTGACAATCCCAGTTCTGCCGCAACTAACTTCGCCTCGATTCTGCCCTTGCGATGAAGTACATCCAACAAGTGCGCTTTTCTTTCCGCAGTCATCATGGAAATAGAGTATGCACGATATTTCTTGTATTTGCACGTTTATGCACGCTACAATCCGACACCGTTGATCTGACCATAGGCCTGGTAATGGCAAACACACGTGTTTCCGTGAAAAAAACCGAAATTTTGTCGGACGATTGGTATGTTCTTAAAAAAACAACTTTTCAGTACAAGCGAACAGATGGAACGACGCAAACACTAACGCGAGAAACCTACGATAGAGGCAACGGTGCAACCATCCTCTTACATAACACCAAACAAAAGACAGTCATTCTCACGCAGCAGTTTCGCTACCCTACTTATGTCAACGGGAATATTGATGGGTTGCTGATCGAGAGTGCCGCCGGGTTATTGGACAACGCGCAGCCAGAAGAAAGAATCAAACAGGAAGTGGAAGAAGAAACAGGGTTTCGGCTAGCTGAGGTGAAGCCTGCGTTTACGGCATACATGAGCCCTGGATCTGTTACTGAACGACTATTTTTCTACACCGCACACTACGAGAAACACGATCGAATAGCAGCAGGCGGGGGAAACTACACAGAGGGTGAGGATATTGAAGTACTTGAACTCAACTTCTCTGAGGCAATGTCAATGATCCAATCAGGAGAAATCTGTGACGGTAAAACGATAATGCTTTTGCAATACGCAGCGCTACATATTTTCTGTTAGTACACGTTCTAACCGATTGGGTAATGCGAGGCTGTAAACCGTTTTGTGTAAACGCCCATGACGGTTAAAGGTAAGCAGTCACCCGCTCACCGAACTCAATGGTAAATCGATTTAATGCAAGCTTCCAGTTTCTTATTGGCATCGTCCATCTCTTTGATGCCGCAGTAATGGCGAGATAAACCACTTTCATTGCCGATTGATTGGTCGGGAATACCTTGCGTTGTTTTGTCGCTTTACGAATCACGCTGTTGAGAGACTCGATAGCATTAGTGGTATAAATAGCCCTGCGAATATCTGGCGGATACTGGAACAGCGTGGCGATGTTGTCCCAGTTATCCCGCCATGATTTGATAATCTGAGGATACTGCTCACCCCATTGCCGCTCAAAGGCGTCTAGCTGCTGCAGGGCGAGCTTTTCTGTACTGGCC
>CAYZVB010000485.1:0-3490 GCA_964481315.1 uncultured Granulosicoccaceae bacterium
AACTTCTTCTAACCCTGCCTTTTCAAGCTCGGAAAGTACGCCGTCGCCGTTTACATCAAGCATGACCTGCATAGCAGCACGACGTGCTTCTTTGGCCGCTCGGCGTTCTGCTCGCGATAGTTCACCATCACCATCACTGTCGAATTGCAGCAGCACGGAGTTGTGGCGGTCGTCGCGCATTACTCTGCGTTCGGCACGCGACAATTCGCCATCGTTGTTAGCGTCGTATTGTGAAAGCATGGCAGCCCGGTGCAGTTGTCGAGCGCTGATGATTTCATCGGCTGATATAACACCGTCTCCGTCGACATCAGAGTACTCAGGTTTGGCAGCGTGCGCAGCAGATACGGATATTGTCGTCACCAGCAGAACCGCCGATGTAAAGGGTTTGAATTTCATTTCCGTGCCTCAATTGTCTGGTCGAATAAACAATATCGGTGCTAATTGTGTAAACAAGTTGCACTAACTACGGAATAAAATCGCATTAGCGGTGGTGGTACTACTGCGGGTACTCGAACTTATAGCCAAGGCCGTATACCGAATGAATGTACTCGGCTTCAGCATCGAGCGTCGCCAGCTTCTGCCTAAGCTTTTTCACATGGCTGTCTATAGTGCGGTCACTAACAACGCGGTTGTCCGGGTAAATTCGTGACATTAGTTGATTGCGGCTGTAGATGCGCCCCGGAGTATCAGCCATGGTTTGCAGCAGCTTTAGTTCAACTGCCGTCAGCACTGCCTTCTTGTCGGAAATGTGTACCGTTGCTTCATCGATATTGACCGAAAAATTGGCACCGCCGGTTTTTCGCGCGGGAATATCTTTGCCGCGTCGTAGTACCGCTTTGACTCTGGCAACCACTTCGCGAGGGCTGTACGGCTTGCAAATGTAGTCGTCGGCACCGGACTCAAGCCCCAGCAGACGATCGATTTCTTCTGCACGAGCGGTGGTCATAATAATGGGTACGTTTGAGTCCTTTCTGATTTCGCGGCACAGGGTAATGCCATCAGTGCCGGGCAACATAAGATCAAGTACTACCAGCTTCGGGTTAAGGTGCTTTATTTCCTCCAGTGCAGTTGTGCCGTTGGAAATGATGTGAGTCGTATATCCTGCTTTGACGAGGTAGTCGCTAAGAATTTCTGCCAGTTTATCTTCGTCTTCAACGATAACAATATTCACGTCGTGCTCTGCCTGAAGTCTTGTTCTTTTGGTGCTTGTACCGGGAATGTAATGGTGACCTTCAAACCGCCTGTATCCGAATGGCTGGCCGCCACACGTCCCTCGTGCGCCGCGATAATCTTGTTAACAATCGCCAGACCCAGGCCGGAGCCGCTGGTCTGGCGGTTGCGGGATTTATCAGCACGGTACAATGGTTCAAAAAGCTGCGGGAGGTCTTCGTCGCTCACACCTGGTGCGGAATCGGCCCAGTGAACTTCTATAGCATCGGCCACCCTTTCGACAGAAATATCAAGAGATCCCGGTGCGTGCGTGTAGCGCATGGTGTTTTGCAGCAGATTATGCAGTAGTTGATTCAGTCGCTCTTCATCACCGCGAATGATGGCGTCCTCATAGCTGAAGCGCACGTTTATGTTGTTAGTGTCGAGGCTGATCTTGTGTGTTCCGAGGAAATTGGCTATCAGCAGGCTTAGGTCGACGTTTGTCATTCGGTACGACAGGGCGCCTACATCAGATACCGTTAGCTGGTGAAGATCATCGATAAGTCTTCCCAGTCGCAGAATTTCGCTGTGTAGTGAGCTGATCGAATCGTTGTCGAATGTGCGAATGCCGTCCTGCAGGGCTTCTACTTCGCTTTGCAACACCGCGACCGGTGTCCGCAGCTCGTGCGATATTTCTGCAATCCAGCGCTGTCGGGCCAACTGGTTCTGCTGCAGAGTTTCGCCCAGCGAATTGATGTTCTGTGCCAGGTCGCCAAATTCGTCAGTACGGGTGGTAGTGGTCCGGTAGTCGTAATCGCCGCTGCTGAGCGCGCTGATTGAGCAATTTACATCGGACAACGGTCTGATCAGGCGGGAAGCCAGCGGGGCTGCAATTAGTGCGCTCAGTAATACCATCGCAAGGGCGGCGTAGAGAAAGTTTCGGCGTTGCTGGCGGACGAATTGCCTGTCCAGCAACTGGCTAAGTTGCTTGTGGGGTATTAGTCCCAGATAACCGGCAGTGCCGCCGCTGTAGGTAATCGGCAGCCATTGCATGGCGTCGTGGTCCTGGCGTCGACCGATGACGTACTGGCGCTCGTCGTCGAGCAATGTAAGCCACGGAAGGCGGGCCTTTTTTTTCTCTTTCGGGTTTGGGCGTTCGCTGGTGCCCCTGGGCGGAGAGGACTTTCGCTTTGCAAGTGAGCGCGGGGGGCCGTTAGGGTGAAGCATGCCGGGACGCTTTTGGACATTGTGTTTGCGCATCAGCACCCCCCAGGCGCCACGATTTATCCAGCGCCAGCTTCCTTCTGACTCATAGGTGGTGGAAAGCTCCGCAATGAAAGTTTCCAGACGCTTCTGCTCGACTGAATTTACATAATTGATAAACTGGTGTTGAAAGCTGACATTGTTGACCGCCAGCATCAAAGCTATCAGCAACGCGCTAGCAACAAGCAGCACGACAAACAGCTGGTATTTCAATTTCATTGACGGTCTGGGAAGGTTGTTTCGCTCTCGCAGCGCGTAGTATAGGGCTCGAATGTGCATTTATAGTGCAAATGGGTCTCTTTAAGAACCGAAATTCGCTGAATCGCCAGTGGGTTATTTCTAATGTTTACGGTAGGTATATGGCTTGTTTTATTGGTTTCGGCTCGCTGGTGAATACAGCGACCCACAAATATCAGCCGCTGGCCGCGGTACGGGTGCCCGGCTGGTCGCGTGCCTGGATTAATAATGATCTTTACGACCATGCATTCCTGAGTGTTGTTCCACAGGCGGAGCAATCCATTCTGGGGTTGCTCGCGGCGGTACCCGACAGAAACTGGCGCGAGCTCGATCAGCGTGAAGCCGGCTATGACCGCAAACCGATGGAGCCCTCTGACTGGCAGATCACCGTCAGTGAGTTCGAGCCGGCAGCCGAGTCCGGCGAGCACCATGCTGACGTGCAAATGTACGTGCATGCCAGTGGAGATTTTGCACAACCCGATAAACCAATTTTGTACTCTTATCTTGAAACCGTATTGTTTGGCTTCTATAAGATATACGGCTCCACAGGGGTAGACGCCTTTATCGAATCTACCACTGCATGGACTGCTATAAAGGATGATCGGGCAGCGCCGTTATACCCGCGTCATGTGCCACCGCAGGGCCAGGCCGTACCATTGGTGGAAGCAGCCATCAGCAGGGCTCGTGAGGCATAAAATTATTTCATAAAAGTGTTGACCGGTTATGCCGTCATCGCTATTATGGGCGGCTCGGTTGCACAGCACCTGTGCGACAAAACGTTCTTTAAAAATTTGGTCTAAGTAATTTGTGCGGTGGCTTGATTGTTTGGAATGCGAAAGGC
>CAYZVB010000486.1:0-3486 GCA_964481315.1 uncultured Granulosicoccaceae bacterium
CTGCTATCCGACATCTTTCCTGCCTTGCTTACGCTGCGGGTTTCCGTTACCGCCCGTCCCCGCAAACACAGGAAGCCCGCTGCGTAAGCGAGGTTGAAACGCGAGCAGTGCGCTGTTGTATGTTGCTATCCGACATCTTTTCTGCCTTGCTTACGCTGCGGGTTTCCCGGTACCGCCCGTCTCTGCAACCATAGGAAGCCCGCTGCGTAAGCGAGGTTGAAACACGTGCAGTGCTCTGTTGTATGCTGCTATCCGACATCTTTCCTGCCTTGCTTACGCTGCGGGTTTCCAGGTAACTCCCGTTCCTGCCGCACTCTCGCTGTAGCCGTGATTTTTCTATCACAACCTTTGTTTGCTGTCTGATTAATGCTAAGTTCTGTGGTTCGGCACAATGCCGCACATTAACGAAAACAGAAGACTTCCATGCACATCCGTCCCTTACAGGAAACAGATCGAGCCATCTGGGAAGATCTGTTTAATCAATACGCGGCGTTCTATAAAACCACCATCCCGAATGGCGGGCACGATAACGTCTGGCAGTGGATATTCGACCCCGACAACCCGTTCTGGTGTGACCTGATAATCGACACCGACGACACACCGTTTGGCTTTACGCAATACCAGCTTATGCACAGGTCGCTGGGTGGTTCCATGGTGTGTTACCTAAGCGACTTGTTTGTGACCCCGGACCGCAGAGGCAGTGGTGCAGGCCGCGCGCTGATCGACCATGTGCTCGAGTTTGCGAAGTCGAATGGGACTGTCAATGTCAGATGGCTCACGCAGGACAGCAACTATGCCGGCCGCCGACTGTACGACACCTACTCTCCCAAGTCGGAATTTATTCTGTACAGCAATAACGTGTAACGCCAACACAAGTGCAAGTGCCCGGTAAAGTAAACAATCTATGAGTGCCGAAAACCTTATCAGCTTACTGACTGACTACCTGCAAACCTACCCGCAGGAGTCAGCAACAGTAGACCGCTATATCGAATTTGTGAGTAACCACAGCGACTGCTTTGAGCGCAGTCAGCTGGCCGGCCACGTGACTGGCTCTGCCTGGCTGGTTAACCAGGCCGGTACGCATGTCCTGTTAACCCACCATCGTAAGCTCAATCGGTGGCTGCAACTTGGCGGCCATGCAGACGGACACACCAATGCACTTGAAGTCGCCATAAAAGAAGCAACAGAAGAATCCGGCATCAAAAACATCCATACACTAAGCACAGCGTTATTTGATGTCGATATTCATGAAATACCTGAGCGTAAAAACGAACCAGCTCACTTTCACTACGACGCACGTTTTGCGTTGCAGGTAACCGACTCCGACAGCTTTACCGTTAGTGACGAATCCCACGCACTGGCATGGGTGCCAATCAATGATCTGGCCAGCCATATTGATGAAGTATCGATGCTGAGGATGGCCGACAAGTGGCAACAGTTTAAGTACTGAATTAAAAAACCTGCACTCAGGCCGCAAAACGCTCGCAGGTTTCATTATCACGGTCGGCGATAAACAACGACCCTTCTTCTACAGGATGCCACGGTGCTTTATCCAGCGGTTCCGACGCCAGTACCAGTCCGCCATTAACGGCGCGCTTTGCGTAGAGTGTGGGGCTTTTGTTATCCGTTGAAGTGCGCAGCGCATACAGTCTGGAACCGTCGCTAAACACCGCTGTGATACGACTGGCTTTACTACTACCGTGTGTTACCCGTGCAAGCAACTCAAGCGTTTTCGAACAGGCCCGCCGCGGATCACTGGCAAGCCCGAATTCCAGCAACAGCAGAAACAACAACTCGGAATCTGTGTTGCCCACCCGCAGTGCATAGTATTCATCCGATAACTCGGCTTCGAGGCTGCGACGGTAACAACCAAAATCTCCAATCTGCCCGTTGTGCATAAAACTCCAGTGCTGATGTACAAACGGATGACAGTTGCTGCGTGACACAGCACCGAAGGTAGAGGCACGCACATGGGCCAAAATCAGTGGCGATGAAATCATTGACGCCAGACTTTGCAGGTTGCCATCGCCCCACGCCGGCAGCACATCGCGGTACAACCCGAGTCGTCCGTCCCCGGCGTACCAGGCAAATCCGTAGCCATCGCCATTGACGGCTATTTTTGATTCTGTCGCTGCCTGACTCTGATCAATCAGCGAATGTTCGGGGTCGAGAATCAGCTCTTCAACCCGCACCGGTTCACCAAACCACGCCGCCAGCCGGCACATACTACTGACCTGCGCCGGAATCGGTGTCTGTATCCGGAACACGGATCTGCAGGCGATCGTGAAGCACTGCGATGCGTCGACGGGCGGTAGTCTCGCACAGGCACGGCACCAGTGCGTGAACCAGCGCAGCACCGGCGGTAACTGCCAGAAAGCCTGCAAATCCTGCGGCCACGCGCATATGCTGGAAGTAAGTTTCACCCACCGCCTGCGGATGATCGAGAAATGCACCCCGCAACGAGGCTGCACGAGGAAGTCGGCTGGAGATTGCCATAGATTACCTACCGTCGGTTTTTCATTAGGTAAAGAGATTATCGACCAGAGCCTGTGAGAAATTCGCCCTTTTTACTCATTGATTTACCCAATTGTTGGGATAAACTCTCACCAATGAGCGATATTCTTGACAAAAAGAACAAGTCAATTCTGAATTTTCTGCAATCGGACGCGTCCATCAGCGTCGAACAGCTCGCTGAAAAAGTCGCGCTGTCGCGCAATGCCTGCTGGCGACGGATTAAAACGCTGGAAGACGCCGGCTTGATTTTGCGGCGTGTGGCACTTCTCAATCCGGACAAGGTCGGGCTGCCACTGCTAGCAGTGGTGCAGGTCCGCACCAACCGTCACGAGGCCGGCTGGCTGGAACAGTTTCGCGCTGCGATTATGGACATGCCGGAAGTGGTTGCGGCATGGCGCATGAGCGGTGATCTCGACTATGTGCTGCGGGTGCGCGTTGCGTCAGTCGCAGGTTATGACGATTTTTATCAGCGCCTGATCGAACGTGTCCCGATGAGTGATGTTTCAGCGAGCTTCGTACTCGAAGAAATGAAAGACACCACCGAATTACCGTTGTTTATTTAAACGCTATTCACCACCGAGTCCAAGCTCACGACGAAACACCCCGCGCTGCGCTTCCGGCACGTCGAACTCGCGGGCGTATTCATGGCCCGCGTACACCGCCATGGCAATGGTTGCAGGAATATGACAGTCGCCAATCGCAGTAACCGTTTCTATTCCTTTGTCTGCCCAGCTTTGCTTTTGGTCGACAAGACCGGTGTACACAGAGTTATTCATACGACGTGATGTCACCGGCACCACTGTCGATACCTCGTGCGTATCGGTTTTGCCGGTAAACACACAGGCAGACGTAACACGTCCTTTTTCTACCCGCTTCACTTCGCGGTAACAAATAATCTGCACACCAAGTTCACGCAGACGGGACTGGATGTGTTCGTTTTCAAGTGTATTGTGCGTCCACTCGGCAATGTCT
>CAYZVB010000487.1:0-2605 GCA_964481315.1 uncultured Granulosicoccaceae bacterium
CAGTGGTCGCCTTTGTACTTGTGATGATTGCCAACACGCTTTCACGGCGCTATTCGCGCACATCACTATGGTAGGGGTGCGCGCATGCTGAACTGGAATCTTTACTCACGCGGCGACAAATTCTTTGCCATAGTCGTGTCCATACTGATCGGTATGTTCACCGTCGCCACGCTGTACCCGTTTATCTACATCGCTGCGGTTTCTTTCAGCTCGGGTTTCGCTGCTCAGGCCGGTAAAGTCGTTCTGACACCTATCGATGTGACGTTGGAAGCGTACAAGTACATACTGGTTCAACCGGAATTCTGGATCTCTTACAGAAACACGTTTATCTATACCATCGGCGGCACGCTGATGAGCCTTCTGTTTATTATTCCGGGCGCCTATGCGTTGTCACGCCCGCAACTGATCGGCCGTCGATTTTTCAACCTGTTTGTGGCATTTACCATGTGGTTTAACGCAGGTTTAATTCCTTTCTATCTGAATATGCGAGACCTGCAACTGCTCGACAGTATGTTCGGAATTATTCTCGCGTTCGCCGTAAACGCTTTTAACATTATATTACTGCGCAATTTCTTCGAGGCTATTCCACAGAGTTTTGAAGAAGCAGCAAGAATGGACGGTGCAAACGATTTTCAGGTGTTATGGAAAGTATTTATCCCGCTATCAAAACCTGCTATTGCAACCATCACACTGTTTTGCATTGTGGCGCGCTGGAATGGATTCTTCTGGGCCATGGTGTTGCTGAGCAGCGAAGAAAAAATTCCGCTGCAGGTGTTTTTACGTCACACCCTTTCAAACCTGAGTGATGACGATGAATTCGCCATTACTCAGCTTGAAGCCGCCTACAGCGCCGAAACTGTCACCGCTGCCATTATTGTCTGTTCGATTATACCGGTGCTGCTGGTGTATCCGTGGATTCAGAAATACTTCGAGAAGGGGATACTTCTCGGAGGTGTTAAAGAGTAACAACCAACCGCAAGCAAGCGAGGAGCTTATGAAAAAACTGCTACTTTCAACGGCCATACTCACGGGAATGATTGCAAACACTCCCGCGATCGCAGATGACCATTTAAAAATTGTTGAAGGTGATCCGCTGGAACTAACGATCCAGATGAACCACCGTGCCTATCCGGTTTATGAAGAGAGCTGGCCAGTAGAACAGCAGGCCCGTAAATGGACCAACATACATCTTAAAGATGTCACTGTTGGTGCAAACATGCGTACCGATAGTGAAAATACAGGCAAGACTGAAGCGTTAAACCTGATGCTCGCTTCCGGGAATATTCCTGACATCGTCGGCTCAAGCCGCATCAAAGATTTCGTCAACCAGTATGGGCCTGAAGGTGCGTTCATGCCGCTGAACGATCTAATCGACGAGCACGCGCCAAATCTTAAAAAATTCTTCGAAGAGAAACCGGAAATTGCTGCGGCAATTTCAGCAGCAGACGGCAAAATGTATTACATCCCCTACCTGCCGGACGGCAAGTACGGTAGAGCCTACTGGATACGAACAGACTGGCTAAACAAGCTTGGGCTTGAAGTGCCACAAACGGTTGAAGACTACGAAAAAGTACTGCGCGCTTTTAAAACTCAGGACCCTAACGGCAACGGTGAGGCTGATGAAATACCCTACTTTGCACGTCAGTGGCCTGAATTCATCCGCCTGGTCACTCTATGGGACGGCCGCTCATCCGGCTCTGACACCTATCACGATTTTTTGGTGGAAGACGGCAAGCTTGCGCATCCATACGCAGGCGAAGGTTATCGTGAAGGCATTAAAAACCTTGCACGCTGGTATGAGGAAGGCCTGGTCGACGCAGAAATATTTACCCGTGGCAGCTCGGCACGTGACTTTCTGTTAAGCGAAAATCTCGGCGGATCAACTCATGACTGGTTTGCATCCACCTCCGGATACAACCGTCTATCAAGCGAAATCGAAGGCTTCGAATTCAAAGCAATGGCACCACCGGCTTCAATTAGTGGAAAACGAATTGAAGAGCATCGACGTATTCCGATAAAACCCGATGGCTGGGCAATTGGCGGTACCAACAAGCACCCTGTTGAAACCATTAAGTACTTCGACTTTTATTTCACAGAAGAAGGACGTCGCCTTGCCAACTTCGGCGTGGAAGGCATGCATTACGACATGATAGACGGCAAACCAATCTTCAAGCAGGAATTTCTGGACGCAGGTCCTGTGAACCGTTCACTTTACCAGGTAGGTTCACAACTTCAGGGTCGAGGCTACTTCCAGGACTATGGGTATGAAATTCAGTGGTCAAACGAATTTGCACTGGAAGGTATTGCGCTATATGACGAAGGTGACTACCTGATCGACCAGTTTCTCGGTGTCGCGTTCAATAGTGAGGAACAAAAAACTTACGATCGCTACTGGGGTTCTATCCGTGACTATATGCTCGAACGTCAGCAATCCTGGATACTCGGCAATGGTGATGTAGAAGAAGACTGGGACAAATACATCGAGCAACTCAACAAAATGGGCCTGGACAAGGTGCTCGAGGTAATGCAGTCCGCCTACGATCGTCAATACGCCAAGTGATTTTAACGACGGCAACACAATAAACCTGAGTGGGCGGCACTATGC
>CAYZVB010000487.1:2615-3482 GCA_964481315.1 uncultured Granulosicoccaceae bacterium
TTTATTAACACCCCGCCAACAAAAAAACCGTGGGGGGCCCCCCACCCCCCCCCCACGTCAATAATAATCAGGAGATTTTCGTGCACAGTGCCCCGGACGACGGACGGTCAGTCAATCCCCCCGGACTTATCCAGTTAGATGAACCCCGCGCCGGTCGCTTAACGATCGCATACAGTCCATCTCCCGACCATGAGATTATCGAGAACCCACCGCGCTTTATGTGGCTTCCGGTTATCGAAGACGACGCACAATACACCCTTCGCATTGAGTCGGACACAGACTCATGGACGTTTACCAACATTGCTCTGAACTTCTATACGCCGGACACCACTTTCCCTGCCGGAAAGTTTCGCTGGTGTTATGCCGTGTGTGATGCCAACACCGGACAACCGGTAAGCACGTGGAGTACAAAACGCGAATTTGAGATTAAAAACGATTTACCCCATACACCGCTAAGCACTCGCGAGACAAGATTTAAAAACGCAACACGTGAACATCCGCGGTTGTGGATGACGCCAGAGCGGCTCAACACATTTTGCAGCGATATAAAAACCAACCCGGATAAATACACCTGGTCTGCTTTCTACGAGAAATCGGTACTGCCATGGATGGAGAAAGAAATCATGGCTGAACCGGTTGGCTACCCGGAGCACAAGCGTGTTGCTTCAGTCTGGCGGCAAACCTACATTGATTGTCAGGAACTTCTCTACGCGATTAGACATCTCGCCATCGGCGGAAAGGTCACCGACAACGCCGACATGCGTGAGCGTGCCAAAGCCTGGCTACTCGCAGCAGCAGAATGGAACCCTGCCGGCACAACCTCGCGCGCCTACACTGACGAATGGGCCTTTCGGGTTAACCTGGCAC
>CAYZVB010000488.1:0-3471 GCA_964481315.1 uncultured Granulosicoccaceae bacterium
CAGCTGCACCCAGTCATAGGACCGCCAGAACGCTGTGACCAGTATTTCGGTGCCACCATAAAACAACAGCCACGCAGTGACGATAACTGACGACACGATAAGTGCAGTTATCACAAGCAACTGAGGAAGCGATAAGTTACGCAAGACAGACTATTCAGATCAAAAAAGGCGGGCCTGCCTGAGCAAACCCGCCTTAGGTGGTATTAACGGCTGCGAGGTCAGATTACTCTGAACTCCCGGGCACCGTTTTATGCCGCGATGGTAACGGCAATGTCTTTGAACTTCACCTTGGTCTCTTCTGCGGCGTGCTGGAAGTTCTCTATTTCGTTAAAGTTCAGATAACGGTAAAGATCATCAGACATCGCATCGAGATCTTTGGCGAATGACATGTACTCTTCGAACGTTGGTATTTTGCCAAGTACCGCGGCTACCGCAGACAGTTCTGCAGAAGCAAGGTATACGTTGGCATCTTTACCAAGACGGTTCGGGAAATTACGCGTTGAAGTAGACACCACAGTAGCACCCGGCCGTACCCGCGCCTGGTTACCCATACACAGTGAACAGCCCGGCATTTCAAGTCGTGCACCGGCAGCACCGAATATATTGTAGTAGCCTTCTTCTTTAAGCTGATGCTCGTCCATGCGGGTGGGTGGTGCTATCCACAACACAGTGTTCAGGTAGGCACCGGATTTTTCAATCAGGCGACCCGCCGCACGGTAGTGACCAATGTTGGTCATGCACGATCCGATAAACACTTCGTCGATGTTGTCACCGGCGACATCTGATAGTGTTTTCACATCGTCAGGGTCGTTCGGACACGCAAGCAACGGCTCTTTGATTTCGTTAAGGTCGATCTCGATCACTTCGAAGTATTCGGCATCGGCATCGGCTTCGAGCAGTTCAGGATTGGCCAGCCACTCTTCCATTTTACGCGCACGTCTTTCAAGCGTTCGTGCATCGCCATAGCCCTGATCGATCATCCAGCGCAGCAATGTGACGTTGGAGGTGATGTATTCGATGTACGGTTCTTTGTTGAGCTTAACAGTACAGCCGGAAGCAGAGCGTTCGGCGGTGGCATCAGCAAGTTCAAACGCCTGCTCAAGCTTAAGATCGGAAAGCCCTTCAATCTCGACTACGCGGCCGGAAAAGACATTCTTCTTGCCTTTCTTTTCAACGGTGAGTAATCCGCGCTGAATGGCTGCGTATGGAATGGCATTCACCAGATCACGTAGCGTGATACCAGGTTGCATTTCACCTTTAAAACGCACCAGTACAGACTCTGGCATATCAAGCGGCATAACACCGGTAGCTGCAGCAAATGCCACCAGGCCGGAACCTGCCGGAAAAGAAATACCCATTGGGAAACGTGTGTGAGAGTCACCACCGGTACCAACCGTGTCCGGCAACAACATACGGTTGAGCCAGCTGTGAATAATACCGTCACCCGGGTTAAGCGAAACACCACCGCGAGTCATCATGAAGTCTGGCAGGTTGTGGTGTGTGTCGACGTCAATCGGCTTTGGATACGCTGCGGTATGACAGAACGACTGCATGACCAGATCAGCCGAGAAGCCAAGGCAGGCCAGATCTTTCAGTTCATCACGGGTCATTGGACCGGTGGTGTCCTGAGAGCCGACTGTTGTCATTAGCGGTTCGCAGTACTGACCGGCACGCACACCTTCCACACCGCAGGCCTTGCCGACCATTTTCTGTGCAAGGGTGTAACCTTTGTTTGATTCTTCTGCAGCACCCGGTCGAACAAAAATATCAGTCGGGCCCATACCCAGGGCTTCACGTGCACGGTCGGTTAAACCGCGACCAATGATCAGAGGGATACGACCGTTGGCGCGAACTTCGTCGAGCAGCACTTCGGTTTTATGTTCGAATTCACCCAGCACTTCATCTGTGCCGTGCTTGCAGACTTTACCGGCATGCGGGTAGATATCGATTACATCACCCATTTCCATTTTCGACACATCGACTTCAATTGGCAGTGCGCCTGCATCTTCCATGGTGTTGAAGAAGATAGGTGCGATCTTGCCGCCGAGCACGTAACCGCCTTCGTTGCGGTTAGGGATGTGCGGGATTTCATTACCCATTAACCAAAGGACGGTGTTGGTTGCAGACTTTCGTGACGAACCGGTACCAACAACATCGCCAACGTAGGCCACCGGGTGACCGAGCTTCTTGAGCTCTTCGATTTTCTCAAGCGGCTTATCGGTGAAGCCTTCGCGAGGGAATTTGTGAAACGCCAGTGCGTGCAGAGGAATGTCGGGACGGGACCAGGCATCGACCGCAGGCGACAGGTCATCAGTGTTGGTTTCACCGGGCACCTTGAAAACCGTAACGGTGACTTTTTCAGGCACCTCGTCATTGGCCAGAAACCACTCGCCATTGGCCCACGATTCCATGACCTTTTTGGCGTGCGCATTACCGGCATCCATCTTTTCCTTCACATCGTGGAAGGCATCGAACATCAGCAAGGTTTTGCTTAAGCCGGTGGCTGCTGTTTCGGCAAGTTCATCGTCATCGAGGGCGGCGATCATTGGCTGAATGTTGTAGCCACCGAGCATGGTACCGAGCAGCTCGACTGCGTGGTTTTTGTCGACCAGCGGAGAACTGGCTTCACCGGCGGCAATGGCCGAAAGAAAACCAGCCTTCACATAGGCTGCCTCATCGACCCCGGCAGGCACCCGCTCACTGAGCAGTTCAAGCAGGAAATCTTCCTCGCCTTTTGGTGGATTTTTGAGCAGTTCCACCAGATCGGCGGTTTGTGCAGCATCGAGCGGCTTGGGGACAACGCCCTCGGCAGCACGCTCTTCGACGTGTTTTCGGTAGGCTTCTAACACAGTTCAACCCTCATTCTTGTAGTAAATGTTCTTAAATTACGTGTTCACGCAGAGATAATCTGGTCACTTGGACGGACGGCAAGGGCAAAAATTCAGTATTTTCGCGTCGAACGCCGCGGCACGGTGCGGAATACACCGGATATGCGGGTATTGTACCAGAGGTGGCACTATTCTGGGGGCGTAGCCTGCGGCGGGCGTCACTTTGAAAAGACCAAAGTAACCAAAGTCTTTGTCGCGAATGATGGCCCTGCGGGTGGCGCTTCTGGATTTTGGCTTGGGCTGCTTTTTGGATATCGTGCCCGCGGTTGGTTACCTACTTCGTAGTGAGGTGCGCCATTTTGAGTATTGCCGGTCCACCCGGCCGCGCAGACGCGCATCCCTGTGCTGCTGCGCTAACGCCGGCATCCATGCCGCTTTTGCCCTTTGGATCGGCAAGACTTAAAACCGATCAACACGCTTGAAAACGCTGTGCGTTTTTTCCTCGCTGACGCGTCGGGCTCCCTGTGGTGGCGGGAGTCTATCCGCTCGCACCCATGGTACAACCCGCACGTTTAATACCCTCCCTCTGGGGAGGCTGTCGCAAAAGATCCGGAAATAATAGAAAATAGTTTGAACGTAGTGC
>CAYZVB010000489.1:0-3468 GCA_964481315.1 uncultured Granulosicoccaceae bacterium
GCCTGCCCCTATTGCAAAGGCAGGTGCCTCACTGCGGCTGAAGTGGGGTGAATTCCGTGCGGGGAAAGGGCTGTGAAAATTACTGAGCTGCATATTTATGAAGTACCACTGCCGGTGGTGAACGGCCCGTACACGATGGCAAACGCCAAAGTGTATGCGCTGGACTCTACTCTGGTAAAACTGGTTACCGATACCGGATTGACGGGCTGGGGTGAAACCTGTCCGGTCGGGTCAACCTATCAACCGCACCATGCACTGGGTGCGCGTGCGGCACTACAGCAGATGGCACCGGGGTTAATCGGTGGCAATCCGTTATTAATTACTCAGTTACACCGGCAGATGAACAATCTGTTGAATGGCCACAGCTATGCCAAGGCGGCTATTGATATTGCTGCACATGATGTTGCAGGTAAGCACTATGGTGTTCGTGTATGTGATTTACTGGGTGGCGCAGTCACCGAACGGGTGCCATCGTACTATGCCACAGGGGTTGGTGCTCCGGATGAAATCGCACGCATTGCAGCTGAAAAGAAAAAGCAGGGTTTTGTGCGTCTGCAGGTGAAAGTGGGAGGCCGACCTATTGAAGAAGATATTGCAACCGTGCGCATGGTGTGGGAAGTAACAGGGCCTGATATCAGACTGGCTGTTGATGCCAATCGTGGCTGGACCACCAGAGATGCACTGCGGTTTACCCGTGAATGTTCAGACATTCCGGTAGTACTTGAACAACCGTGCAATACCATTGAAGAGGTCGCCGCTATTCGTGCACAGTGCCGACATGCGATTTATCTGGATGAGTCTGCAGACAGCATTAACACGGTGGTGCAGTCTGTGGCCAGTGGATTGTGCGATGGCTTCGGTATGAAGGTTACCCGTATTGGCGGGTTGGCACCGTTTAAAACGTTCCGTGAGATATGTGAAGCCAAAAACCTGCATCACACCTGCGACGATGCATGGGGTGGTGACATTATCGCTGCCGCCTGTGTACATATGGGGGCAACGGTAAATTCCCGACTGCTTGAAGGCGTGTGGATTGCAGCCCCTTATATTGAAAATCACTACTGTGAAAACGGTATTGGTATTGTGCAGGGACATATAGATGTGCCCGGTGCACCGGGGCTTGGTGTAGTGCCTGATGAGAGTACCCTGCCGGCTCCCTTACTTTCCTTCTCATGATACCGGTTCTGTAAAACGTAAGAGCAAATAGCCATGAGTCGATTCCAACAACAGTGCGCACTGGTTACCGGTGCTGCCGGTGGTATAGGGCAGGCCATTGTGCAGCGACTGCGTGCAGAAGGTGCGACGGTGGCGGTGGCCGATCGTGATGGAACAGCGCTTGATGGCGATGTTTGTCTGCCGGGTGATCTGACCGATAAAAACTATTGCGATAACCTGTGTCAACAGGCATTCGATGCGATGGGGCAGTTGGATATTCTGATCAATAACGCCGGTGTGATTACTCGTGGGCCGGTTACCGCTGCGACCGATAATGATCTTGCTCTGTCGCTGGCGGTTAACGTGGAAGCACCTTTCCGGCTGTCTCGTGCAGCAATTCCGCTCATGCACAATGGTGGCGCTATTGTGAATACTGCATCGTGCTGGGGCGTTCACCCGGGGCCTGATCACGCAGTGTATTGTATGACTAAGGCGGCAATCGCATCGCTGACGCAATGCATGGGGCGTGATCATGCACACCAGAACATTCGTGTTAATGCGGTGTGCCCCAATGAAGTTGACACGCCTATGCTGCGCAGTGGATTTGAGATGCGTGGTTTTGATCCGCAAACCGCCATTGCAGAACTCGGTAAAACTGTTCCTCTCGGGCGTGTTGCCAGTGCTGAAGATATTGCTGCGGTGGTGTGTTTTCTGGCATCGGAAGATGCAGGTTACCTGTGCGGGTCGCTGATTGAAGTGAACGGTGGAAAGCCTGTGACATGAATCGTTTTAATCAAAAGGTCGCGTTAGTTACCGGTGGTCGCAGCGGTATTGGCTATGCCATTGCACAACGCCTGCAGGCAGAGGGTGCGACGGTAATTACCGCGCAACGCGGACACGATAATGTATTCGACAGCATTGCCGCAGACTTCGAAGATCCGCAGGTGCCCGCACAGGTGGTGGAAGAAGTGCACGCACGCTACGGTGCGTTGCATGTGCTGGTAAACAACGCCGGTGTGATGAAAGAGGGTACCGTAGAAGAGTGCGCACTGGAACAATGGCAACAGACAATGGCGGTAAACCTGACTGCACCGTTTTTATTAATAAAGCATGCAATGCCGCATCTGAAGGGGCAGGGCGCTATTGTGAATGTCGGGTCGATAGAAGGGCTGGGTGCCAACCCGCGGCACCCAGCTTACTGTGCATCGAAAGCCGGCCTGCATGGTTTGACCCGGGCGGTGGCTGTTGACCATGGCATTGAAGGCGTACGCTGCAATGCCATTGCGCCCGGCTGGATCGATACAGATCTAAACAATGCATTTATAGAATCGATGCCGGACCCAAAGCGCTTTCGTCACAACATTGGCAATATCCATCCGGTCGGTCGTACCGGCATGGCGGAAGAAGTGGCAGCACTGGCAGCGTTTCTGGCGTCTGATGAAGCGGGTTTTATTACCGGCCAGATCTACACTGTCGATGGCGGTCGAATGACGAAGCTCAGTCTGCCGGAAGGCGCGGCATAAAGAAGTTGCCGGCAGTTACTGCCGGCACTGGTCACCACAGACCGCGCGCTTTTTATATCGATATTCTGCAAACCTTGTGTAGGCTCTGTCTGCCAGTTTCATGATTGGTGCAGGGGATACTAACCGGGCCAGCACCCGATAATACGGAAGCTCCTGCCAGAGCGTTTGAAACGCATACGCACCGGTAACCAGTGTGCCCTGCCGGGTGGTGACGTGCAGCCTGCGCATGGCCGTCTGGCGGCTGATACCAAGTGGCTTAAGTGCATTATCGTCACGATCAATATCAATCCATGCAACGCGATTTTGCGCGTCGAGCCGACGGTAGTGCGCCACTTCTTTTGAGCATAGCGGGCAACCACCGTCGTAGTACATGGTCACCTGGCGGGCAGTTTCAGCAACAGACATAAACGAATACTTAAGGCTTGCAGACACGGTAAATACGATGCATGGCGGTCTGTGGTTTAGTGGGTTGCCGATGCATCAAAAAAATGTATTTGGTATACCGAATATCCTTGACAGGAACATCAAATTATTGCCAAATATAACCAAAGCCGTTGAACGGTTTTGTGTTGGAGGAGGAATAATCACACTGCAACGGACACAGGCTGTGCCGGGCGCTACTACGCGCGGTACAGCTTTGCAATTTGGCGTGTCAACAAAGGCGGTGAGGCTTATCCGAACTGAGCCCGCACGTCACCAAAGCACCTGCATCCCGCGCCTGCACTTCTATACCTTCATCTTCGGCTGCCTCGTAAGCGTTAGTAAAATCGCACAGCGCAGGTAAATCTCA
>CAYZVB010000490.1:0-3456 GCA_964481315.1 uncultured Granulosicoccaceae bacterium
CAGCTGGGGTGACTCTGCTGTGAGCTTTCTAGCCTTGTCGGAAAATATAAAAAGTAATCAGATTGCACAGCAACCGGTGATGGTTCCATCTACCGAAGTACCGTCAGGTAGCTTTGATATCGTGTTAATCCGTGTTCCAAAAGCCACAGCGTTGTTGACTGATCAGTTGCTGAAGTTGCGACCCCTGCTGCGCAGCAATTCCGTCGTGGTTGCCGGGGCGATGGTTAAGCATTTACAAAAGTCGGCATTCGCTGCGTTTGAAAATTATATCGGGCCGGTTACCACATCATTGGCTGTAAAAAAGGCGCGGCTGGTGTTTTCGACGTTTGTCACTGATCTGGACGTGAAGGCACCTCCGGCATCTGTTACCTATACCGATCCTGATGTCGGGTTTGCTCTTACCAGTCTGCCAAATGTATTTTCACAGGACAGGCTCGATCATGGTGCGCGTTTCTTTATGTCACGCTTTGCCGAGCTGCCGCAGGCCCGACAGGTGATAGACCTTGGATGCGGTAACGGTGTGCTGGGGATTTACCTGCAGACGCTCCGAAATGAAACCTGTGTGACATATATTGATGAATCGTTTGCTGCTGTTGACAGTGCGCAAATTAATCATCAGCGGGTGTTTGCAGTTGCATCGCATAACACACCGCAGGCTACATTTATTGCTGGCAACGGGCTTGACAGTCAGTCGGAAAGTTCCGCTGATCTGATTCTCTGCAATCCACCATTTCATCAGCAGCATGTTGTTGGACAACAGATAGCATTGGCGATGTTTAAAGACAGTAAGCGGGTACTGCGCCAGGGTGGCCAGCTATGGGTGGTTGCAAACCGCCATTTAGACTACCCGGCAAAGCTTAAGCGGATGTTTGGTCGTTGCACTACTGTGGCTTCGAATAATAAATTCTGCATCTATAAAATCACGCAGCGCTGACTGGTGAAAGTTTTTTATACCATTTTGGGTGTCGGTCTGTTGCTTTACATGAGCCTCGGCCTGGTGCTGTTCCTGCTGCAGCGTACGTTTATTTATTTTCCCTCACCGGTTGTATCTCACGGGTTTGCAGAAAAAACGGTCAGTGCCGCTGACGGTGTGTCGCTTAAGGTAATAGTTATTAAAGAAGCGGCGAGTGAGGCCATTGTGTATTTTGGAGGTAACGCGGAATCGGTCGCTCTGAGCGCTTCCGAGCTGGCTGCTGCGTTTCCCGGGAAATCAATATACCTGGTAAATTATCGAGGCTACGGGGGTAGTGAAGGGTCGCCCTCTGAAGCTGATTTGTTCAGTGATGCAGAGCAGGTTTATAAATTCGCAGCCGGGCGGCATGCAACTGTTTCTGTCATCGGTCGCAGCCTCGGTAGTGGAGTGGCGATGTGGCTTGCTTCACGTCTCCCGGTCGAACGGGTGGCGCTAATTACACCGTTCGACAGTATTCTTAATGTTGCAAAAGGCGCTTATCCGATGTTTCCGGTTCGGTGGCTGTTGAGGGACCATTTTAATTCTGAAGAGTATGCACCGCAGGTTACTCAGCCGGTTCTGGTTATTCTGGCGCAGTTTGACGAAGTGATACCTGCTGCCAGGTCGAGGCAACTGATCCATGCGTTTCCGCGTGAAGTACAGGTGTCAGTGCTGTCCGGTACCGGTCACAATGACGTGCAAACACACGCCGATTACTATCTGCTGCTGCGGGAGTTTTTCAACTAACCGGCTGAAGATTCTTTGAAAACCTCTGTTGCACAATCGACGATTGCATTGTTGGTTTTTTCGGCTGCTTCCAGCTGAATAAAGTGACCGCAGTTTTCGATAATGTGTAAGTTTGTGTGAGGTGCAAGTGCCAGTATTGTCTCGATGTAAGCCGATTTAATACCTGGCCCAAGCTGTATGCGCTGCTTATCCGCCCCCACGGTAGTACTCTGCAGTAACACAAGGGGCGTACTGATTTGGGACAGTACAGGTTCAGCACGGCCCGCATCCCACATTACCATCAGGCGCAGTTGTTCAATCAGTTGATCCGGGTTCACGAGCGTTGCACGCTCAATGATTCGCTGCTTTGATACGCTATTGTTCTGCGACGTGAACATCATCGAGAACATGTTACTTATAAATTCCTTTGGCGAAGGTGCCGCACTGATTGCATTTACGATGTCCTGAGCTGCTTCAAGTGGTGCTCCCGAGCCCTGAATGCTGCCATCGATAAACACCAGGCCACCGACACATGCCGGTGCCTGTACTGATGCGGCAGCGATGACCCGGGTTCCCATGCTGTGACCAACCAGCACTGCGTTTGAAATACCAAGTGTGTGCAACAGGTGAACAACGTCGGCTGCATGGGTCTCTATATCGAGAGGGCCGGGCATTGCAGACGACTTGCCATGCCCACGCAGATCGACAGACAGGCATCGGTAGTTTTGTTCCAGAGCGTTAACCTGCAAGGCCCAGTCCGAGCTGTCACAGGTGAAGCCGTGTACAAATACGATCCAGTTGCTGCCTGTGCCGCTGATCTGATGATGGATCATATTCTGTTACTCACAGTGCAATACACGCTGTCTGTTACCTGCTGTTATTTATCATTTGAGTGTGAAGCCTTTTGATTTAATAAATTCACCAAAGTCTGTACGCTGCGGTTCGGCGTATTGGCGTGCTTTGTCTTCCGACCAGCCATACGAAGGTGATTCACCAAAACGGTCAGTATTGCGCTGTTGAGCGTAAGGCTGAGAGGTTGTCCGCTGCTTACTGTAGTTGGCAATATTTTCTTTTATATTTTTATCGCAGAAACGGTTTTTATGTACGGTCGCGGACAAAGGTAGTCTCATGCTGATGGCAGGTGAACTGGCAGGCCACCCCAGTGCCAGTCCCGCAACAGGGAAAACATATTCGGGAAGCTCTAACAGCGTGCTTATTGTGGTGCAGTGATTGCGTATTTGACTGACCGGGCAACAACCAAGCCCGGTAGATTCTGCGGCGGTAACAAATGCCGACAGTGCAATACCCGCATCAACGCTTGCATTGAAAAACGCATCAAGATGGTCGTTGGGGAAGGGGGTGTTATGCCAGTTGCTGAGCTGCCTTTGCCTGCGGTTATTGCCACAAAATACCAGCATCACCGGCGCACCGGCAGTCCAGCTGTTGCCGCCGAGCAACTGTTCTATATTTTCGCGAATGCTTTTGTCATCAACGACGATGATGTCGCGCTGCTGCAGGTCACTCTTGGTTGGCGAGGCCAGCGCTATGGCGCAAAGCAGGTGAACAAGGTGTGGATCGACTGCCTGATCTGTGAAGTTTCGGCAGGAGCCGCGGGTTGCCATGCCTTGTAGTGTGGCGTTGGTCAACGGCACAGCAAGACTGCGGGTTCGGTACCGTTCAACAAGGCTTTGTTTTAGTGCATGTATATCTGTCACAAAAAGTACCGGATCAATGTGTAAGCCCAGTGTTGTGCCGGCCTTTGTTCATATCTCTACAAT
>CAYZVB010000491.1:0-3447 GCA_964481315.1 uncultured Granulosicoccaceae bacterium
GGTATTATGGGCTTTGGTGTGATTGGTAAAGTGGTAGCTAATCACCTGCACAGCGCCGGTTATCAGGTCAGTGCCTGGAAAAGAAGCCCTGAGACTAAAGCATTTGCGTACCAGGTAATGCATGGTGATGCCGCAGCGTTTTTACAGCCTCTGAATGTACTGGTGTGTGTACTGCCGTTAACCGCACAGACAAAAAATATCGTCAATGCAGAACTACTGTCGCTACTGCCGCAGGGTGCTCACTTTATTAACGTTGGCAGAGGAAGCCAGGTGGTAGAACCGGACCTGTTGCAGGCACTCGACGGCGGCCAGCTCAGCAGCGCAGTGCTCGATGTCTGTGTTGAGGAACCATTGCCGGAGGAACACCCGTTCTGGAATCACCCGAAAGTCGTGATTACGCCGCATGTTGCCGGGCCGACTCAGCTGCATTTGTCAGTCACGCAAATTACCCGGTCAATTACAGACATGGAAGCCGGCCAGTCGCCAAAGTCGCTTCCGGGTGTTGTCAGCACCAACGAAGGCTACTGAGCAGATTTACAGGCGAAAGGCTTTTTTTAGCAGGCAAAAAAAACGCGACACCGAGGTGTCGCGTTTTTAAAGATCATGTTACCGGAAGCCCGGTAACTGGTATCCTAGTAGCGATCGTCGCGATAGTCGCGGTAATCGTCTCTGTAGTCGCCACGGTCGCGGTATTCAACACGCTCACCACGGTACTCACCACGATCCCGATACTCAGGCTCACGAACTTCTACGCGCTCACGTGGAGCTGGTGCTGCCGGCTCTGCTGGCGCTGCACCTGAAACAATAAGACGGTAGATGATCGCACCCAGAACCGCACCAACGATAGGCGCAATCCAGAATACCGGCAACTGAGTGATAACCACGTCGTCAGCGCCGCCGAAGAATTTTGATACCAGTGCAGGACCGGTGCTTCGGGCAGGGTTAACAGAAGTGTTTGAAACCGGAATAGAGATCAGGTGAATCAAGGTCAGACACAGACCGATAGCAATCGGCGCGAAACCGGCAGGAGCACGATCATCAGTAGCACCCATAATGACGATCAGGAAGAATGCAGTCATGATGACTTCCATAACAATCACCGCTTCCATGCTGAAACCACCAGGTGATGCTTCGGCGTAGCCGTTTGATGCCAGTGAACCGATAGCTCCACCATTCAAACCGTTTGCATCTGTTGCCAAGCCACCAGCGTCAGTGATGAACCACTGCAACACAAATGCCGCTGCAATTGCACCGAGCACCTGGAAAACGATGTACGGAATCAAGTGACCAAAACCGAAACGACCACCAACCCAAAGGCCTATTGATACAGCAGGATTAAAGTGCCCGCCAGACACATGCCCGACAGCATAAGCCATTGTCATTACTGTCAGACCAAATGCCAGCGATACACCTACCAAGCCGACGTTGATTCCCGCGCTCTCTGCGAAGACAGCAGCAAATATGGCGGTACCACAACCTCCTAGCACTAGCCAGAAGGTGCCGAAAAATTCGGCCAGGTACTTATTGTGAAAATGCATATGAATTTCCTTTGTTGATTGAGTGAAGCACTATATTTTTATTTTTTATTCATGAACGACCGGGAAAACACTCCTGTGCTTTCTTTCACCTACAGGTTCTCCGGCTATCCTGTTTTTCTCGCAGCAGCATCATAGCCAGCGTGCGCATAAACTCCAATACGGTTCCGTAAACCTTTGTAAATGCACCGGGGAACAGGCACTGCAACAGCGGTATTGTGGCAGATTTTCGCCGAACCGAGCGTAAAATCACATTAACTGGACACAATTGTTAAAATTCGCGACTGTCCTGCCGGCACTTTCGCTATACTCGCCTCCAACCGAGCGTAGTAAATACCGAAAGGTTACGGATAAACGCTACACGTAGCGTCCTACCCCTGTATATAAAGCGTGCATGTACGCGGAGACCAATTTGTCCAGATTAGAGATTTACCAATCGCTTTGGGCTATGGATGCCGGCCGGGGAAGCCATCCGGCCGTATCGGATGAAGAGGCCTTTGCAATGGTCAGAGATGCCGGTTACGCGGGCATGGCCATTAATCTGGGCGCGGCCGATATCGACACCGCCTACAAAACATTGCCGTTTTTCCGTCAGTACGAGCTCGGTTGTGTGATCAATGCGTTTCCGGCAAGCATGGAAGACATGCTGCCGGTACTGAAGATGGCCCGCGAATTTAACGCCGTCGCAGTTAACGTTATTGCTCAGGTCATACCGAGCAGCGTGGACGAAGCTTCATTAATGGTGCAGGACTGGATTGAAGAGGCAGAGAAAGAAGAAGTTCTGATCGAATTTGAAACCCACCGCAACTCCATCACCAATGACCTGAACTACACCACGCAGTTGCTGGACGCGGTGCCGGATATGCGCCTGAGTGTCGACCTTTCCCACTATGTGGTTGACCGTGAATTGTCTCTGCCACCGGTGGAAGAAGAACAGGAAATGATCGATACCATCCTGCGCCGCGCCGATGCCTTTCAGGGCCGCGTAGCCTCTGCACAACAAATTCAGTTGCAGCTCGAATTTCCGCAGCACCAACAGTGGGTCGTACAGTTTCTGGACTGGTGGGAAACCGGCTTCAGACACTGGCGCAAGCGTGCCTCCGATAAAGACACACTAATATTTCAAACCGAACTGGCACCGCCTGAATACGCCATGACCGACGCCGAAGGTATGGAAATGTCCGACCGCTGGCAGGAGTCCCTGATCATGAAAGGCTGGGTGGACGACATCTGGTCGCGGCTGGTGAAAGAAGAGGCAGAACAGGCAGTGCAGCGAAAAGAGACTGCAGGCGAATCTGTCGGCTAGACCGTGTCGTGCATAGCGGTACTGTACCGCGACGAACATCTGGTGGTGGTAGTTAAACCGGCAGGGCTGCTGGTCCATCGCACCCAACTCGATTCACACGAAAAACAAAACCTTGTTGATCAACTGAGCGCACAGTTGCAGCAGCGGGTATATCCGGTGCACCGGCTCGACAAACCCACTTCCGGGTTACTGGTAATGGCGCTTAGCACCGACGCCGCCAGATCACTGACCGGTTGCTTTGAACAACGCAAAGTAACTAAAAAATATCACGCCGTCGTGCGCGGCTATACAGAGCACGAAGGCACCATTGATTATGCGATCGGTGATAAAGACGCCAGACACAATCGGCGCTCTGCTGCGTTGAGTCACTACAAAACTATCGCCACCATTGAACTGCCGCATTGTATCGACCGCTACCCGACTACGCGATACAGTCTGGTGGAAGTGGAACCGGTGACCGGCCGCAGGCATCAAATAAGGCAGCACATGAAGCACATCAATCACCCGCTGATTGGTGACACAAGCTATGGCAAGACTGTGCACAACCGTTTTTTCAACCGGCACTATCAGTGTCAGCGTTTGTTACTTCATGCAACCGGTTTATCT
>CAYZVB010000492.1:0-3442 GCA_964481315.1 uncultured Granulosicoccaceae bacterium
TAGGAGTGCTGATCAATATTACTATACACAGCAAACGCCGTTGTGGATTAACCGACCTCCGGATGGCAGCGCCTGTTCAGGTTTTAACGCTATACCAGTCACTCAATGGCGGCTGCGTCCGCTGCCTGTAGGTGGCTGCCCGGCCAAAGAAAAGACGCTGGTTACCGCACACAGAGAAATCAGCAGCAACACCGCCGACATAGTGGCCGCTGCCTGGTTGTCGAAAGACTGTACGCTGTCGTAAATGGAAATGGCGATGGTTCGGGTTTCTTCCGGTATGTTGCCGCCCACCATCAGCACCACGCCGAATTCACCCAGTGTGTGTGCAAACACCAGCACCGCCGCACTCAGAATGCCGGGCCATACCTGTGGCAGCTCAATAGTGAGAACTTGCTGCGTGGTGGTCAGGCCACAACAGGCGGCAGCATCGTAAATGTCACGCGGAATGCTCTCGAACGCCCGCTGTATTGGTTGTACTGCAAAGGGGATATTAAATATCACTGAAGCCAGTAACAAGCCTTCAAAGCTGAAGGCCAGAGATTTGCCGAACAGCGACTGGTAAAACGCACCGGGCCCCGAATTGACGGAAAATACTGAAAGCAGATAAAACCCAAGCACCGTCGGTGGCAGTACCAGCGGCAGCGCCAGCAGGCCCTGAAGCAGCGAGTGCCCGCGAAAGCGGCTGGTGCCAAGCCAGCGGCCGACAAAAATACTCACCGGCAGCAACAGCAGCAGCGTCCAGACAGACAGTTTAAGAGAGAGTTGCAGCGCGGCCCAGTCCATGACTGGATAATAAGGTTATTTGCGGTTAATGTGCATTAGAAAATACCGGTTCCCGCAAACGTCAATGAAGCAAGCCATAACACTAACCATCAACGGTGCAGCTGTATCAGCCGAAGTAGAGCCTCGTACTCTGCTGGTTGAACTGCTGCGCGAACACAGTCGCCTGACCGGCACGCATGTCGGCTGCGATACTGCGCAGTGCGGTGCCTGTGTGGTGGACATTGACGGACAGTCGGTAAAAAGCTGCAGCACACTGGCGGTACAGCATGAAGGTGCCACTGTTACCACTATCGAAGGCATTGGCGGTGACGAACTGCACCCCATGCAAAGTGCATTTCAGCAACACCACGGTTTGCAGTGCGGGTTTTGTACACCGGGTATGATCATGAGTGCGCTCGACCTGGTAAAGCATTGCCCGCAACCCACAGAAACTGAAGTGCGTGAGTGGCTCGATGGCAATCTGTGCCGCTGTACCGGTTACCATAATATTGTTAAAGCGGTGCAGGCGGGTGCCAGTTCCATGCAGGCAGTGCCATGCAACGCGAAAACTCAACTCAATAAACGTTAGAAACAGATATCACTATGTACGCGTTTGATTATCACAAAGCTCAGTCCACTGAAGACGCCATAAGCACAGTTGCCCGTGCAGACGACGGTAAGTACCTGGCCGGTGGCATGACACTGCTGCCCACCATGAAGCAACGACTGGCGTCTCCCGATGTACTGGTTGATCTGGCCGGTGTCGAGTCGATGGCCGGTATTCATAAAGAAGGCAATACCATAGTGGTCGGCGCAATGACTACGCATGTTACGGTAGAGCGGTCGCCGCTGGTCAATGCGCACTTACCCGGGCTTGCGCAACTGGCTGCAGTAATCGGTGATCCGCAGGTTCGCAACCGCGGCACGATCGGTGGCTCTGTTGCCAACGCTGATCCGGCTGCAGACTACCCGGCAGCGGTGCTTGGGCTGGGTGCAACAATTAATACCAACCAACGCTCCATCCCTGCAGACGATTTCTTTATCGACATTTTCGAAACCGCACTCGAAGAACACGAGCTTATCACCAGCATTAGCTTCCCCATCGTCGAGCACAGTGGCTATAAAAAATTCCCCAACCCGGCATCGCACTATCCGATAGTCGGTGTATTTATCGCTAAAGATAACAATAACGTGAGAGCGGCAGTGACTGGTGCCGCCGGCAGTGTATTCCGCAGTGAAGAAATTGAAAAACGGCTGCAGCAAAACTTTCATGCCGACGCGCTGGAAGATCTGTCAATAGAGGACGATGACTTCAACGAAGACATTCATGCCAGTGCCGAATATCGCGCGCACTTAATTGGTGTAATGGCCAGACGACTGCTTGGCAGTATGGGTTAACCGCAAATACAACTTTCATTGTGACTACCGGCAGCCTTGAGTTTGTTGCAGAACAACAGGCGCACATTCAACTAAATGCGCGTTTGCAATGTCGCGCCGGTGAACTGCTGGCGCTGGTGGGGCCGTCCGGTGCCGGCAAGTCAACAATCCTGCGAATGATCGCAGGTCTGGCGCAGCCTGTAAGCGGCATAGTGCGCTGCGGCGGTCAAACCTGGTTCGACTCACAACGCGGAGTATCCGTTAACCCAAGGCAGCGCCGCGTCGGTTATGTGTTTCAGCAATATGCGTTGTTCCCGGGTCTTACAGCGCTTGAAAACATAGAACAATCCTGCCGTGATCTGCCAAAACCGCAGCGTCGTGAACGTGCGTTGTACTGGCTAAGTAAAGTCAATTTAACCGGCCTTGAAAACCGCAAACCCGATCAGCTATCCGGCGGCCAGCAGCAGCGTGTCGGACTGGCACGTGCGCTTGCAAGAGAACCGCAGGTGCTGCTGTTAGACGAACCGTTTAGCGCTGTCGATTTTGCGACCCGTGAAAGACTGTATCGTGAACTCGCAATGCTTCGACGCGAACTCGCCATACCAACGGTACTGGTCACTCATGATCTAAACGAAGCCCGCATGCTGGCTGATCAGCTTTGTATGTTATCGCACGGTGCTACGTTGCAAAGCGGTCCGGTTGCCACTGTCATTAACCGGCCGGTATCGGTACTGGTAGCGAGGCTTACCGGTTACCGGAATATATTTCGCGGTACCGTAGTTAGTGAAAGTGCCAACGGAAGTGGGGTGATCGAGTGGCGTGGACACCGGCTTGAAGTAGCGCGCCTGAACGGCTTTACCACAGGGCAACCTATTCACTGGTGCATACCTCAATCTCATGTTGTACTGCATCGCCGCGACCGTCCGTCACGTGGTGAACGTGAAAACCCGCTGCGCGGTGAAGTGGTTGAAGTGTTATCGATGGGTGACAATGTATTGGTCGCAGTACAACCCGGTGCTTCCAATCGGCCACCGGTGTATTTTTCAGTACCGGATCATGTGGCGGTGCGTAATGAATTGCGGGTTGGGGTTTCTATTGGTATTTCGTTGTTGGCTGAGAGTGTTCATTTGATGCCGCCGGATCGGGTTGGGAGGAGTCGGCGGTAGGGTTTTGTTTCCATTTTTTTTTCTTTCCGTGTTGGGTTTGCTGTGTGGGGCTTGGCATCCATGTCTTTTTTCGATGCCACCATGGCGGTACGAGTCACTTTTGTCAAACGCAACAAAAGTAACCAAAAATGCTGGGT
>CAYZVB010000493.1:0-3433 GCA_964481315.1 uncultured Granulosicoccaceae bacterium
TCTGTTTACCTAAATATTCTAGCGTTACGACAAGCCATGCGATCGATCATAGCCATTGACTGGTGGCGCAGCCCACCCGCTTAAGGTGCCCGCGGCCGGTTCAAATATCTCTACCACCAGCGGGTAACACGGTGTTGCATCATCTGAGTGGCTACTGCCGCAATTGCCTCCGGGGCACGCAGACAATGCGCCGAGCAAATCGATTTCAGCAAACATTTCCAGATAATCACCCGGTCTGACCGGACTGGCCTTCATAAAATATTGATGCGTATCGAGCGTAAAACCGGTACACATAAACACATTGAGCACATCGTGTATGTGAGGTTCTGCCTCTTCAGGCGCGATGTTAAGGTGCTGCGCCAGCGCGCGTGTCAGGTTTGAGTGACAGCAATAGTGATAGTCCACTCCGTTTAGCTGATGATTAGTGTAAGGATCACAGCGGGTACCAATCACATCATGAACACCGCCACCGTCTTCATCAAAACCATACCAGTCGAGTGTATCGTGGGTAATGGTGGCAAGGGGTCGCAGCGTAGGCAGTGAGCTCCACAAACGATCACCGGTACTCACATGGGTAGCGTGCAGCTGTCGCGTTTTGCCACTGAAGAAGCGTTCATTCAAATTGTGCGCGTTCCACAGATTCAAATCACCCACCTGCGAACCTTCCACGCTGTTAATACGAAAAAACTGCCCTGCTTTCACTGTAAACGTTGCAGCATCACGCGGTGCTACTGTCACCTCGTCAACTTTGCTTAACGAGTTGCGGGCCGCTTCGAAGGTTGACGGGTCGAACGGTGGTAGCTGTTCAACCTGATAGCAAACAACGGCAGGTTCTGAGCGGCGTTGTGCGGCATCGGTCGGTGCAGGATTTGTTTTCATAAATGGCGTCACAAGAGTTAAACGATGGGACTGGAAATCTACAGCGTGGCAGCAAGCCTGGTTCCCTGATTAATCGCACGCTTGGCGTCAAGCTCGGCTGCTTTATCGGCCCCGCCAATCACATGCACCGGCACTTTACCTGCCGCCTGCAATTCATCATACAGGGTTCGTTGAGGCAGTTGACCGGCACACAATATCACGTTGTCAACTTCAAGCTGCTCAGATTTACCATTGTCTTCATAACGGACCACCAGGCCATTGTCGTTCACCGCTTCATAGCTCAGCCCGCCAAACATTTTCACACCGGCTTTGCGCAGCGTGAGCCGATGAATCCAGCCGGTGGTTTTGCCAAGGCGTGCACCGAGCTTTCCGTCGGAGCGCTGCATCAGGTATACCTCACGCTTCGCAGCGTGGTCGGCTGCGGCTGGTGTTTGTATTCCGCCACGCGCTACCGCAGGACTCACCCCTCCCCATTCATCAAGCCATGCCTGCAAATCTTCGGTAACAGACTCCCCACCCGACACCAGAAATTCGGCCACATCAAAGCCAATACCACCGGCGCCGACAATCGCTACCCGCTGACCGACCGGTTTGTTGTGTCGCAATACATCGATATAGCTCAACACCGACGGATGGTTCTGACCTTCAATACCCGGGTCACGCGGAATTACACCGGTCGCTACAATCACCTCGTCGAAGTCTGCAAGGTCTTCAGCGCTGACGGTATTATTGAGTATCACACTGACGCCTGTAAGCTCCAGTTGCCTGCGGTAGTAGCGAATAGTTTCATAAAACTCTTCCTTACCCGGTATTACCTTGGCCATATTCAACTGCCCGCCTACTTCATGGCTGGCATCAAACAACGTAACCCGGTGGCCGCGTGAGGCAAGCGTGGTAGATGCGGAAAGTCCGGCCGGACCGGCACCGACCACTGCGATGTTTTTGTGAGTTTCAGCAGGCGTAATATTCAGCTCGGTTTCGTGACAGGCCCGGGGGTTAACCAGACAGCTGCTGAGTTTGTTGCTGAAGGTATGATCCAGACAAGCCTGATTACAGGCAATGCAGGTGTTTATTTCATCTGCCCGACCCTGCTGAGCCTTAATAACAAATTCACTGTCGGCTAATAAGGGTCTCGCCATCGAGATCATATCGGCCTGCCTGTCAGCCAGCACTTTTTCAGCAACTTCCGGTGAGTTAATTCGGTTGGAGGTGATAACCGGCACCGACACTGATTCTTTTAGCATGGCCGTCAGCCAGGTAAAAGCGGCACGGGGTACCGACGTTGCAATAGTCGGTATACGCGCTTCATGCCAGCCAATACCGCTGTTGATTAACGTAGCACCGGCCTTTTCAATAGCCTGCCCCAATTGCACCACTTCGTCCCAGCTGCTGCCGGACGGAATAAGGTCAATCAGTGACAGTCGATAGATAATAATAAAATCTTCACCCACTGCCTCACGCGTGCGTTCAACAATTTCGACCGGGAATTGCATACGATTGGCATAACTGCCACCATATTTGTCGTTGCGCTGATTAGTGTGCTCTACCAGAAACTCATTGATGAGATAACCTTCAGACCCCATGATCTCAACGCCATCGTAACCGGCTTCCCGCGCCAGCACGGCGCACCGCACAAACGCTTTAATCTGTTTTTCGACACCACCCGTGCTCAGCGCACGTGGATTGAACGGTGTGATTGGCGATTTAATTTTCGACGGCGCCACCAGCAGCGGATGGTACGCATAGCGACCGGCATGCAATATTTGCAGTGCTATTTTGCCGCCTTCTTCGTGCACCGCATCGGTCACTGATTTGTGTTTAGCGGCCGCTCGACTGTTCGATAAGGTACCGGCAAACGGCTTCACCCAACCGGCAATGTTCGGTGCATAACCACCGGTAACCATTAAACCCACCCCACCGCGCGCGCGTTCTGCAAAGTAGGCCTGCAGGCGCTTGTGGTTGTTACCATCTTCAAGCCCGGTATGCATGGACCCCATCAGCACCCGATTGGGCAATGCGGTAAAACCGAGATCGAGAGGCGATAACAAATTTGGATATTGCATATTTTGTTACTCTGGTGGGTACTTAGACTTGCGACAGCACAGCATTAAGATTATCAGGCAGCCGGACAGCTACTGTCTTTTCAGTAAACGGACACTTCAATTCCACCCCGACTGATACCAGCTGCAGATCACAATGATGGGCACGCTGCGGGTCAAACAATCTGTCACCAACCACCGGATGCCCGATTGACGCAAGGTGCGACCTGATCTGGTGTTTCCTGCCCGTTGCTATCGATACCATCAGCAGCGTTTCAGGTTGACAAGGAGAGGGGCCGCTGCCATCAGTCGCACTTTTGTCCGCCTGCCTGCTGCTGTCGACTGCGGTCGCATCAAGAATAGTAGTCAGTGCCGGTTTGTCTGCGACCGGTGTGGTGATTTCTTTTGGCAGCTTTGCATTGAATTCACCGTGAACTCTGACCTGATAAGTTTTACCGACTGTACGCGCAGCAAAGCACTCGGTGAGTTTTCGCAAAGCGTTTTTGGTATGCGCC
>CAYZVB010000494.1:0-3413 GCA_964481315.1 uncultured Granulosicoccaceae bacterium
GAGACTACCTGGGAACTACAGTGTTCTTAATAACAGGCTAGAGCGTCCCGCACCCCACCAGCCAAAGCTCAATCATGAGGCTGAGGGTGATGAGATAGTCCGCTCCGGCAGAAATGTTCGGAACAAAGTGAATCCATTGGTCGTAGGTTCAAATCCTACCGGGCCCACCATTCTTTACCTCCCTCCCTCATGTTGTACAGCACTGCACTAAACACCGTACTCAGTAACAAACTTGGTGCGTAAAAACGCATCGAGACCTTCTATTCCGCCTTCCGACCCATAGCCGGATTCATTAATCCCACCAAACGGTGACTCAGGCGTTGATACTCCCGGGTGATTAACACCAACCATACCCGCTTCAAGCTCTTCTTCAATGGCAGCCGCTTTTGCACCATCCTGTGTGTAAACAAACGAGGCGAGTCCAAATGGCAGTGAGTTAGCGCGTTGCACTACTTCATCGAAAGATGAAAAAGATGATATCGGCGCTAATGGTCCGAATGGTTCTTCAATCATAATGCGTGCATCATCACTGACATTGCTCAGCACAGTTGGCGGAAAGAAATAACCCTGGTTACCCATGCGCTGGCCGCCGGTTTCAACTTTCGCACCGTGCGCGACGGCATCACTGATAAAGTCGTCCATCACTTCAAGGCGACGGTGGCCAACCAGCGGCCCCATGACCACGCCTTCATCAAGACCATTACCCACTTTGATTTTTTTCACGCGTTCTACAAAACCGCTGACGAACTTCTCCTGCACGCTTTCCTGCACATAAAAACGTGTCGGTGAAATACACACCTGACCCGCATTGCGAAACTTAAACGCCACCATATCGTCCATGGCTTTATCGAGGTTGGCATCGTCGAAAACAATCACAGGTGCGTGACCACCCAATTCCATGGTGCATCGCTTTAGCGTATCTGCAGACAATTTCTGCAAATGTTTGCCGACTGGAATAGAACCGGTAAAGGAAAGCTTTCGCGGTATCCACGAAGACAACACATGTCGTGATACATCATCGGGCACACCGAACACCACATTCAATACGCCACGCGGCAAACCGGCATCCTGCAGACTGCGTGCAATGGCAACTGCGGTTCCGGGTGTTTCTTCACTGGGCTTTATTAACATGGAACAGCCTGCACCGAGTGCACCGGCAATTTTTCGCATAGCGTTATTGGCAGGGAAGTTCCACGCTACAAACGCACACGACGGGCCGACCGGCTCCTTCACCACCATTTGACGCACACCGGGAAAACGCGACGGAATCACTCTGCCATACGCCCGTTTGCCTTCCTCGGCGTACCAGCGCAATACCTCTATAGCAAACTGCATTTCAATTTTTGACTCGAACAGCGGCTTACCCATTTCCATGGTCAGCGTTGTCGAGATGGTGTCGATGCGTTCTTCGAGTAATGCTGCTGCATCGAACATAATTTTCTGCCGTTGATTAGCAGGCGTTTTTTTCCAGACTTTAAAGCCTTCGGCGCTGGCCTTAAGTGCCCGGTCAAGGTCACTTGCCGACGCATGCGGAACCTGAGCAATCACTTCTTCGGTAGCCGGGTTTATAACCGGCTCGTGCGTTCCTTCGCTACCCTGACACCATTCGCCATCGATCAGTAATTCTAGCTTTTCGGGGTACATAGATAATTCCTCTCATGGTGGCAGATTCAGCTGCTGTCGGTTGACGGCTTCAATAGCTGAAACACAATACTAACCGTAACAACCAACTCTTGCATACTACCTGTGATTAGCGCCGCTAATTACACGCCACACAAGCACGCCAGGGCAATACACGGTAACTTTCAGTGCAATAACAACATCATAGCAACAAGAGCTTTTTTACAAAGCGCACTGGTTAGTGCCGGAAATTAGTCTATATTTCCAAAGCGCGGTCAATGAAATCGCGCGGGTTTTAATAACAAAACATACGGAAGTGCATCAATGCGTTTAGTTCTGATAGTTGTCACTGCCATCGTTGCAGGGTGCGCAGGGGGGAAAGCAGTCATGATCCAGGCCCCTTACCAGCACGCCAAATACACCCCGACCAACACACGTGAATTCGGCATAATTCAGTATTCACTCGACGGAAGTCCTGCAGAAATAGAGTCAGGACGAATAAGCGCTTATCTTCAGATGGAACGCGCCTGTCGCGGCAGCTATACAGTGCAGCCGGTGTTTCCTTCAGGGTACTATCGCGACCCAATGTGGAAGTGGCCACGGCGCAAAACCTACTGGACACCTGGCTCTTCCGGGACATTAAGCTACGAAAGACATCGAAGTACCGTACAAAACGCAAACAACTACACCGTAAAAACCAAAACGCTCCATTTTTACTGCAACCCGCCAAGAGATTTCTAGCACCGGGTAGTTAACGCAGCAAGAGCTTTGCCGCCGACCTACTAAGCAGCAATAGATTCCTTATGTCATGCGTGCAGTCCCTGTGCGCAATTCCACAGTGCACTGCCCCAATTCTCTCCACACCGCGAAGACCAACAATAATCAGTTGACATAATACCTTTCGGTATTATTTAATATATGAAACCAAAAGGTATCATATTGAATGTCCGCTCAGGTTCAACACAGCTTCCGCGCACTGGCCGACCCCACCCGCAGGGAAATCCTGGTCATGCTGTCGAAACAGGAAATGACCATCGGTGAGATCGCCGCCGAATTCCCGATCACCAGAGCCGCAGTCAAAAAACATCTCAACATGCTGGAAGAAGGCCAGCTGATTTCTGTTTATCCCAATGGTCGCGAGCGCGTTAACCGCCTGCAGCCTCAGGGCCTTAAAAACGTGAATGAATGGATGAGCTACTTTGATCAGTTCTGGGACGACAAACTCAGCGCACTGCAAAACGCACTTTCCAACTATCAGGAATAATTAAAATGTCAGCCACCACTATTTCCAAAAGCATCTTTCTCCCCGCACCACCTGAAGTTGTCTGGGGTTATCTCACTGAACAGGAAAAGCTCGGCCAGTGGTTCCACCCGAGCAGCGCTGATCTTGTTGAAGGCCAGGAATATGAGCTGCTACAGGAACAGGATGGCAGCAGTACAAAAGTCTGCTGGGGCAGCGTGGTATCGATGAATAAACCGAACAGCATGGAATGGACATTCACCATCACACCGCTGGCCGGTGCAATGACAACTGTACACTGGAAACTCGACGCAATCACCGGTGGCACGCGACTAACACTCACTCATTCTGGAATTGACAAAGCCGCAGGTGACTCGGCAATGGGCCTGTTACTGGCACTGGATAAAGGTTGGGACGAACACTTTATGTCAATGCGCAATGCGATCTGACAGTGGTACGCTAAACCGCGTTAGTGTAATAATTAATCATCACCTTACATAGAGTCTGCTGACAAAAGCGACTATGGGAGGGACGAGCGTCTAAACCACCAGCA
>CAYZVB010000495.1:0-3396 GCA_964481315.1 uncultured Granulosicoccaceae bacterium
TGGTGGCTGAAAACCTGCCAGTCATGATGTCGTCCTGATGCTTGTTATACAGCGGACGCATGATGTCTTTCATTTCATCGGCAAGTTCGAAGGCTTTGATCTTGGCCGGGTTGGACAGCCTGTCCATCATGTTGGTGACGCCGCCATACTTCAGTGCTTCGGTCACGGTTTCCCAGCCATACTGAATTAGCTTTGAAGCGTAGCCCGCGTCAATACCTTCTTCGATCATTTTGTCGAAACACAGCAGTGAGCCGGTTTGCAGCATGCCGCACAGAATGGTTTGCTCACCCATTAGATCTGACTTCACTTCAGCAATAAATGAAGACATCAGTACACCGGCTTTGTGACCGCCGGTACCTGCTGCATAGGCTTTCGCCAGCGCCAGGCCTTCGCCTTTCGGGTCGTTGTCGTCATGTACGGCAATCAGGGTAGGTACACCAAAGCCGCGTACGTATTCGGCGCGTACTTCGGTGCCGGGGCACTTGGGGGCGACCATAATGACGGTCAGGTCGTCACGCACCTTCATGCCTTCTTCAACAATGTTAAAGCCGTGTGAATAAGACAGGCACGCGCCTTCTTTCATGAGTGGCATAACAGCATTAACAACAGCGGTGTGCTGCTTGTCGGGTGTGAGATTCAGAACCACATCTGCAGTGGGGATAAGGTCTTCATAGGTGCCGACAGTAAAACCGTTTTCGGTGGCGTTTTTCCACGACTGACGCTTTTCATCAATGGCGGCCTGACGCAGTGCGTAAGATACGTCGAGGCCACTGTCACGCAGGTTGAGGCCCTGATTGAGTCCCTGTGCACCACAGCCGATGACGACCATTTTCTTGCCTTTCAGCGCGTTGACGCCATCGTCGAACTCATTCAGGTGCATGAAGCGGCACTTGCCGAGCTGCTCGAGCTGTTCGCGGAGCGAAAGCGAGTTGAAGTAGTTTTCTGCCATGGTGGTTTCCGGAGTCGGTGATGGGACCTGCCGCGGACGCGGCGCGCAATTTCCGGAATTCTAACGAATCGGTTATATTCCGTAAATTGAAATAAATGCAACGTAGTATTTTGTATTATGCAACGCAAATGAAACGCGCCCGATGAACATCCGTACACTGCAGCACTTTCTGGCGCTGGCCGACCATCTGCACTTCGGGCACGCCAGTGTCGCGGCAAGTGTCAGTATCTCTGCGCTTTCACGGCACATTCGCCAGCTTGAGGACGAGGTTGGCGCGGCACTGTTTCATCGTGACAATCGATCGGTACGTTTAACGCCCGAGGGCGAGAAGTTTCAGCAATATGCCCGCGAAGCACTGCAGCAGTGGCAGCAGATTTGTCATGAGCTATCTGATCGGTCGGCTGACCTGCAGGGGGAGATCAGCCTGTATTGTTCGGTTACCGCCAGCCACAGTATTTTGTACGAACTGCTAAATCGGTTTCGCCGTGAGTATGCCGGCATCGAAATCAAGCTTCACACCGGTGATCCGGAAAACGCCATGAGCCGGGTAGTGGCAGGTGAAGAGGAGCTGGCAATTGCCGCGTTGCCAAACCGCGTGCCGCGCGGCGTAGTGTGCCGGGCGCTCACTACCTCGCCGCTGCTGTTTATTGCGCCAAAATATCCCGGTGATCTGGAACTGCCGCAGTCAGGAGATCCGGTGGTGGCACAGTGGTCGCGCACACCGATGATTTTGTCGGAAGGCGGAATTGCGCGCAGTCGGGTGAATCAGTGGTTTCGCGAGCTTGGGGTGAACCCGCGCATTTACGCGCAGGTGGCCGGCAACGAGGCAATAGCCAGCATGGTGAGCCTGGGGCTGGGTGTCGGTGTAGTGCCAAAGATTGTGCTGGACAACAGCCTGATGGCCGGCAACATTCAGGTGCTTGATGTGCGGCCGCAGCTCGAGCCCTATAACGTTGGCTTGTGTGCGCTGAAGAAAAGCCTGAATAACCCGCTGGTCAGGGCATTCTGGGAAACTGAAGGCACGCAAGTTTCCTATGGTGACGGAGCCAGTGGCTGAAGCCACGTGTGGTGTGGATACGGTCGGTTGCAGGCTTTGCATGGTTCGTATCAACGGTTACAGTGGTTGCTAACGCTATGACGCAACAAACCAGACTTAACTTTTTTAACGCCATATAAAACAGAACATACCGCAAAGAACTGCCATGACTGACACTGAAGCCAAAGCCTACTCGGGCTATCACTATCGCGAAATTCCTGCCGAAGACCCCGAGCTGACACACATCGGCCCCGGTACACCATGCGGTGAATATATGCGTCGCTACTGGCAGCCGGTAGCAATGGCTAACGAAGTAAAAGACCTGCCGCTGGCAATCCGAATACTCGGTGAAGATCTGGTGTTGTTTCGTGATCATTCCGGACGCTACGGCTTGGTGCACAGGCACTGTGCGCATCGTGGCGCATCGCTTGAGTTCGGTATAGTGATGGAGTGTGGCATTAAGTGTTGTTACCACGGCTGGCACTTTGATGTCGATGGTCGTTTGATTGATGCACCGGCAGAACCGATGGGAAGTCCGGTGCGCAATAAAGTAGTGCAGGGCGCTTATCCGGTACGCGAAGAGCAGGGTATTGTGTTTGCCTATATGGGGCCGCCGGACAAGCGACCGGACTTTCCTGTGTTCGATACTATGTGTCTGGGTACCGATGCTAAAACGTTTTCTCTTAGTATGCCGGCCAACTGGTTGCAGGTGTATGAAAACACCCAAGACCCGATTCACGTACTGCACCTGCATGCGCTTTCAAGCGGTGTACAGTTTGGTGCTGCCTCGGGTGTTGAGCAGCTTATTGAATACCGCAACACACCACTGGGTATGATGAATATTCAAACGCGTCGCGTTGGTGAGCACTTATGGACTCGAACCACCGATTCAATTCTTCCCAACGGCAACCAAACCGGCGCTATATGGGAAGAGGCAGAAGGTAAAAAAATCTTTCAGCGCGTATCGATGTTGCGATGGATGGTGCCGATTGATAACACGCATACCATGACTATTGGCTGGAGATATTTTAGCAGCGCGCTTGACCCTCGCGGGCAGGACACACCCGATGATGTTGGCAAAGAGACAATAGATTTTATGGGGCAAACAGCAGGTCGCAGTTATGAAGAACAACAGCGCCAGCCCGGTGACTATGAGGTGCAGGTGTCGCAGCGACCGATTGCTGTGCATGCGCTGGAACACCGTGTTACTTCTGACCGGGGAGTATCAAAACTGCGAAAAATACTGCGTGATCACGTGCGGGCGCACAGTGAAACCGGTGAAGCACCAATGCCTAAATTAAATCAACAACAGCAGGTGGCAACGTATTGTCAGGATACCGTGTATCCGGTCACTGTTCTTGATGAAGAGCAGGATCTCATGCGCAGGTTTGGGCGTCGCGTGGCGGATAAA
>CAYZVB010000496.1:0-1535 GCA_964481315.1 uncultured Granulosicoccaceae bacterium
GGTTTGCACCCGGCGGCAAACCAATACCCAGGTTGTGACGCGATAAAGTATCGACAATGCGAAGACTGGCACCGGGCTTACAAGCGGCGATGATATCTTCATTGACTTCACGTATAGGTCTGTCACCGACCTCAATAACAATTTCACTCATGCGGCAGCGCTCCGCGGCTCAAGACTCCAGATACCCGACAGCGACGGGCCGTCGTGATTGATTACCTGCGCTTCCTGTTTATACACTCTGCGAACGGCCTGTTCTTCAGTCGCCGCAGCAATACCACCGTCCTGTTCTATTAATACAATCGGCTTCATCGCAAAGCGATCTTTAGCAAACCCGATGCTGTCGATACCGGCAATCATAAAAGTAAACACACCGTCGATAGACGAGATAGATTTCTTTAGTGCCTGATCCATGTTTAAGCCGGACTTGATCTGATCAGAAACCCACACAGCGATAAGCTCGCTGTCGTTTTCGGTTAAAAATCGATAGCCCTGACGTTCAAGCTTGTCGCGCTGCGTGTAGTAATCGGTGATCTGGCCGTTGTGCACAATGGCAACATCTGAAAACGGCCGCGCCCAAAACGGGTGACTGGCGTTTGGCAGCACCGAGCTTTCGGTAGCAAGACGCGCATGCCCCAGCCCGTGCGTTCCAATCATGTCACGCACACCGTGTTTGTCGGCCACCTGTGTAGCGCTGCCAATGTCTTTGATAATTTCCAGTGAACGGCCGCATGACTGCACTTCAATCCGGTGACACAGCGTATCGGCATCTGCCACCCAGGCGTCGATATTGTCCGGTTCTGAAATCTCCATCCGAAAGCAGTAGTGCCGATTGTTGTCAGTAACAATCTCGGGTTCCCGCTGAAAACCGCAGCTGTGATCTTTCAGCACGTTTTCAAAGTCTGCCAGATCAGCATCCATCGCCGACTTGTCGAACCCCATACCGCGCAGAACATAGCCACTGGAACGCGGCTCTGTGTAGATGGCGAACCCGGTGCTGTCTGCGCCTCGATGCGCCTGCGCGTCCATCAGATCCACCAGATCGTGTCCGACTTTGCCCGGATTCTTCAATATCCGGCCTGCAATACCGCACATAGGTTCCACCTCTTTGGAGAATGGATACAGTATACGGTATCCATTTTTTTAATGGCAAGTTTCATTAGAGGGTGGATTTGAGGGCTGAATGCGGACCTCACTTCGCCTTGTTTTTGTTTGGGCGTATTAGTACGACCTTCCGGATTTGGTGTGGCTGTGAATTGGAGCGCTTGTGCCTCCTGTAGTTTGGAAAACCGCAAACCAGACAACAAGGCTTTTTCCGATTGCCCGCTATACGGTTCAGAGGTTAGTGGACAACTAAAAACCTATGGTGAATTCGAACTTATGCACACCCCTTTTACCCATGTGACACCTGATATTCCGACTCGCGGGCCTGTGTCGATATTGTTCAAATGACAGCGACACTGTTCGCGCGCATCTGCAACAGCCCGTGTGCATGCATCGGGATCGGATGTGGTTGCGGTAACGATGCCTTAACGCGA
>CAYZVB010000496.1:1545-3382 GCA_964481315.1 uncultured Granulosicoccaceae bacterium
GCGCAGCACGCCCTGGGTAATCAGCCGCTCCATCGCGCGCATCTGCACCCGCCCGGGTGCTGGCATCGGTATCGGAGGTGGTTGCGGTAACGATGCCTAAACGCGACTCTACTCACAATCGTGAAGTTTTTGCTTATCTCTGTAGTTGGGCAACCACACAAGTTTTCAACTATCCATAGCTCTTTTCAAACTACAGATCTTTTGCAGACGCGATTTTATCAACTGCTCACGACCTTGATCCGCTCCAGCAGCACTCTGCACCGCATAGGCAAAATCGCGGTGCTCTTGAATTATATTAAGTTCCACAGATAAATACGCGATCACAGCTTTGGGGGCTACCACAACCTCATCTAAAAATTCAGGCCGACCATCAATCAGGGTCAGAATGTCTTCAATATCACGACTACGCAATAAATCATTGCCACCCCTTCCTTTGTAGGCTTCCAGCTTTGTAGCGACCAGATATACCGGAGAGACTACACGAGCGAATACGCCATCTTTCAATTCCCAATGAACAGCACTTTGCAGTGCTGCCTCGTACCAACGATTGGTAAATCCGAGAACGCTTTCATCGTCGGGCATGAAATCAACTTTCAATTCCCCAAGTCGCATCCTGCAGCTAAGACTATCCCCAGGGTGCTCAGAAAATCCAGCTTCGATTAACCGATCCCGAAGCTTGTACCACCCGGATTTACCGACGACGCTGACGATAAGATCTACATCATCAGTGTATCGAATACTCTGCCGACTAAAGTCATCGGTTACCCATAAGCCTGTCGTACAGCCACCAACAAACGCAACCTCAGCCAGCAACAGTTCATCCAGCGCTGTAGCCACGCGCACCAGCATTGTTTTTGCCGTATCAAAAGCGTCCACAGCTAAACTTTCATTAAAGTGTATAGTTTTGATGACGCATTTTCTGATTCCCTGGCTCCACCTATACGAACTGCGTCAACCAACGCCAATAAATCATAGAGTTTTCTGTCCTTGGCAATTGCAGCCGTCACAGTTGGGTAAAGCGGTTTCACTGCCTGCCCCATTGTGTCTGCCTTAGGGTCCGGCCATACAGGTACAATTTCACCTGCTGTGAGTATTTTGTTCGTCAGAATCGGGGCCGCGAACGCGGTTGGCACCCCTCTGGTTAATTCTGCCGGTTTCGCCGGAAACACATACTTCAATCCGTACACGATAAACTCATACAATGCTTTTCGGTTGACAGAAATACGGCCGCGTGCATCTTTGCGCCGTGCCAGCATTACATCAATACTACGATGAATTGACGCATTAACTTCCGTCTTGCCCAACCCTGTTAATGCCGCCAAACCACGTGCGGACTGGTTAATCGAACCTTCACAAGGATCATCCTCAATGCTAACGAATTTCAATAGTAGGAAAATATCTTGGCTTTTCATGATAGTCCTTTGTCCGCGGACAAAGGACAGTATAGCGGCTCTTGCTTTTTAATCAACGTCCTCTGTCCTCGGACCACGGACACCTATATATTATAGGAACTCCATCGGCCCAACATTGAAAACACCAAGAAGCATTATTTTATTAATTCGAGGATTGCCACTCCACGGTACACCCATCGCTTTTGGCCACACCCTGGCATGCTCAAACTAACCAGCATGGCTGGAATCCTGAGGGTAATATTGCCTCATCCGTTGATTGAATTTATCGGCCTCTTTTGCCAGCCAGTCTCTGAAGCTTTGCACGCGCGTGTCGTCTTCGCGGAATTTTGGATAGATAAAACTGGTGCCTTCGGTCAGTGGACGGCATTGATTAAGAAGGATTTCAAGTCTCCCCTGCTCCAGATCATCGACACACAACGATAACC
>CAYZVB010000497.1:0-2886 GCA_964481315.1 uncultured Granulosicoccaceae bacterium
TAGATGAAAAGCAGTATATCGTTGATCGCCTCCGGGAAGATCTGCACGGGCCATCAGAGCAGGACGAAGTACTTTCTTCCTATCCTACCGATGTCTATCTGACCGGAATTCTTTTTCCACCTGCAAATAACATAGCCGAAGAAGATACAGACCAGCTGCAGGCCGAGGGGCAGCTTAATATTGATGCCAGTGACACAGCACAGGATGAGGTTTCACTGGCTTCAGTCAAAAGACCGGCAAGTGCCGGAGTGTCTTTTGTCGTAGAAAGTAACGATACACCCCTAATAGACATTCAAATCAATGCTGCTGTCTACAGGCATGAGAAAGAAGAGATCGCCAGTGGCTCGTCGAAGGATGAGAAGAAGCAAAGGACCTGGCACAGGAAACCAGTGGAAGGGATGCTGCAGGTAGCACTGGATTTTCAGTCAAATGATTACCCCCCGGCTCTTACCGGCATAGAGGGAATGGGACTCCATATAAGAACCAGTGGATGGGGAGACAGGCTTTTGGTAACTGTCGCCATGATCAATGAAAACCCGCTACCTGATGAATACGAAAGAATCACACTCGAAGAAATAACTTTCTTCCAGACACAGCTAACTGTCAGATGCAGTGATGGTACTGGATTCTGTCCACGGCCACTCGGAGGCTCGGCAATAGATGAAGACACCGCCATGGCAAATCTTATATACAGGGATGTGAAGGAATACGCTGTAGGCCATACCTGTTCAGCTAAATGGAGTGGCACTGAGAACATATCCGAAATACACACGACATGGCTTCCCACAGCAACGGTCAGAACCATGAGCAGTGAAGGAGTGGAGGACTTCGAACCATTAACTTCAAACGGAATACTAAGCACACAATGGCTGGCAGAAAACAGCAACGATGAGCTGATAGCCGGGTTAAAGCAGTTGCCATCTCTTTATCAAAAGTGGTACCTGAAGCAGGAAGCCACCATAGATGAAATAGAGAGTAGCCTGCATGAGCAGGCACATAAACATATCCATCATGCCGACAAGGTACGACAAAGGATGGAAAGTGCCATAGATCTGCTACAAAACGATATACAGGTACAGTATGCATTCAGGCTGGCCAACAGAGCGATACAGCTGCAGAGGCAATGGTCAGCCAATGACACTTCCCCTCTTGTCTGGCGACCGTTTCAGCTGGGCTTTTTCCTGTTAACCATGGAGTCAGCTGCCAACGAGGAACATGCCGACAGACAGATCGCGGATCTGCTGTGGTTCCCGACAGGCGGCGGTAAAACAGAGGCTTACCTGGGACTGATTGCATTTGTTCTTTTTCTGCGAAGAATTCGCCACGGGGAAGAAGGAGCAGGTGTTTCAGCCTTTATGCGGTATACGCTTAGACTGCTGACTGTACAGCAGTTCCAGAGAGCAGCAGCGATGATATGCGCATGCGACACACTGAGACAGGGTCATGCTGTACCAGAAGATATTAGCGTCAACCTGACGGACATACCTTTTGCACTCGGCCTTTGGGTAGGACAAGACACAACGCCCAACAGGACTGACAAGGCCATCAGTGCCATGAAAGACCAGTCGGCGCATAGTCGACCTGACCAGCTTTTGTACTGCCCCCGGCATACCGACACACGCCTTAGCTGGAAAACCGGAAACAATGAAGTTACAGCCAACTGTGATCATCCTGGGTGTCTGTGGAATAAGGAACCTTTACCTGTCTGGACAGTTGACGACAGTATCTACGAACGCAAACCGTCTCTCGTAATAGGTACGATAGACAAGTTTGCACAGATAGCACGAAACGATAATACGACCGCTCTGTTTGGAAACGGCACACCATTCAGGCAGCCTGACCTGATCATACAAGATGAACTTCACCTTATTGCAGGGCCTCTCGGAACACTGGCCGGTGTCTATGAAACGGCGATTGACAAACTCTGCAGCAGGGATAACGTGGTACCTAAAATAGTTGCGTCGACAGCAACAATCAGGCAGGCCTCCGAACAGATTCGTGACCTGTTCAACCGTGACACCTGCCTTTTCCCACCACCAGTGCTTGATGCCGGAAACTCCGGCTTTGCTGTTGAGGACAGGGATGATCCGGGTCGACAGTACCTCGGTATTACCACAGCTGGTCGATCTGCCAAGTTTGCATTGCAGGCAACATCAGCAAGTCTGTTGCAGACAATGAAATCAACAGAGGTACCAGACAAGATACGCGATGATTTCTGGACATTGGTGACCTACTTCAATTCACTCCGTGAACTCGGCGGCGCACTTGTTCTGATGCAGGATGATGTCGGCGCCTCGATGGAAGACTATGCAAACAGACACAAAGAGAAGGTGAGAATAATAAGGGAGCCGATGGAATTAACCAGCAGAGTCAGTTCCTCCGAGATAAAGGAATACCTTGACCAACTGGAGAAAAGTCACGACCAGGAAGGTGCCTGTGATGTTGTTCTGGCCAGTAATATGATCAGTGTTGGTGTTGATGTATCACGGCTTGGCGCAATGATCGTTAACGGACAGCCGAAGGGCATTGCCGAATATATACAGGCAACGAGTCGGGTTGGCAGACGACGTGGTGGCCCTGGAGGACTTGTGATGACCATCTATAACAATGCAAAGTCCCGCGACAGATCGCACTTTGAAACATTCAATACCTGGCACATGGCATTGTACCGCGAGGTTGAAGCAACCAGTGTGACGCCGTTTGCCCCCAGATCCAGGGAAAAGGCTTTGCACGCGGTATTGGTGATTCTTGCAAGGCACCTTATACCGGGCCTTGGTACGGAAGTCAGCGATGTCAATGACTATCTTGAAGAACTGGAAGAGTTCATTGATTACATAGTTAAACGTGTCGAAGATATTGATCCCGAGGAGGCGGATAACGTGGAGG
>CAYZVB010000497.1:2896-3368 GCA_964481315.1 uncultured Granulosicoccaceae bacterium
GATGATGCCCTGAATGCTTTTCTTGAAGAGTGGGCGGGCAGCGCCAGTGGCTACAAGCAGTATTGGGACGACAGAAAACTTAAAACAAGCCTTATGATTTCAGCTGAAAAAGCAGTAGAAGTAAAGTCCCGCACTGGCGCATACCATTGGAAGGCAAAACCAACACCCAACTCAATGCGAAATGTAGAGCCGGGTTGCAGCTATGTACTCGAAGAGAAACTGAGGTAAGTATCATGCCGGTTAATGAGGTTGGTAAAGTACGCCAGAGCAATGTAGTAATGAACTATGGGCCTGGTGCCATTGTTGATTTCAGAGTGCCCGTTACCGGTGCAGCGGTATCAGTAATCACCGCCGGCCTTGAGCAATGGGAAAACATTTCAGGTGCCGACATGAAACGCCTGACTGAACGACGGTTGGCTGAGAAACTGAAAGTAAAGTACTTCAGGTTACCACCGGTCTCCTCGGACAATCC
>CAYZVB010000498.1:0-3367 GCA_964481315.1 uncultured Granulosicoccaceae bacterium
GCATAGCAGGGTACGGTCAATGCTGCAGCCGCCTGTATAAGTCCCGCAGAGGGTGTTAGGCCTCCTTCAGAAAGCGCATAGCACAACTCTAGACGCTTTGCCCCGCCGCGTATGGCAGCGTGTGCACCTTCAATGTTATCGACGCAGACTTCGAGCAGCACAATCTTACCTGCCGGCTTTACAATAAAGCAGGCTTCACCGCGGCAAGGCAATAGTGCCGTCAGGGTCGTGAATAATCGCATCGACATCAATCTCTACCATCATTCCCGGTTGAGTTAATCCGGCCTGCACACCGGTTAACACCGGATTCACGCCTTTAAAGAACTCGCCATGTGCCTTAACAAAACCTGAGGCATTGTTGATATCTGTCAGATAACAGCGGGTTCGCACCACGTGCTGCCGCTGTGCGCCAACTTTTGCGAGCGCTTCTTCAATTCTTTTTAGTATATAAACTGACTGTGCGTAGGTATCTCCGGGCGCGTGCAGTTTTCCGGAAGGCTCAATTGCCGTTGTACCGGCCACATAAACAAAAGGCCCAACACGTTTAGCTCGCGAATAGCTGCCAACCTCTTCAAAGCGCCCGCCGGACTGAAAACTTTGCAGTGTCACGACAGCCCCAGTCTTGTCGCAATACTTTCTGCCGCAGTTTCGAGCAACTGCAATTCATCGTCAGTTAACGGTAATTGCTCAACACCCAGCAAACCACTCATGCCGATAACTGCCGGCACACCCAAAACAACGTTGCTTAACCCATACTCTCCCTGCAACATCACCGACACCGGCACCGGGCCACTCTTTGCGCCACGCATATGGTCGAGCAGTTCAACACTTGAGTGTGCAGGTGCAATGGTTGCAGAGCCGGACTTTTTCAACGCCACTACCTGACCGCCGCCGGTTATCGCATCGTGCACGCAGGCATCGATTTGCTGCTGTGATAACAGCTCGTCCAATGACCGACCTTTAATTCTGGCCTGCGAAGTAACCGGCACCATTTCATCGCCGTGACTCCCGAGTGCAATCGCTTCAACATCTGCAGTGGTAACTCCAGCCGCCTTCGCAAGCGACACTCTGAAACGACTGCTGTCGAGTGTGCCGGCCATGCCTAACACACGCTCACGCGGAAAGCCGGTGACTCGCAGCATTTCAACCGTCATCTCATCAAGCGGATTAGTAATCACAATAACAATGGCATTCGGTACCTGTGCTTTTAACACCTCACCCACTGAATGAATAATTCTTTTGTTTACATTGATAAGATCAGCGCGCGTCATACCGGGTGAACGTGCCCGACCGGCGGTGACCAGTACCACCGACGCACCTGCCACCTGTGCAAGATCGGCTGAACCGGACACTTTACTGCGGGTTCGGGTAATACCACTGGTATGATTGAGATCAAGCGCAATCGCTTCCGCCACACCCGGGGCAATGTCAATTAGAGTAATTTCTTCGGCCACGTCATTGTTGGCAGCAAGGTGTGCGATATTGGCACCAACCCCGCCGGCACCGACTATCGCAATTTTGCCGAAACGTTTGGCCGTTTTTACGGCATTTCTTGCAGGCGCCACCCACTTCGCACCGCGCCGGTACAAACCGCGTCGTAACGCGGTATTGCCATCGGTTACCGGATGCGACGGCTTTTCAAGCGGGCCATCCAGCAGTTCTATGCCAAGTCGCTGCGCAGTTTCGGTGGCCAGTGAGGTAACAATATCACCCGGTAAAACTTCAAACACCACTCTGCCGCGTCGACGCGCCTGTGCAATCAGTTCTGCACCGATAACGCGACGCTCACGCATGTTATTGCGCCTGACCGTCGATAGCTTCAATGGCAGCAACAGCTGCAGTCATTGCAGTATTTACCGAGTTTTCCGACCCCGAAAAGAACAGGCGTCCATAACGACCAACCGCACGCACTTCGACAATATCTATTTCGGCAGACTTCTCGGCTTCGTTGGTGGCTATTGCAATGTATGCGGCAGGTGCAGACTCGACAATACCAAGTGTTTGCCCCGGCACCAGCAGCGAACCTTTACGCCATTTGTTTAACAACTGTGCCTGGTAGGGTTCAACAGAGTTAATGATTTGTGTGTTGGCAATTGAAGGCTTAATACGGTCGGACATCGACGCGTCAAGCTCGGCCAATATGGCATCACGTGCTGAGGTGACTTCGGCATTCGATGGCGAACGCAGAATAAAGAATCCAAACTCACGTTCGACCAGCTGCGATACCGCCTCTACCGAACTGGCTTTCAGTGCTCGATCGATTAAGGTAAACACCTCGTTACCGGGTGCAAACTCACCGATTAAAATAGTATCGCCGGAGAGCGGCACAGAACCCTGCACGGTTGCACCGTTATAAGCGGCAAACTTCGGCTGCAGGTTATCAATTTGCATCAGCGCTCTAATGGTGATGTCGCTCAAGCATCCTCTCCGTATTGTTCGTAAATATCACGCCACGGCCGGCACTCATAGGCCACACGCTTAATATTAATTAGGTGCAGTGCGGTGACGTTGTCAGAAGTAATAGACCCGGACCAGGTACCGGTGCCGAGCATAAAGCTTGGCTCAAGATCGGTCGAGTAACCCATGCCACCCATAATTGCCGGTGTATTAACCAATACCCTGCCGGTGGGTGCTGCAGCAAATTCTGCAACGACAGCCGGATCATCTGAATGCACAACCGATGTGTGCCCCCAGCCTTCAAACTTCGCGATTCGGTGCGAGAGATCAATGCCGTGTGCGGTGTCTTTTGCTTCATAGAACGCCAGCACAGGGTTCAGCTTTTCTGCAGACAACGGTCGCTGCCAGCCAACCTCTGTTTCTTCAGAAATTAATGCACGCGTGCGCGGCGGTACCGAAAAGCCCGCCAGTTCTGCCAACACCTGCGGTGACTGACCAACACGTTCGGGGTTCATTACGCGCGGCGCTTTAAAGATTGCTGCGGCCAGACGATCGGATTCGGCAGCGGTACAGAAATAGCCGCCATGCAGCTTTAGTTCGTGTCGAAGTTCTCGCGCTATTTCACGGTCTGCAATCACTGCCTGTTCAGACACGCACGCTGTGCCATAGTCAAAACACTTGGAAGTAATAATTTGTTCAGCGACTTCAGCAATATCGTCGGCTTTACTTTTGTGAACATAACACGGCACGTTACCGGCCCCGACCGCCAGAGTCGGCTTACCCGAAGAGTATGCAGCCTTCACCATGGCAGGTCCGCCGGTGGCCATTACCACTGAAGTTCTGCGATGGCTCATGAGTTCAGCGGTACCCTGCTGAGTAACCTGATCAAGACACTGAATCAGACCACGGGGCGCACCCATGCGCTCGGCAACGTCGGCCATTATTCTTACGGTTTCAAGACCGCACTTCA
>CAYZVB010000499.1:0-3346 GCA_964481315.1 uncultured Granulosicoccaceae bacterium
GGTGGTTTAGACGCTCGTCCCTCCCATAGTCGTTTTTGTCAGCAGACTCTACTTATGCAGTCTCCAGTTCCTTCGACTTGCTGTTTGCCAGTAATCTCGCATCCACTGTAGCGACAGTCTTGTCAATCGACGGATGCTGCATACCGAGCTCGGTGCCGACGGTTTGCACCAGTCGATCCACCCGTTCGATATTGATCGCACCGGCATCGATAGCACGCGCCGCAGACGACGGTTTTAACAGACTCTCGGCTGCTTTTGCATATTTTTCAAACGGCACGGCATCGGCTTTATCTCCACCGATTTTCTGTACCAGAGTATCAACATAGGCATACACATCGGCTGAAGCATTTTTGTCGCTATGCACTGCTTCTTTTATTGCGCGAATACCATTATCTGTAACACACCGATAATTCCCGGTTAACAACATCGACCACTTCGCCATTGGTACAAACAAACTGTCATGGACTTTCAATTTTACCGGTATGTCCTGACCATCGAGTTGAACGGACGCGATATCATCACTCAGCTGTTGCAAAATGGTTTGATGTTCCGGCTTTGCGAAACGTGCCGCCTTAAAATTGGTGGGTAACCCCACGTGCAGGACATTGAGTTGTTCTTCCGGTGGCCGGAACGCCTGCGGATCAGGACTGCACAGGGTGATGTTATCCGGATCAAACGGTGCCCACACCGAGGCGTCGAGATAACATCGATCAAGCTGCATTGATGACAGCGCCGGATTCTTCGCAAATAAGCCAGTGGCGGCATATTCATAATCGACAGACATGGCAGCCCTGCCTGTGCAATACGGCTTAGCAAGGCAGCAACCTCATTAGCCGAAAACTGCGGTTCCTGCATCGCCAGCCCCACAAGGTCATATCGCGCCAGATCAACTTTTCCCGGCACAGCAGCATCCAGACTTCCGCTTTGATCACGCGAAAATAAAGAACGGTGGGCGTTCTCACTCCTTAGCTTCAGCCGCACTTCAGTGCCGTCCCTGTTGATCAACTCTGCCTCATTGGGCAGACAGACCAAAGTGACATCGTGCCCTGCCATTAGTAATTTCGTAGATAACAGGGAGCCATACGAGGCTCCCAAAATCAGAATATTCATTTCCTGCCCTCCGGATGTCCGTTTTTATTAGACCGATGACCTGTTCCCAGGCGCATTACGGCCTGGTCCCTTTCTAATACGTATAAATTACACATTGTGGGTTTTACAAAAATGTAAATTCACCCAAACGAATAGTAGGCGGCGCCTGCCAGTCGCGCATGAAGCCGGACGGCAGTAACCCGCTTCAGATATCCGCTCGGTGCGGGCGGGAAAACAGACAAAGCCGCAATCCGCCGCACCAATCCGTTGGCCATCGTTCGCAGACGGGAATGCGCGATTACCCGGAGGACGAAACAAACAATCGTAGCAATTGTTCCGATTTTCAGAACAGTCCTTTTTATTTCGCTGCACTACCAAAACTCTTTATCACCCCAACTTTATCCGCCTGCCAAAACACGACTGTTATCAGCGCGAGGTGATAACGAAACAAACACAGGAAACAATAAAAATGGCAACAAGCGACGCACCCGTAAGCATCGGTTCGATCACTCTGATAGTTCGTCAGCTTGAAAAAGTAGCGGCGTTCTATCGCACTACCGTTGGGCTCAACGAAATCTCAAAAACCACTTCTACCTGTTCCCTGGGCGAGGGTGATCGCGTTTTAATAACACTGATTGAAGACCGTTCGTCCCGTCCCTACCCTCAGGCTGCAGGTCTGTTTCATACTGCCTTTCTACTGCCCGACCGGGCCGCTCTGGGCTCCTGGCTCAAGCATGCACGGGACAGTCATACACGACTCGACGGCGCTGCAGACCATCTGGTCAGTGAAGCGATTTATCTAACCGACCCGGAAGGAAACGGTGTCGAGATCTATGCCGACAGGGACAGATCCGTGTGGACACAACCAAACGGTGACATCACCATCGACAGCAAACATTTAAATCTCAATAACCTGGCGCGCGCTTCAAAAGGTGCATGGTCAGGGCTGCCCAAAGGTTCTGTCATCGGCCATGTACATCTGCAGGTTGGAAACACTAATGATTCAGATGCTTTTTATGTTGAAGAGTTAGGGCTTGAACGTACTGCCGCCATGGACCAGGCAAGTTTCTACGGGTCTGGCGGATACCACCATCATCTGGCGGGAAATATCTGGAACAGCAAAGGCAGCGGTGTACGTCCGAAAGACGCAACCGGCTTTTACGAACTGGAACTACAGGCAACCGGAAAACACTATGACTTTGATGAAATCAAAGACCCGTGGGGAATGAATATTCGTATCACGAGTCAGTAGCTACCCTGTGTCACGACTTTTACCGGAACACTTTGATACGAGTGAATCGTGCTGTTCAGGGACGGCACGATCTCACCGGCCAGCTCAAATTGTTCAACGTTGTCGGCCAGCGCATCAATCAGACAACTCATTTCAAGCCGCGCCAGATTCATCCCGAGGCAGGCATGAACCCCCTGCCCGAAACCGACATGACCAATGGTCTTACGTTCAATATCAAAACGGTGCGGCTCAGGGAAGCGACTGGCATCTCTGTTTGCTGCACCATAAACAATTAAAACGCGTGTGCCTTTTTTAAGAAAGGTTCCGGCGACGCTTTTATCTTCTTTCATGTAACGGGTAAAAGCGCGTATAGGAGTATTTAAACGCACGATTTCTTCGATGGCATTGCGCATGAGGTCTCGATTGGCTCGCAGCTTTTGCCATTGTTCGGGGTGTTCTGCAAACAGTTTTATACCGTAACCAATTGCAGAGATCGTGGTGTCGAGGCTTGGCGCTATATAGTCACGCATCAACTCCGCTGCACGTGCAGGCGCCATACCGCTTTCAATACCCAGGCGGGTAGCACGCTGTGCCCATCCATCGTTACTGAGGTTATCGAGTGTTTCATCGGCTTCCAAAAAACCTCTGAGGCGTTTGAGGTTTTCGACTGCATGTTCGCGACGATCTTTCGGATCACCCATTAGTTCGAACGTCGATGCTCCCCACTGCAACATGTGATCTTTACCATAGTCCCCAAGGCCGACCAGATCGCGAACCACGGTAAGCGGCAGGTACGGCGCCAGTTCGGCAGCGGCATCGAATTGTTTTTTCTCTATGAGGCGTTTGACTATAAAGTTTGCTTCTTCTTCGATGCGGTCTTTCACCACACGGATATTCTTCGGCGACAACGGCGCAAAGGTAATTTTACGGGTGGCGTCATGCTGTGGCGGGTCGGAATGCAGCGTACTGCCAATGAGAAGTTTGTTAATGTCTTCATTGACCGATACACCATGCCCGGAGCTAAAG
>CAYZVB010000500.1:0-3345 GCA_964481315.1 uncultured Granulosicoccaceae bacterium
ACTGCTCTACCGACTGAGCTAACGGCCCTTTGATAAGGTTAAGCACCGAGGTGCTTTTGTCGCACGATTCGTTCGTGCTGTACCCCGGTTCTGCGTTTAGCCAATGGCTGTGACGCGGAGCTGGGACTTGAAATCTGCCGCTGGGAGCGTTCCGATCTCAAGCCAGCCATTATAGACCTTTTTTGGGGCGGTTGCCTAGTCCGAATTGATGTTGTTTTTGTACGGACCCTCAGGGGGTGTTGCGCAGCGATTTCCGGCGTCGGAAATCGCTGCTATTCGGTGTGACTTAGTTGGCAGGCTGTGATTTGCTCGCGACTATCTCTACCCGGCGGTTGATGGCGCGGCCTTCTGCTGTGGTGTTGTCTGCAATTGGCTGGTATTCGCCAAATGCGCGTGCTGACATTAGCGATTTTGGTACGCCGCGTGAGATCAGGTACCGGGCGACCGAGATGGCGCGTTCGCGTGAAAGGGCTAGATTGTCTTCTTCTCTGCCGGTGCCGTCGGTGTGAGCGGCAATGGCGATGAGCGCGTCCGGGAAGTCCTGCAACGTGCTGATAACGCTGTCCAGTCGCAGCTGTGCGTCTGCGGTCAGCTGTGCCGAGCCTCTGGCGAAATTGACACCGTCGACCACGCCGTTAAAGATCGCACAACCCTGATCGTCCACTTCCATGCCTGCTTCGGTTGTAGGGCAGTTGTCCAGTGGATTGGGAATGCCGTCTGCGTCGGTGTCGGCTTGTTCGTCTCTAACATCCGGAATGGGTTCCAGGTCTGCCAGTGGCTGGGTCGTAGTCTCTGGCAGGACTGGTAGATCGGGCAGTTCTTCGATCGGCTGTCTGGTAAGCTGAGGCTCTGGCAGCGGCACTGGTGTGATGGTGTCGGGCAGTTCATCTGCGCCACCATTGCCACCACCCAGGCGATAAATTACACCAAGCTGTGCAAACTGTGCGTCTTTGTCGAATACGATCACTTCGCTGCGTAGCCCGACCTTGCGGCCCATGTATTCTACGCCTGCACCGATCAGCGGCTGCGGGTCGTCGTTGCTGACGAAGGCGACGTTGCCAACAGCGCTGTTGTCAGTGACTGCGACACCAAGGCGGCCATAGCCCATAAATCCTTTTCGCTCGCCGCGGTCGTTACCCGCGTAAAGCAGCACGCTGCCGCCGTTGACGTGGTAATTGATACGGCCGGTGGGTGAGAGTCCGGCGCTGCCCAGGTCTGCCGAGTGCAGTTCGACTGAGAACGTGTTGCTAAGGTCGGCACCAACCGCAATCTGGCCGGCGCCAGCAACACGATCATTGACGTCGACACCCGGCACCTCGCTGGTGTCTGGTTCGAGTCTGCTGGCGCCACCACCGATGGTGCCGTAAAAACGGCGTGAGAATGCGCCGCCGTCGTAGTCGATGGCGTCTTCATCTGAAAATTCGATGTTGTTGAGAGGCTCCTCACCAAGCAGTTCGTCAACGCCTCCGCCAATTGTGGAACAACCGGCCATCAGGCCTGCTGCCACCACCGTCGCAATTCGGGTGTGGACGAAACAGGTGCTGCTTACAGCTCGAAACATTCGGGTCTTCATAGACGCATCCGCGGCAAGTTTGGTTAGATCTGGGTACAAAAGTCCGGCTGGTGCATGCCAAAATCAGACCAGATTCAAGTTTTAGACATTACTGTCGCTACGCCTTGCCCGGTAGCGGGCTGATCCGTACCGGTATGTTGCCTCGTAATGTGGCAAAAACGGGCGGGTAATGAATGCGAATTGTGCTGGCAGGCGGGAGCGGAGGAATTGGAGCGGCAATGCTGGCGGCTACGGTGCAGCGAATGCCGGATGCCACTGTTTTTGCCACCTGGCACCAGACGGAACCGCGCTTTCAGCACCCGGCAGTCAACTGGCACCAGGTTGATCTGGCCAGCGAAACATCGGTAGCGGAGTTTGCTGAATTCACCGGCCCGGTCAGCCGTGTGATCAACGCCGCCGGTGTGTTGCACACCAGCACTCATCAGCCGGAAAAAACCCTGCGTCATTTTGACCCAGAGTTCTTTTTGTACAACATGCGCGTCAATGCGCTGCCGACCCTGTTGCTTGCAAAGCACTTCAACGGCCGGTTCGATAAATCACAGCCTGCTGTGTTTGCGACAGTGTCTGCCAGAGTTGGCAGCATTGAAGACAACCGTCTCGGTGGCTGGAGCAGTTATCGATGTTCCAAGGCAGCGCTTAACATGGCGATAAAAAACATCAGCATTGAATGGTCGAGAACAGCTAAAAATGTAACAGTTGCCGCGTTACACCCGGGAACTACAGATACACCGCTTTCACAACCGTTTCAGTCATCGGTAAAACCTGAAAAGCTGTTTTCGGCGGAAAAGACTGCCGGTCTGTTGCTTGATGTGATCGATACATTAACGCCAGAGCACACCGGCAGATTTTACGCCTACGACGGTGTTGAAATTCCGTGGTAGCAAACATGGCTGCAACTGATCAGAAACCGGCTCAGCAGAATTCAGGTGCACTGCAGATCGTTTGGTTTAAGCGTGATTTGCGCGTGGCAGATCATGCGCCACTGGTAAATGCTGCAAACCATGGCCCTGTGCTGCCATTGTATGTGGTTGAACCTGACTACTGGCGTCAGCCGGACTTGTCGTTGCGGCACTGGTACTTTTTGCAGGAAAGCTTACAGGATTTGTCTGATGCGTTAAGTCGGCTTGGTTGTCCGTTATATGTCACCAGTGGTTGTGTGTTAGAGGTGCTAAGCAAGATAAACCAGCGCGTTGCGGTCGATAACATATGGTCGCATGAAGAAACCGGAAACTTATGGACTTTTAATCGCGATAAGCGTGTTGCCAAATGGTGTGGCAGTAACCATGTCGAATGGACAGAATTGCCACAGCATGGTGTTATCCGACGTCTTGGCGATCGCAGTGGGTGGTCTAAGCGTTGGGATAAATTAATGCGTTCAGCGGTTTACGATATACCCAGTCAACTAAAACCTGCAGCAATCAATACTAAAATCACCACCGATATTCCTGCGCTTCCATACCCGGGGTTCGATGCAGATTGTACAACCACCAAAGCCACACAGCGCGGCGGGCGCACCGAAGCATTGAAGCTGTTGCAGTCTTTTTTAAACAAACGTGGTGAGCGTTATCAGAAAGAAATGTCGAGCCCGGTTACGGCAGAACACAGCTGCTCGCGTCTGTCGGCACACCTGGCACTTGGGTGTGTCTCAATGCGTGAAGTGTTTCAGGCGGTTGAGAACCGTCAAAAAGCGGTGCGCGCTATGACAGCCGAACAACGCGGAATGTGGGGCCGCTCTTTAAACAGTTATGCCGGGCGACTGCATTGGCATTGCC
>CAYZVB010000501.1:0-3332 GCA_964481315.1 uncultured Granulosicoccaceae bacterium
CCTAATTTCATTCAAAACCGGAGATCCACATGAATCAGGCACCAGCGCCAAAGTCACCAGCCAGAGTCATGCGGTTTGCAGATGCCGCCTTTACACCGCGGTTTGAATATGGTGATCAGGCGCAGGTTGCAGCATTGTGCGGTGCCGATGACGGTACCATGCTCGGCGCCGGACTTGTGCGCCTGACCAGCGCAAAGATACCGTGGACGATTAAATACGATGAGATGATCTTTGTGATTGAAGGCAGTTTTACGGTGAACACAGAGAGCGAAACACTCACAGCGCAAACAAATGATGCAATCTGGTTGCCCGCCGGTACACGCCTGACCTATGAAAGCGATAATGCGTTGTTGTTTTATGCGATCTATCCGGTTAACTGGGCTGATGAGGCGTAAGCATGAACACCCCTGACAGTCGCAAAATTAGTCGTCTGCCGTTAAACGACAAAACCAACGCCTGGAACACCATCTTACCGTCGCGTATACCAAAGCCTGCACTGGAAGGGGACGGTAACGCGGACTGGCTGGTGATCGGGGCGGGCTATGCGGGGCTTGCCGCAGCAAGGCAGCTGGCACACAACTGTCCTGATCAGCACATTGCGGTAGTCGATGCTGGTGTGTGCGGAGAGAACGCATCCGGTCGCAACTCCGGTTTTGTTATAGACGTACCACACACGGTGTCGTCCAACCTAGATCAACTCGAGAGTGCGCACAGGCACATGCGTCTGGCGCGTGCTGCAACGTCACACCTTGCAAAGCTGGTAGAAAAACACAAAATTGATTGTGACTGGTCGGTCGATGGTAAGTATCAGACTGCGGTAACCGATGACGGGGCTGAGTCTATGTTGCAGCCTTTTGCCAATGAACTTGAAGCGCTGGGTGAAGACTTTCAGTGGGTGCGTGGTGACGAACTCGCCGCACGTCTTGGCACAAGGCACTTTAAACATGCGGTATATACACCGGGGTGTGTACTGATGAATCCGGCCGCGCTGGTGCGTGGCCTGGCTGACTCGCTGCCGGATAACGTGACGCTTTACGAGAATACGCCGGTAACACGGCTGCAGTCTGCAAACGGTATTGTTGTTACCACACCGGGTGGTGAAATTAGAGCACCGAAAATGATACTCGCAGCCAATGGCTTCAGTGATCAGTTTGGGTATCAGCCGAACGGTTTTGTGCACCTGGCATTAAAGGCGAGCTTAACGCGTCGGTTGACACCTGAAGAAAGAAAAATCTACGGCGTTGAACAACCGTGGGGCGTGACACCGGCTAATGCGTTTGGTGGTGTTACCATGCGATACACAAACGACCACCGTTTGTTAATCCGTCAGGATATCCGGCTTAACATGCGCCAGAATATGTCTGCCCGGAAGACTCAAAGTGTGGTGGCGCACCACAAAAATATTCTGAATGATCGTTTCCCTTCATTGCCGGATGTCACGTTCGAGAATACCTGGGTAGGCTACATTTGCATGTCACGAAACGGTGCGCCGGCGTTTGGACAGGTGGCGCATAACGTGTGGTTGTCGGCTTGTCAGAACGGCATCGGGGTGACCAAGGGCACCATTAGCGGACAGCTGATTGCAGACCTTGCCTGTGAACGCGATAACCCGTTAATAGAAGACATACAGGCACTGGGGTCGCCGCAGCCACTGCCTGCAAAGCCATTGGTAGAGGTAGGGGCAAGGGCGATGATGCGATGGGAGCTTTGGAAAAACCGTCGCGAATCGTAGGTTTAGGTGCGGGAAAAGAAATAGTGCTTTAGTTTGCCTTCGCCGCAATAGCGATCAACACAGCGCAGTGTTAGCTGTAGCGAAAAAATCAAAAATAGTGCAATACTGTTGGTCAGTGTGAGCAGCAGACTGTGCTGCGGGGCCAGTGCACTATGCAGATGCCCGGCATGCAACACGAGGTCTTCTACGTAGTGAAGCAGTGTGGCCAGTGCAGTCATAGCAAATGCAGCCAATGCAACTCTAATGATTAGTGGTAGCGATGTGCCTTTGGAAAACACAGACAGTTTCTCAGCCAGCACTGCAGCCTTGGCCATCACTATTGCGGTTGCAACAGCGTGAACATAGCCATGAAAAAAATGGTCTATTCCCGCCTGTGCAAGAATAATCGATCGATATGTTTCAAGCGATAGCAGTGCTATCAGCATGAAGATCAGGTTTGACAGGTATTGTCTGAATTCCTGTTTGATTTGCTGCAGCATATGGCCAATAGCTATTGTCGCCTTGAGGTGAGTCTGCAGTCTTTTGCACGCAATGGCAAGCGGTTACATCTTTTGGCGAAGCACTACAGAGCAGGAAACTTTTGACATATCTTCCCACGCGGTGACGGTGCTGCCACTGCAGGCTGAGTATTTACTGTCACGCGGGCCGCCGTCTTCGTCAAAGTTGTAGTGAACATCAATACCGATTTCTGCGTGTGATGTGATATCGATCCCCAGTTCCGTCAGGTTGAAGCGTAACTCGCAGGTACTCCATCGTTCAGTACCTCTCAGGATATCGCGGCACTCTGCGTTATCATTGATAGTCGACTGGGAGTTTGTTCCGTGCACTATTGTCGGTGTTACAGAGATCTCACTGTCGCCTGGGAAGCCGTAAATGCGTAACAAGTCGTTCTGGTCGTATCCCATGGTGTTTTCAAGACCGGGGTTCAGGTAGATTTCAAAGCTGGAGTCGTCCCAGAGGTTTCCGTCGACCGGGTACGAGTCGCTGTACAGCGTCTCACCAACGTTTTCAAAGTTGGCTCTTGCAACCTGAATAATCAGATCGGTTGAGTCATGCGTGATGATGGCGTCGTAAAGCGATGAAAACTCGGCTTGTGGTCCTTCTAGTAAATGGAGTGGTTCAAATAGAGCCGCGCCTGCTGCAAAGAGAGAATAATCTGTGCTGTCTGAGTCTGCTTCAAAGGCGACATAGGTCTGCGTGAAGTTGTTTCTGTTAGGTAGTCCGCGCGGGTGATTATCTACTGATGAAAGTATGCAGTTGTCCATTGCAGCGCCGGTGTCCGTGTAGTACCACACACCTACAAACGCCGCTCCGGCAGGTGCCACGCCAGTGACGGCCAGATTTTGTGTTGAACCGTCCGGAACCGGACTGACTGCTTCGGGTTCTGAAATGAAGCTCCAGTTTTCATCATAAAAACTCATACCCAAACCGTTCCAGCTGCCTGCGCTGAATGGGCTGACATCGCAGCTAAAAGTGAGTTCATCGCCAGTGGTAATGGCTATTCCCTGCTGCAGGCACTGGCCTCTGCCAAGTTGCGCATAAAACCCGGTACCACGTTGCTGTTGGGTGTCATTGACTGATACGCGGCTCAGTGCATGGC
>CAYZVB010000502.1:0-3310 GCA_964481315.1 uncultured Granulosicoccaceae bacterium
AACCCGCTGGCAAAAACCTACAGCCTTGGTAAAGACATCGACGTTAATACCTGCTGACAGCGCATAAGCCCGCCTGACTCAATCCGATCAATTATTCCAAGCTATGAATACACAGGCAGTATTTTTCGACCTGGACGGCACGCTGATAGATACAGCGCCGGACATGGGCGGTGCGTTAAACCGATTACTGAAGCGACACCGGCGACCGACGGTACAGGCCGAGCACTACAGAGCACATGTATCTCACGGTTCAATAGCGCTATTAAAACTCGGCTTTCCCGAGCTTTCAGAAGCGCATGAATTTGAATCACTGAGAACAGAATTTCTCAACGAGTATGAAAACCATATCTGCAACGACAGCCTGGTGTTCACGCAGATGGAACCGGTACTTGAACGGCTCGAACAACTCAATATTCCGTGGGGCATTATCACCAACAAACCTGAATACCTGACGCTAAGCCTGCTTGAACAGCTCAATCTCACGCAACGATGCTGCTGCATTATTGGTGCAGATACCGCCGCCCGTGCCAAACCGCATCCCGACCCGATGTTGCTGGCCTGCAAGCGAACCAAAGTAGAGCCCAGCCGTTGTTTATACGTGGGAGACGCTGAACGCGACATACAGGCGGGTTTATCAGTAGGCATGAAAAGCCTGGTCGCAGGCTGGGGTTATATCGACCTGGTCGAAGACAACCCCGAACAATGGGGTGCACACGACTACCTGAGCAACCCGCAAAAGTTATTGCAGCACATCACACTCCCCTAAGACAAAATGCCAATTATTTGTCAGCAGCTATAATCTCGACGCTGTTAACGAATATTCATTTCCAGCTTCCGATTTGAACGAAGCCACCTATACTCCGGAGTTAACTCCTTCCACAAGGACATTAACATGCCGAATCTGGAATTCTCGGAGTGGCCCGGCGCGTGGGAGCGTCACGTCATCAGGAAAACCGATTTTCCACACCTGTTTGCAAACACCAAATCACCACTCCAGAAAGATCTGGTTCAGGCACAACAACTGGACAAACAAGAGCTGGCGCAACTTGAGCTAGAGCTTGCTGAGTTGCTGGAACAGTGCTCAACGATCACCGAAACCACTAACATCGAGCACGTTAGCAAAATCAAAAACGATCTCGACCGTTGTTATGACACTGCCTGCGGGCTTGGCGCGGACCTTAGCGAACAAAAAGAAGCACTCAACCTGCTCAATGAAGTGATTACCACAGCAATACGCCGCGCGCTGCGCGACGACGACGAACACGGCAGGTTAATGCTGATCAAACAGGAGTCAGTGCGCATGCGTCATCTGACCCGACTGAACTACCCGATCGTTTGCGATCTGCTGCGTGCTGTTTGCCCGATTCCACCGGCAGATATACCAGCAGCCATGCTGGCTGAAACCGACGAAGCATTTACTGTGGCGCTTGAAGTACTCGACGACAACAAAAGAAAGTATCTGGCTGAGGGAATTGATACAATTTCCAAAAGCCTAAAAGACAAAGCCGTAACACTCGGCATTGAGCGCAAGCAAAAGCTTTTGCAGAAAACGCTGGTCGCAAGTTCAGCTGTACCTGCCACAAAACCCGAAACCCTTTCCCCCGAAACCCTTGCCAGTGTGGAGCCAGAACCCGGCTGATGATCGAAAGCCCGATTGACGTATGGACCAGCCAGGCCATCCCCGCCGGCAGCGGCAGATACTACGCACTGCTGCACTGTGAGCACCCATCACAATCGAGCGCCGTTCTTACCCTGATATCAATCTGGAGCAGGCTTTGTTTCAGCAACCGCGAAATGGAAGCGGCAAAACAGCAGATTGACTGGTGGCAGTCCGAGCTCAGCCAAAACAACCCGCAACATCCGGTAACGCAGCAACTACTGCACACCGTTGAAGATACCGACCAGCAATCACGGTTACTAAATCAGCTCAACGAAGTACTGCACGGTTATGCATCACTGGTGACTGAAGGCAGCCCGTCACGTCCCGAACCCAATGCACTATTCCATCATCGCACCGGTGCCACTGCTGCACTGGCATTAATCAACAAACCCGCGACAAACGCACAACAAACAGTGCAGTCGATCGGCATTGCGTTATCGCAGTTTCGTTGTATACGCCACTTACACAAACATGTCGCCAGTGGCCTATTGTGCTTACCGCTTGAGGAATTGGAGGCAGCTGAATTATCTCCAAAGCAACTGGTACCGGGGCAATACCCGGAGGCACTTGTACATTTCCTCAACAAGCAGCTGACAAACATTGACCGGCAACTATCCAATTCACTTAACCGCCTGCCGGCAGAATGCCCCGATGCCGTCTTCTTATACGTATATGCAAGTCTTCAACAAAAATTGCTGCAGTACATTCAAAAGGACGTGACTGTACTCGACCAGCCGGACATCAGGCTGTCTCCACTGCGTAACTTCTGGATTGCCCGAAAGGCGGCCAGACAACAACTAAAAGAACGCAAACAGGCAACGACATAGCGCTACCAGCGCCAACTGCTAGCGGGTCATATCGTAGTAGCGATCAGCATACCGCTTACCGAGCTCACGCAATCCCTCTGCAGTAAAATGTGAACCGTCGATGCGCGTAGCCAAACCACTTGAACTAACGCAACCTGTGTAAGCATCGGAATCACTGTTCAGAGAATTTAGCCGGTTGTTTACGCCGCCCCGCTTTGCAATCTCACCGCAGATAAAAGGCCGGCCGGACGAAAACCAGTTCTCTGATCTGAAGTTATCGATTAACGAACGCAATTTGTTTTCATAATAGGGTGTGTCGTTGGCGTCAGTTTCACCCTGATGCCACAGCACGCCGTCGAGCTGCGATTTGTGCGGCAACTGATTAATCGCGTCAATCACCCGATCATCAATACCACGATAAAAGTCGCTGTTATAGTCCCAGTTGGAAATTGCAGCCCCGGGGGCCGATACCAGAATAAACCCGACCACCCGGCGACCATCGCGTGTAACCAGACGCTTGCCAAAGTGCAGCAACAGATTATTTGAAGGATCGGTCTGCGGGTCGTTACGCGGGTGCCAACCACGATCCCAAATCTGATGCAGATCTGCGCGCTTCCAGCCCGTGTCGGTAAACGCAAATACCTGCGGGTGAGGTGAATCGAGAGAAGCATCGTAGTCGGTGTTAGCGCCGAGCGCGTTGGACTGTCCGGTCAGCAACACCAGGTCGGTGATATCCGATGCACGGTACGACCCGGATGAAGCGGCGTTGTTTGCACCGCTGTTTTGCGAGCCCGTACTTTGCGTGCCAGAAGTTTGTGACGCTGCAGTTACCCTGCATGAAGCA
>CAYZVB010000503.1:0-3299 GCA_964481315.1 uncultured Granulosicoccaceae bacterium
TTTCTGTAGTTTTATCTGCTATTACAGTCGTTTACTCTATTTCAGCAGACTCTAGTTAACTCCGTTGGATGCACTGTGGCATCGGTTATTGATTGCTATAGCGGCTGCGTTAGCAGGCATTTGCCTTAGAACATGTCAGGCACCGGCGGCGATAGATTCCCGGTTGTGCGCTCGCGTAAAATCAAGGTCCGGACCTGCAGGAATAATCTGTGTCGGATTTATTGAGTCATGTGATTCGTAGTAGTGTGCCTTTATGTGATCGATATCGACAGTGCTGGCGATTCCCGGTTGCTGGTAGAGCTCGCGCAAGTAGTTGGATAGTGCCGGATAATCTTCAATGCTTTTGTGGTTGCATTTAAAATGCCCGACATAAACGGCATCAAACCGCACCAGTGTGGTGAAAGCCCGCCAGTCTGCTTCTGTAAGGGTGCTACCTGCCAGATAACGTTGCGAGGCAAGTTTGCTTTCCATAAAGTCGAGCGTGTCGAAAACATCGTTAACTGCATCATTGTAAGCATCTTGCGTTGTGGCAAATCCGGCCCGGTAAACGCCGTTGTTCAAACCGTGATAAACCTTTTCGTTAACATTGTCGATTTCGTTTTGCAGGGCCTGTGGATAGTAGTCGCCGGCAAGCGCGCCAATCGAATCAAAAGCTGTGTTTAGCATGCGTATGATTTCAGAAGACTCATTACTGACGATGGTTTGTTGTTGCTTGTCCCAAAGCACCGGTACTGTCACACGGCCGGTATAGTCCGGCATTGCGAGCGTGTAAATTTCGTGCATGCGTTTTTTGTTATTCACTGAATCTGCAATGACACCCGGGCCCGGTTCAAAAGTCCAGCCTTCATCTGCCATGTAGGAATTAACCACAGAAACACTGATCATCTCTTCGAGCCCTTTAAGCGCTCTGAAAATCATTGTGCGATGCGCCCACGGGCATGCCAGTGAAATATACAAGTGATATCTGCCAGCTTCTGCTTTAAAGCCTTTGCTGCCATCCGGTCCCGCGCTGCCATCTGCGGTCAGCCAGTTTCTAAACTGCGCGTCTTTACGGACGAATTTGCCACCGGTTGATTTTGTATCGTACCAGTCGGTGTGCCATTGGCCGTCTACGAGAAGTCCCATTGTTATCCTGAATTAATGCTGAGGTTTAATAAACTGATTATTGTTCAGGTCGTTAATGGCCTGACGGATTTCATCTTTGGTGTTCATTACTATCGGGCCGTGCCACGCAATTGGTTCCTTTAGTGGTGCACCGGAAATAAGCAGGAAACGAATACCCTCTGGCCCTGCCTGTACAGTGACTTCATTGCCGGTTCCGAATTGCACTAATGTGCGGTTGCCGGATAAGTCTCTGACATTGACCTCCTGATCGCCGAGCGATTTCTCGACCAATACACCCTGTGCATCCGATGCCGCAGCGAATTGACCGGCACCTTCGAATACATAGGCAAACGCCTGACGATAGGTGTCTACAGGGAGTGTTTTTCTAATCCCCGCCGGCACAGTGATATCGAGGTATTGCGGTTCCGCAGCAATGCCGTCTACCGGACTGGCTTTGCCTTTGTAGTCACCAATAATTACTTTGATTCTGGTGCCGTCGTCTTCTTCAAGCAGCGGCAGATCAGCGCTTTGAATATCCTGATACCTCGGTGCAGTCATTTTTAATGACGATGGTAGGTTGGCCCATAGTTGAAAGCCGTGCATCTGTCCGTGTTCGTTACCCTGCGGCATCTCCTGGTGCAGAATGCCGGAACCGGCGGTCATCCATTGCAGGTCACCGGCACCGAGTGACCCTTTATTGCCAAGGCTGTCACCATGATCAACCGTACCACTCAGCACGTAGGTGATGGTTTCAATGCCGCGGTGCGGGTGCCAAGGAAATCCGGATTTAAAATCCTCTGGCCGATCGTTGCGAAAGTCGTCGAACAATAAAAACGGATCAAACCGGTCAGGCTCGTGAAAGCCAAAGGCACGATGTAGTTTGACACCGGCGCCTTCGAGAGTTGGTTGTGCTGCAGTGGTTGCGATAACCGGTCTGATAGACATGTTTTGTCTCACAAAAAATAGTTGATCTTTGTTTTGTTACTAGACAATATAGAGTTGCATTAAGTTTAACAGATACTGAAAAATGAAAAGATAGTTCTAAAAAGTAGAATACTATGGGGCAATTGGAAGACCTGCGCGCTTTTGTTCAAATTGTAGAGCTTGAAAGCATCGGCAAAGCCGCAGAGCAGGCCGGTGTTGCCAAGTCGGCTATGAGCCGTAAGCTGCGGCTGCTGGAAGAACGCATGCAGACTGCGTTGATTATCAGAACCACCAGGCAGTGGTCTCTGACAGAGGCCGGTCGTCAGTACTATGAGCGCGGCCTGAGTCTGCTGGCAGCCTACGATGAGTTTGTGGCGGGGGTGCGCAACGATGATCATCAGCTTGCCGGTGAGATCAGGCTTTCCGTGCCATTGTACTTCGGGCAGCTGGCGCTGACTGAACCGCTGCTGAAGTTTTCGCAATTGCATCCCGAGGTTCATCTTAACGTTGATTACAACGATCGCATTGTCGATCTTATGGCGGAGCATCTTGATTTCGTGATCAGAATTTCCGCGCTGCAGGACTCTTCGTTAATTGCCAGACGACTGTGCAGTACCGAACATATATTCTGTGCAAGCCCGGATTATCTCAAACGCTCCGAAGCCATAGAAACGCCCGAAGACTTAAAAGCGCATCGCATACTTCAATACGGACACACTAAACGACCTAAGTGGAAGTTCGCCGCCGGCAAAGGCAAAGAACAATCCGTTTCTCTAAAAGCTGCGCTAAATTCACATGATGGCAGCTTTCTGGTTGCCGCGGCGTTGAAGGGGCTGGGTGTGTGTCGCATCCCTGATTTTCTGGCCAGAGATGCGCTTGACAGCGGAGCGCTGGTTGAAATACTGGCAGAATCCAAGTTACCCGCAGAAGGAGTACATATTGTGTATCCTGCGGCGCGTCATATGCCGCAGCGTATCCGGCAACTGATGGACTTTTTAATCGATCATTTTGGCGGGTGTGGTTAGTAACCAAATGTGTTGTGATGGATGTTTGCAATGTGGAATTAGCGAGATCAGGCGTGCAGAGCCGCCAACCATAAAAGCCCGGGAAGCCCGACGTGTAAACGAGGAAGGTATGAAATCGTGCCAGTGACTAAAGGTGGTGACTATCCTTGCTGACGCTGCGGGTTTCCCGGTTACGGCAAAGCCGTCCCACCATGGTAGTTACAGGAAGCCCGACGCGTAAGCGAGGAAGGTATGAATTCGTGCCAG
>CAYZVB010000504.1:0-3299 GCA_964481315.1 uncultured Granulosicoccaceae bacterium
ATGTGACGCCGTCAGCTTACATTTACCGTCAAGCAAAGAAACCACAGGCCTCTTCAATGCAGACACAATAAGCAAAATGAAACCAGGCTCTGTGCTTATTAACACTGCTCGCGGTTCCATAGTTGACGAAGAAGCTTTGATAGCAGCGCTGAAATCCGGTCATCTCTCCGGCGCTGCACTGGACACCTAACAAACAGAGCCGCTGCCCGCCTCCTCCACTTTGCTTCAATTACCGAACGTCCTGGTGACACCTCATATCGCCGGTGCTTCCGGAACCACGGTCACTCTGGCGGCGGAAATGATTGCGGACGAGCTTAGCCTTTACATGGCCGGTAAGCCGGCCATTAATGCCTGTAATTAACCACCCCTAAGGCTATGGCAAGGGTACTTTCTTAGAATTTTCTATTCGATGAACTTCAGACACGGTGACCGACATCGCTCTACCCCGTAAATTCACATAACTTCAGGGAAACGCAAGGCAAACCGAAAGCGTCAGGTCAAAGGGAAAGCATCAGGGCAAAGGGAAAAATAGTGATAAAAGGTTTCTAACAATCACAGCAGGAGAAAACAATGCAACTCAAAGCGGTTACAGGAACTACCCCTGAGCAGCGCCTGGAGGAACTTGGCCTCGAACTGCCACCCGTTCCTGGAGCTGTCGCGGACTACGTTACACACACGCAGATTGGTTCGGTAATCTATACCTCAGGCATGTTGCCGTGGATAGCGGGTGATCTGAAGTTCAAAGGTAAGATGGGAGCCGAACTGACCGTTGAACAGGGCTATGAGGCTTTTCAACTCTCGGCACTAAACGGCCTGGCCCTTCTGCGTTCTATCACCGGCGATCTTAGTCGGGTAAAACGAATTCACCGACTTGAAGGAACAGGGGGTGCGACTGCCGACTTCTTTGATATGCCCATCGCCCTCAACGGAGCGTCCCATCTGAATAACACTGTCTTTGCAGAGCAATGAGAAAACCGTTGGATCTGTCACAGGAGTTTATAGAACACGCAGACAACTCCTACTCTGCTGAGAACACCGACACATCGTGCAGATGTATCTATGCTAACTGCTGCATTGCAGACGACAGATCATCAATCAGGCTTTGTGTGTTCTCAAGCCCGATATTAAATCGCACCAGCTGACCTGGCTCGGACCATTCAGTGGCGGTGCGCACCGGTTTAACCGGCAACACAAGGCTTTCGAAACCTCCCCAACTCACGCCAATACCAAAGTGATGCAGCGCTTCTACGAACGCTTGAATTTTCTCATCCGACACCGGATGAAACACGACGCTGAAGAGTCCGGCACTACCGCTGCAACTGGCTTTCCAGTGGTCATGCCCGGGGCAGCTGTCAAGCGCAGGATGTAACACGCGCGCTACCTGCGGTTGTTCGGCAAACCACTTAGCCACTTTCAAGCCCGATTCATTCACAGCTTTCATTCTAATGTCGAGCGTGCGCATGCCGCGCAGCGCAAGAAATACTTCGTGCGAACCGATTTTGTCTCCGTAAGCCATCACACACTTTCGAATGTGTTCATGCAGTGTTTCGGCCTTGCAGGCAATGACACCAAACATACAATCGGAGTGACCACACAGATACTTGGAGCCGGAGTACACCAGCACATCAACACCGAGGTTCAATGGCTGGCAGAACACCGGAGTCGCCCAGGTACCATCGAGTATCGATACGACACCGGCTTCCTTTGCTGCAGCGGCAATACCTGCAATATCGGGGAATTCGAAGGTACCGGTGCCGGGCGCTTCAAACATCACAGCAACCGTATTACTTCGAAACAGTGTTTTTAAATCAGCACCATTTGCCGGGTCGAAAAACTCAACAACCACACCTTGCTTCAATAACACAGCCTCACAAAAGGCACGGGTGTTACCGTAGACGTTGTCGGCGACCAGCAGGTGCGCACCGGGTTTGACCTGCGCCTGCAGAGCCAGACTGATTGCCGCCACACCGGAGCTGGTTAACGTGACTCCTGCTGCATGTTCAAGTGCGGCAATAATACCTTCGAGCTTATAACTTGCTTCGTTGCCATAGCGCCCGTAGAACATAGTGCCGCTGTGGTAACGATTGTCTCTGGCTTCTTCAAAAGCTTCCATGGTATCGAACACCATGGTCGACCCGAGTTCGATAGGCAGGTTAACGTGCCTGGCTTCTTTTTTTTCGGGCCGGCCCTGTTGTACCAGTGTATTTTCAGTTTTATCAGACACTGTGCCTATCCAGTTTAAGTGGTTAGTCCGGCTTACAACGAAGCGGTTATACCGCCATCGACATACAGCGTGTGGCCGTTAACAAAGCTCGAGGCTGGCGCTGCCAGAAAGACTGCAGCGCCCACCAGCTCTTCCACCTCACCCCACCTGCCTGCAGGCGTGCGCTTAGCAAGCCATGCAGAAAATTCAGGGTCTGCCACCAGTGCAGCGTTTAGCGGTGTATCAAAATAACCCGGTGCAATGGCATTACACTGCAGACCGTATTTCGCCCAGTCGGTTGCCATGCCCTTGGTTAAGTTGCCTACCGCACCTTTGGTCGCGGTATAGGGTGCAATACCAGGTCGGGCCAGTGCGGTTTGAACACTGGCAATATTGATAATCTTGCCAGCGCTGCGTTTAATCATGTGCTGAGCTACTGCCTGCGATACATGAAACACACTGGCAATATTGGTTTGCAGCAGTTTTTCAAAGGCATCGGGTTCAAAGGATTCAAGTGGACCACGGTGCTGCATACCGGCATTGTTGATCAGAATATCAATGGTGGTGCCGTCACTTTCCAGCTGATCGACTGCAGTGCGAACAGCGTTGTGATCAGTCACGTCAAAGGCCGAAGTCACTACCTGATGCCCGGCCTGCTGCAAAGCGTCGGCGGCCGATGCAAGCTTGTTGGTATCTCTGCCATTCAACACAATCTTTGCACCGGCCTGTGCCAGCCCGTGCGAAAGTGCCAGCCCGATACCCTGCGACGATCCGGTGACCAGCGCAGTTTTGCCCTGCAGATTGAAAAGATCCATACACATTCCAAAGGTAAAACCCGCATTCTACACGGTTACACAAACACCGTTGTGCAATGTGTTGCACCGCTATGGATGCTCGGCTACTGTGTCCCTCACTCACGGCCACGACGGCACGGTATTCAATAAACTGCTTACCAAAACCCTCTGGCGTAATAAAAGGTTTAAAAATTATGCGCGCCATTGTTGCTCATGCAGCAAAAGACATTCGAATTGAAGAAAAATCACCTCGCGACCCAGGCACCAACGAAGTGCAGGTGCAGGTGGTTCGAGGCGGTATC
>CAYZVB010000505.1:0-1100 GCA_964481315.1 uncultured Granulosicoccaceae bacterium
AAAACAGACATTTTCTCAAACATCCTCAGTCGCCTTGTGAATAATGCAGGCTAGCGACTGGCGCGGTCAAATGGCGGTTGGTACGCATGAAATGTTTCTCGCGCTGTCGAATAGATTCAGGTCAATAATCACATAAGTAGACGCAATGATCGACAGTGCATCTACTTTTGAAACCTGCGGGTTGTATGCTCGCAGACAACGGAGCTACTTATGATTCGACAATTAAAAACCGCTATGAGTGCGGAACAGCGAGCAGAGAACGATACTCAGGTCCGCTCCACGGTCGAGGGCATTCTGACAGAGATAGAAAAAGAAGGCGATACTGCTGTCCGACGCTTGTCAGAAAAGTTCGATAGCTACTCTCCCGAGTCTTTCCGTTTGTCCGAGCGCGATATAGAGACTGCCATGAACAAGGTATCTGCGCGGGAGCTTGCGGATATTAAATTCGCACAGGAACAGATACGCAGGTTTGCAGAAGTTCAGCGCAGCTCAATGACTGATATTGAAGTGGAATCCATGCCCGGCGTGATCCTTGGTCATAAAAACATTCCGGTACAGTCTGTCGGGTGTTACGTGCCGGGTGGAAAGTTTCCGATGGTGGCGTCTGCGCACATGTCGGTACTGACCGCATCGGTGGCGGGTGTGCCTCGTATTGTCGCTGCAGCGCCTCCACAAAACGGTGAGCCGCATCCGGCCATTGTGACTGCAATGAAGCTTGGTGGCGCACATGAAATATATGTGCTCGGTGGTATTCAGGCTGTAGGTGCAATGGCACTCGGTACTGACACGATTGATCCCTGCCACATGATTGTTGGTCCGGGTAATGCGTTTGTCGCAGAAGCCAAGCGGCAGTTGTTCGGGCGGGTGGGTATTGATCTGTTTGCCGGTCCAACTGAAACCATGGTCATTGCCGATGAAACGGTCGACGCCGAAATGTGTGCGACTGATCTGCTCGGTCAGGCGGAACATGGCTATAACTCACCTGCCGTGTTACTGACTAATTCAGAGCAACTGGCGAAAGATACCATGGAAGAGATTGATCGCCTGCTACAGGTGCTGCCAACCGCTGATACCGCGTCTGTAAGCTGGCGAGATTATGG
>CAYZVB010000505.1:1110-3295 GCA_964481315.1 uncultured Granulosicoccaceae bacterium
TGGCTGACGACATTGCCTCTGAGCATGTGCAGGTGATGACAGACAGAGACGACTGGTTTCTGGAAAACATGACTAGTTATGGCGCGCTGTTTTTAGGGCCGCGCACCAATGTTGCCAATGGCGATAAAGTCATCGGCACTAACCATACACTGCCGACAAAAAAAGCAGGGCGTTATACAGGCGGGCTTTGGGTGGGCAAGTTTTTAAAAACACATAGCTACCAGAAAATCGTGAACGATGAGGCTGCAGCCACCATGGGTGAGTACGGTTCACGCCTTTGCATGCTGGAGGGTTTTGTGGGTCATGCAGAGCAGTGCAATGTGCGCGTCAGACGCTACGGTGGTCGCAATGTTGAATATGGCACCGGGGTTGAGCCGGTTTCCTGAGCATGGGCGGATTAATGAAAATCGTTTAATTCAGTGTGGAGAATTACATGACACCAGAACAAATGAGACAGCGCATCGTTCGCTACGGTGAACTCAAACCCTGTAAAACCGCTTTCATCGACGCGCATACTCCAGGGTCAGATTTAAAAGACAATTTCACCATTATTGGTGGTGGTGTATCTGAAAATCCCGATCAACATGTACACATCCGCGAGACACCCGGTTTCAATATTGGTGCTGCAGGTCAGCCACCGAGATGCAAAAACTCGCTGCACGATCATCATACTGCCGAGGCATTTTTCGTATTAAAAGGTCGATGGCGCTTTTTTTGGGGACGATGGGGTACAGCCGGCGAGGTTGTTCTGAACAAGGGTGACATTTTCAATATTCCCACCGGTATGTTTCGCGGGTTTGAAAACATTGGCGCAGACTACGGCATGATCATGGCGCTGCTTGGCGGGGATGACGCCGGTGGTGGTGTGATGTGGGCGCCACAGGTGATCGAAGAGGCCGCTGCACATGGTCTGGTGTTGGGAGAAAACGGCGTACTTTACGACACCAAAAAAGGTCAGCATCTGCCGGATAATATCGCTCCGATGCCGCTGATGTCTGAAGATGAACTGGCCAAACGCGCAGAGCCCACCACCGCTGAAGTCGTGCCAAACTATGTGGCCCGCTACTGGGATCTAATGGCGCTTGCCGACCATCAGCCGGCTAAAGTCATCGGACCGGATGCCCAATTGCGTGATCGCCCGGGTTTTGAAACAGACTTCATTACCCGCGGTTCAATTCCAGAGGAACCCTACACAGTCGCTGTGCCTGAAGTACTTATCCCGGTAGCTGGCCACTGGCGTGTGACGTGGGCAGAGGGTACGACCGAACTCGGACCGGGGGATACTTGTCTGGTGCCTGAAAATCTCCCGCGCACTGTGTACCCGTGTATGGCCGGTGAAGCAGGGCTTTATAGAACGCGTGGCACTGACGACCCGGCAGGTTCTACGATGACACTCAACTGATGCAGGAGCCCCTTGTACTGATCCCGGGCATGATGTGCGACGGGCGTTTGTTCGCACCACAGCTCGCAGCGTTTACTTCCGAAAGACCTGTCATGGTAATACCACCGATTAGTGCATCTTCGATGACAGCGCTTGCGCAGCACGTACTCAATATAGCGCCAGACAAGTTTGCGCTGGCCGGACTATCAATGGGTGGTATTGTGGCGATGGAAGTGATGCGATTGATGCCGGTGCGGGTGACCAGACTGGCCCTGTTCGATACCAACCCATTGGCTGATCCTCCGGAAAAAGCTCCGATACGCCGTGAGCAGGTAAATAAAGTGCGCGCCGGGAAGTTAACGAGTGTGATGCGTGAAGAAATGAAACCGCTGTATCTGGCACCGGGGCCTGCACAAAGTGCCATACTGGATTTATGTATGGAGATGGCTGAAGCGCTTGGCGCTGATGCATTCGAACAACAAACACAAGCCATTACCAGCAGACCGGATCAATGCGATACCCTGCGCGCTGTTAAAGTACCGACCCTGGTGGCCTGTGGCAAAAAAGATCAACTGTGTCCGGTCGAACGCCATCAACTGATTCATGAACTGGTTGAAGGATCTTGTTTGGAAGTTATCCCCAATGCCGGACACTTGCCTACACTGGAACAACCCGAACAATCAAACAAGTTACTACAAGAATGGTTAAGCCTGTGATGACACTCTCTAACAGCCTGTTAAATAAACTGCGAACTATAGACACCCCTACCGTATGTAATGCTATAGAGGTGGCACAGGGTAAGCG
>CAYZVB010000506.1:0-3282 GCA_964481315.1 uncultured Granulosicoccaceae bacterium
GGGTTAATGAGGTTCCCTTAGGTTAGCTGAAAATAAGGGGACGTCAATACCCCTTATTCGGATAATTCTTTTCGGTTTTCCACTTTGATGTCGCCGCTGACAGCCTTCCAGTAATTGCTGAGGTGCTTAGTAAACTTATAACCAGCAGATCTTTCCGCAATTGGTCCTTCCTCTTCGAAGAAATCTCTAACTTCGATATTTAGAATATCCTCGTATTTTTTGATTGTCCGTTTGCTGTGGATTATCAGAAGGGCGCGCCATCCTAAATGGTCGCCGAGTCGAAGCATCCCGAGTGCTGAGCCCAACTCCATAGCGGTTCCACGGTAGTTCGCTATGGCTTCTCTTTCGACTTTGGCAAGCTGTGCGATCCTCTCTTCGTCCTGAACAGCCAGGTTTCTGAGATTTTTCCGGAAATTTGGAATTCTTTTTTTCATTGCTGTTTGGGAGGGGTAATTATTACCCCTCTATAGTAACAGGGAATTCACCATCCCTCTTCGCATATTTTCCAACGCTTCCAGATTCTGTCTAGGAGGTTCATAGCTACGCATTGAACACTTAGACAGAATCTGAAAGCTATTTGGTATGGTCGACTACGACGGCAGGTGTTTGTGTGGATAGCTAGTCCTAGTGACCGAAAAGAGTCCGCGTGATCGACCTTAGAAGGTAGCAAAGTAGTATGGCTTTTTATTGTAAGTACCATGATATATGTCACTATACGCTGGGGTTGTTTGTCGCAGTGGCTGTTCACCAAGTGCTTCGATATTCGTTCCCATGTGATACTAAGCAGACAGTACTAATAGGTAATACCGGAGCTGGCGAGAGATGTCGATTGCCGATAACCAGAAATACATACTTTATGTTGACGATAGTGGGAACAGTCAACTACCTTCGGTCTTAGCTAGTGCCGAGCAACGAATTGATGAAATGGATTGGTTTGCTCTTGGAGGGTTCCTGATCAGGGGAGAAGACAACCATGAAGTCTACTCATCTCATGTAGCCTTCTGCAAAGAATGGCGCATAAATCGCCCACTCCATTCCACAAAAATTAGAGGTAAACGAGGGAACTTCTCGTGGCTAAGGAAATGTAACGATACAGCTGAACAATTCTATAGAGCACTCCAAGAATTTATTCTTGCCCAGCCAATTGTCGTAACCGCCGTAATCATACATCGCCCAGGTTATGCGAGTAGGTATGCTGGTTTATACGGGGACAATCAATGGGAGTTTGCGCAGACTGCCTTTTCCATCTTGGTGGAGCGAGCATCAAAATTTGCTGATTCCCATGGTAGAAAGCTTGAAATCATATACGAGAGTACTGGCAGGAAGGAAGACAGGTTGATGCAAGCTACTGTCAACGACCTGAGAACCAGCGGACTTCCGTTTCACAAAGGTCGTATGAGTAGGTATGAACCTTTGACTTGCGCGGACATTAATCGAATATTGGTTGGCGATCCGGTACGAAAAACTAAGAGTTTGGTGCAGCTGCAGCTCGCAGATTTGGTGTTATATCCCATCATCAAAGGAAAATATGATCCAGTTTACCCGCCATACGTCGCACTGAAGGAAGCGAAGAAGTTGGCTGATGACTTGTTGCCGGATTCACGTAGGGAAATATGCGGTATTAAATATAGCTGTTTCGAGCTTTCTAACTAGCAGAAAGACAAAAGGCTCAGAAAACTGAGCCTTTTAATCCGGCTTGCGCCTAGCGCTAAGCCCCGGGGCATCGCCCAACTTTGCTCAGCAGCTACCGCTAAGCTTAATTACTAAAATCTGGTCATCGGCGAGCAAATCAATTCCTTGAGCCGACCATTTTTGGTTTACTAAGACTGCAAGACGACTGCACGACTTGAGCCATCGGCTACCCTCAAGTTCTCAAGTTGCGGGTAGCCGATGGCTCAAGTGAAGTCAAGATTCTTGTTGATTATGATCTGGTAAATCAGCAATAAATTTATATTTATCAACTAGTTAACGGTTGACTTGCAAGGTGCATTTAACAGATGGATATGGTGTGACAGAGCTGTGCCTCACTCTGTGTTTACGTGAGTGTGATGTAACGCACTATTGGCCCATTTGACTGGGAAAGCACCGTAAGTAACTGAATTATGTAGACGATAAAGTTTTTCTTCCGCCTGAAAATCCCCGTGTCGGCGGTTCGATTCCGTCCCTGGCCACCATTTATTTCAAAACGTTTTTATACCGCTAAGCAGCTTTGCGCTCGTCGCTGGCTTTGGGTAATTCAAAGCTGAAGCGCGTGCCGTTACCGGTGTTTTCTACCATCAGGCTGCCGCCGTGCAGACCGACTATTCTCTGTGTGATAGCGAGCCCGAGTCCGGCGTTTGAGCCTTCATTGTGTTGGTTGTCGGCGCGGTGGAAGCGTTTGAATATGTTTTCGATTTGCGCCGGGTCGATTCCCGGGCCGTTGTCTTCAATCACAAACGAGACTTTGTCAGCGCCCGATGCTGCCACGTTGACTTTGATGTAACCGCCTTCCTGCGTGTACTGCAGCGCATTGCCCAACAGGTTGCTTACTGCCCGGTCCATCATTGCAAGATCACCGCGTACTAATAGTCGTGATTCATCAGTCTGATACGACAGATCAATCTTTTTATTGCCGGCTTGAGGTTGGTAGCCCTGGATCACGTCGCTGACGATATCGTTTAACGAAAATAACTCGCTATTGATTTGTTCTGCGCGGTCGTCAAGTTTGGCTAATTCAAACAGATCTGATATCAGGTTTTGCAGGCGTTTGCTGTGCTTCAGCGATACGCTGAGATATTTCTGCCGTTGTTCGTCGCTTAATGCGTCGTATTTGTGCTGCAGCATTTCAAGGTAACCCTGCGTTGCAGTCAGCGGAGTTCGTAAGTCATGTGAAATGTTGGCGATAAAAGAACGACGACTCTGATCCTGTTCCTGCAATAGTTCAAATTGTTCGGTAATGCGCCCGGCCATGGCGTCGTAACTGTGGCCGAGCCGTGAGATTTCGTCGCTGCCTGAGTCGCTTGCAGCATCGCGATATTGCTGCGACTGCTTGTAACCTGAGCGTTGAAAGTCATCGATCAGGCAGCTCAAAGTTTGCAGTCGTGCGGTGATTCTGCGGAAGATAAAAAGCCCTGCCAGCAGTGATACCAGCAGGCTGCCAATCAGTGCGTAAATGCCAATGGTGGATATTAGATCGGTCGGTCGGCCGCCGGTGTAGCTTTTTTCAGCACCGCGCAGAGTGATATATAAATAGCCCAGTGGCTTGTCGCCGGCAGCAAGGCGCGCCACCGAAAAAGTCACCGG
>CAYZVB010000507.1:0-880 GCA_964481315.1 uncultured Granulosicoccaceae bacterium
TTCAGCCGTTGAAGATCGAAAAGTTGAAAAGCAGGCGTTCGATATGCCGCTTTATACACAGCAACAACTGGCTACCCGTATCAACGTTCAACCGCTGACTGATCAGCGTTTTATGGTGATGAGTTTTCCGATTCCAAAGATAGACCAGCACCGTTATACCCGCCCGCGTTCTTACATCGGCAACATACTCGGGCATGAAGGCACCGGCAGCCTGTTGTCTGAACTAAAACGTCTTGGCTGGGTGAGTGGACTGTCAGCCGGTGGTGGCACAGACACCAGAAACACCCGGACTTTTGATCTATCCATTGCACTCACACACGATGGTGTCAGCCATATAGACGATATCGTCCACGAGGTATTTCGTGCAATTCAACGGGTACGCGAAAGCGGATTGCCCGACTGGCTTTACGATGAAAACCAGATGATCGACAAGCTGTCATTTCGTTTTCAGGAAAAGAGCAGCGCGGCTCGCCTGGTACGGTCACTTTCGGTACGCGCACAGGACTGGCCGGCGTCTAAGTTATTATCGGGCCCCTATCAGCGCACCGGTTTCGACCGCCAGGGCATCGAACTAATCCTTGAACACATGACCCCTGAGAACCTGCAAATCGTTGCGGTCGCACCAGACTTACCTACTGATAAAACCACCCGGTGGTACGACACACCTTACGCTATTTCTGCCATTGCCCCGGATACACTGGCGCGCTGGTCAAATGCAGAAGTCAACCCGCGTGTAACCCTGCCGGCACCCAACCGCTTTTTACCCGAGGCACTCGACCTGATAGCCGACGGCAACGGCGACCCGCTAAAGCTGATCGACACCCCGAAACTGCAGGTGTGGCACCGTACGGATGCCTCGTTTGGCGTGCCACGCGCCAAC
>CAYZVB010000507.1:890-3273 GCA_964481315.1 uncultured Granulosicoccaceae bacterium
TAAACGCCTGCTCACCGAAATCTACGTCGAAATGATCAACGAACAACTTAACGAGTTCTCATACGCCGCCAATCTGGCCGGGCTGGGAGCTTCACTACGCAGCAACAGTCGCGGCCTTGGACTTAACATGGGTGGCTATGCAGACGGTCAGGACGAAATGCTGAGACAGGTCGTCGAGGCGATGACCAACCTGCAGCCTGACACCAATCTGTTTGACAGAACTAAACGCAACCTGCGCGAAGAAATACAAAACAAAACACAGGATCCGCCCTACAGCCAGACAGGCAGCCGCACCTATAAACTGCTGTATATCCCCTACTACACCGACGCAGAGCGACTTGCAGCATTAGATGCACTGACCATCGATGATCTTACGCAATTCGCAGATTCGTTATTCAGCGAACTGAAACTGGTTGTGCTTTCACACGGCAATCTGACTGCACCACAAACGCTTGAACTTGTAGACATACTCAAACGCCTGACCAAAAGCGCAAGCGCCGCAACGGTTGACCGGATTCATATGATTCAACTGCCACCGGGCACCGGGTATGTCGATGAACTGCAACTCGACCACAGCGACTCTGCGGTATCTATTTATCTGCAAAGTTTGCAAAGAGACCGTGCTAACCGCGCCCGCTATGCAGTGCTGAGGCAACTGTTATCGCAGCCGCTATACGCCGAGCTTCGCACCCGACAGCAACTCGGCTACTTTGTCTTCACCTATTCTATCGATTTAATACAGGTGCCTTCTATTGTTATAGCGCTGCAGTCACCTGCGGCAGGTCCGGGCAAACTGTATGCAGCTGTTGATGAGTTTCTGACAAACTTCGAGACCGAACTGGTAAACATGTCTGAAGCGGAATTTACCAGCAACGTACAGTCCGTTATTTCAAACGTCGAAGAAGAGGACACCCGGCTCCGGCAACGCACCGGTCGCTACTGGAGCGCCATTGTGCGGGAAGACTACCGTTTCGATGCATCGGCACTGTTTGCCGAAGAACTCAGAAAGATCACCAAAGAAGACATACTGGCCGTGTACAGAAAACTGTTTATCAATCGGGAAAACGGCAGGCTGGTGGTGTTTGCACGAGGAGACAACACAGACAATGATACCCCGCTACCGGAAATGACCCAGGTACCGGGTATCGACGCGTTCAAGAGTGACAAAAGCATTTTGCCACCACTCAGTGATGTGCCCGGTGTGGAATAACCAACCGGGCAAGCCAAGCGACGCTGATGCGTCGCTTTGGTACCTTCAAAGTACTATTCTGGAGCCGGCGAACTGGCCATAAACTGATTGAACTCTTCCTGATCCGCACGTCGCTTCGCATCGGCTCTGAATTCATCAAATCTGCGCGAACGCTCTTTGATTTCAGCTTTTATCTCGCGAATACGATCATACTGAGTCTGCTGATACTCGTTAAACACCACATTGCCGGAAGTATCGCTACCGCCGAATCGGGATGAATGACCAGTGACCCGGTCACGGATGGCGCCCGGCAGATCCTTCACGTTCCGACCGGTCATGGTCCAGTACAGAATCACCAGACCTACGGGCCAGAAAAACACAAACCCCACCACCATCGCAGCGATGTTCAGTCCCGACCAATGCCCGCCACAGCGCCGATCTTTCCACGAGCGAAAATCTGCTCTTTCTACAGTTGAAGACATACTAAGCACCCTCCTTTCAGGGATTGACGGAAGCGGTTTATCTATCTGAAACAATGATTTATCAGCTTGCCGGCTTCCTGCGACAAACAATGTAATCACTGTTCACATAACCAATATACAGATTCCTGTGGCAGAAACAAGGGGTCGGAAGAAAAAAAGTGAACACTGTTTACATCATGCATTACAATATCTGTCATGAAGAAGCGCAAAAAGAACTATCACCACGGCAATCTGGCCGAGTCGCTGCTCGACGCCGTCGATGAGATTGCCACTAAATTCGGCCTCGAGGCGGTGACTCTGCGTGCCTGCGCGAAACTGGTTGGCGTTTCGCCTTCCGCTGCTTTTCGTCACTACGCAGATAAACGCGCACTGTTAACGGCCTTTGCCACCCGGGCCCTGGTGGAATTGTCGGCAACAATGGCCGCCGCACACGAACAGGCAATAGAAAATCAGGACAACGCATTTGCGGCTGTTGCGCTGGCGTACGTTGAGTTCGCACTCGACAAACCCGCATTCTTTCGCGCCATGTGGCGGGAAGAAGGTATCTACATTAATGACGAAGCCTACGCCGGCGCCGCGCTCAATCTGCGCGCTCAACTGCAGGGCGGCTTTGCCAACACACTGGAAGAAACCGACGCCGAAAGCCTCAGCGCCCCGCACTTGCTGGCCTGGTCATCGGTCCACGGGCTATCCACGTTACTTGTTGAAGGTT
>CAYZVB010000508.1:0-3257 GCA_964481315.1 uncultured Granulosicoccaceae bacterium
AGAAATCACCTTTTTTTCGACGGTTCGAAATGCATTCATTCATGCAATTGTGTGTTGAAAGAACCAGGCGTTTTTAAAGCTAATACTCCCGGGGATTGGATTCAACCCGACAATGCGCCTGCTCATGTGTTAATCGCTTTAGCGCATAACTGTCCATCGGGAGCTATTACCTACGAAACAGCCAGTGGTGAAAATGCGGAAATCCCCCTACGTGAATACCATTTATGTTCGTGAAAGTGGGGCATACGCTGTAGCTGCTGACATTACTATCGATAGCTCGGAACAGGCGACACGGGCAACACTCTGCCGATGCGAACTTTCTGAGAATAAGCCGTATTGTGACGGTTCGCATGCAACTGCTGGATTTTCTGCGACAGGTGAACGTGACTCAAACCCGTCAGAGCCTCTCGAGATCCGCAATGGGCCGCTTGAGATTACCGTTACCCTTGATGGTCCCTTGAAGATAGATGGGTCTGTCGAAATTTGTGCTGGCACTGGTCATACTATTGACCGGACAGTTCGGACTTTCCTGTGTCGCTGTGGACATTCTGGTAACAAGCCATTCTGTGATGGCAGCCATAAGAAGGTCGGGTTCAAGTCCTGAGCTTGCCCGTAATGTTTTTGCATAGTCGGTCCAACTGCAGCTACAGCCTGCATGTACTTCCCGGTTCTGGTATCCTCAGATAGTCACAGTTAGATTGGGGGAAGCAGGTGCCAGACACCTATGATTACGTAATTATTGGCAGTGGTGCAGCGGGGTCGGTTGTGGCGGCACGGCTGGCTGAAGCCGGTGCGGGGTCGGTTTGTGTTATTGAAGCCGGTGGTAGTAATAATAAACTGATGGTCAATGTGCCGGCGGGGTTTGTAAAGAATCTGCGTAAGCCGGAGATGATGTGGCAGTTTGAGAGTGTGGCGGGGGAGAACACGGGGGGGCGGAGTGTCTATCTGCCGCAGGGTAAAATTCTCGGTGGTTCTACGTCGATTAACGGGCTTATTTATAATCGCGGGCAGTCTGAAGACTTTGATCACTGGGAGTCTCTGGGGAATCCGGGCTGGTCATACCGTGAGGTGCTGCCGTTCTTCAGAAAGGCCGAAACGCGTGAAGGTGTTGATTCGCAGTTCCGTGGTTCGACCGGACCTTTGCGAATAGGTGATCCTGATCAGAATCACCCACTGTGTGATCATTTCATCAATGCAGTATCGTCGATGACCGGGGCGCCGGTAAATAATGATTACAACGCTGACTCTCAGTTTGGTACCGGGTATTACCAGCGCTTTATTCATCGCGGTCGTCGTGAAAATGTTGCCGACCGTTTTTTAAAGCCTGCCATCCGGTCTGGTGCTGTTGATGTGCGGCGTCATTGTCTTGCAACACGGGTGCTGTTTAGTGGAACCAAAGCGACCGGTGTTGAAGTGGAGCATGCAGGAGAACGGACAGAAGTGCACTGCAACAAAGAGTTGCTGGTGTGTGCTGGTACGGTTAACACCACGGCGTTGTTGCAGCGTTCGGGGGTTGGTAACGGAGCGGACCTGCAGTCTCTTGGCATTTCGGTGGTGCATGATTTACCCGGGGTGGGTGAGAATTTTCAGGATCATTACTTTGTGCGTATTGCAGCACGTCTTAAAGAAGGGGTTGATTCCTTAAACTCGCAAAGTCGGGGCTGGCGCCTTGGCAGAGAGATTGTCCGCTGGTTTTCCGGTAAGCCCAGTATTCTGGCGTGGAGCCCTTCTATTGCGTATGCATTTTTGCATTCAGAGTCGGTGCTGGCGGGTGTGGATGCTTCCGCAATGCAACCAGACTTACAGTTTGTATTCAGCCACGGCAGCTACCGTCCGGGGCGGGTATATGAGCTCGATAAGTTTCCTGCCATTACCTGTGGTTTTACACAGCAGCGTCCGTTCAGTACCGGGCATATAAAAATCACTTCACCCGATGTTCATGCGAAGCCTCAGGTACAGCCTAACTATCTGATGGATGAACGTGATCAGCAAGTTGCAGTAAATGGCGTGAAGCTGGCGCGCCGCTTTATTCAGGCTGAACAGTTTAATTCGGTGTTTGAAACTGAAGAGGTGCCGGGTGAGGGCATTCAGTCTGACGATGAAATTTTGCAGTACGCCAGAGACACCGGCAACACCGGGTACCACCTGGTGGGTACATGTAAAATGGGGCCGGCATCTGATGATATGGCAGTTGTTGGGGCCGACCTCAGGGTGCACGGACTGACCGGGATACGGGTGATTGATGCGTCGATTATGCCGACAGTGACTTCGTCCAATACCTGTGCGGCATCGATTATGATTGGAGAGAAGGGCGCAGATATGATTCTTAACCCTTAAAACTATCGCGCTGAAAGATCCAACTATCGCGCTGAAAGATCCGTTCTAGCTGATACGCGAATGAAGCGCAGTTTTATGTTGCCATTCCTTGCAATAAGCCTGCAGCACCTCGCGATCAGTGTTGGCTGCAAGGCTGCTGTATTGACTGGCTGTTGCGCCGGAAGCAGGGTAAGCAAGCAGAGCGGCTCCAATACTGGTGCCGGTTGAACCGCTGGTATCGCCTGAAACCTCGCGGCCAGTCGCTGCGTTTAGCATGGTGCAGAAGGGAATGTTTTTAGTAAAAGGCCCTTCCACGATGATGGGGCCTTTGGAATGACACAGCGACAGACAGGTTTCTGTCATTAATGCCAGATAAAACGAAATAACGTTGTACCGTTCTTCGGCTGATAACAACAGCGGGTCGATTGTCCACAGGTATTTTGCGTGTGGGAACGGTCCGGTGGTCGATTCTACCGCCGGCAGTATAAACGCCTCTTTTTCCAATACATTGGTGATCACCTTGTCTGTTTGTTCTGCCTGGTAAGTGCGGGAAAGATAATCGTATTCTCTGCCACCCATAAACTTGCTCGACGGTACAGGGTTGCCCTGAACGCTCACGTTTAGCAGTGTGTCGCGAGTTTCGTCGAGCGGCAGTTTGTCACTGCCGGGAGACATACACACTACCCAGGTGCCTGTCGAGACCACAGAAAATGGCGGCTGCATGTTGTTTAAGTGTGTATACAGCGAGGCGTTGGAGTCATGGATGCCGCAGTAAACCGGTGTTTCTTCCGGTAATCCGGTTTGGTCGGCGATCTCTGCGGTAATAGTGCCCAGTACTTCTGTTGACGTTCTTGGTGTAGCGATTTTTTGTGTAATGCCCAGTGTTTCAGCTAATTCTGAAAAGCTACCGGTAGCGGGGTTCCATAAATCGGTGTGTGCAC
>CAYZVB010000509.1:0-3227 GCA_964481315.1 uncultured Granulosicoccaceae bacterium
CCGGTAACCATGCGTTTGTCGTAGCCGCGGCGCAATAGCTCGGGCAGCGCGATGGTGGCACCGATGGCCATGCCGGCGACAGACAGCCCATTCATGGCAGAGATCAGCACCATCAGGCCAATGGTACCAATGGCAAGGCCGCCGCTTATGCCACCCATCCACACATGAAACATTCGATAGAGGTCGTCTGCAATACCGCTTTCAGACATGATATACCCCATAAACACAAACATTGGCACGGTTAACAGCGGGTACCAGCGCATGACTTTTATAGTCTGTGCAAAAGCGATATCAAACCCGCCCCGCTCTCCCCACAGCAACAAAGCCGCAACGACGGCTACAAAACCAATAGCACCGAACACACGCTGCCCGGAGAAAAGCAGCACCATCATCGATGCAAACATGATCAGCGCAATCATTTCGTAACTCATGGCTGCAACTCCTGACCACGAATTCGAAGAATGTCTTTAAACAGTTCAGAAACCGCCTGTAACAGCATCATTATAATGCCAACGCACAGCACCGCCTTAATCGGCCACAGGTACGGACGCCAGATTGTCCGGCTGCGCTCCATGGTGCCGGGCTCTTCAGTGCCGGTTAACAGGCCAAAGAAAAAGCCAATGGCATCAGAACCGAAATAACCCAGTGAATAAGCGGTTGAACCAATCGCACCCCATAGCAGCACCCCAAGATACACCAGCAGACAGATTACAGTAATCGCATCGGTAATCGCTTTGCGCCTGAGCGACCAGTTATCGTAGAAGAGATCCATACGGACGTGCGACCCCATCTGCAGCGCATACGGCCCGCCGAGAATGAAATACCCCACCATCACAAACTGCGCAACTTCGAGTGTCCACAGTGACGGCTGATCACCAAACTTACTGATGATGGACCACAGCAACACGCCCATCATGGCAAAAATACCGTACGTGATTACGCGACCAACCCCGCCATTAAATGCATCGACTGCCCTGATGTATAGACGCATGAACTTCAAGCCTGCGACTCCTGACCGGCGACATCAGTATATGATTCCGGTAAGTGCTTAAGGCTTTCATTAATCCAGCCACCAATGGCTTGCGCCACAGCACGGCACTCGCTGTCGGTGGCAATAAGTGTGTTGCGAATTTCAATCATCACATTAGCAAATTGATTGGCAATACCATGCTTTAGCAGTGTATGGGTAACACCATCTTCAGGACCGTACGGCTCGTTGCGTTTAATGATGTAACCACCGGCCACGTTTAACATGGCATTGGCAAAGGCTGCGTCCGTGTCGTGCAGAATACCGATATCAAGATCGCGCGGCACACCGTTATACACCGGTGTAAAACTATGTACGGTCACCAGTACCGGCTTACTGTGGTGATCTTGCAGAGCAGAAGAAAGCGTTTCAGTAAAAGGCGTATAGTAGGCGTCAATACGTTGCTGGCGCTGCGCCGGAGTAAGACCGGTATTACCGGGGACATCATACAGCTCACTGCGTTCGACCATTGCCCCGGGTGATTCCGGTGGACGATTACAGTCGTACAGCAACCTTGAGACAACACCTTCAACCAGCACTGCATCGAGATATTCCGACAAATACCTTGCAGTGACTGCTGCCCCCGGATCCCACGCAATGTGGCTGCTGGCAGCCTCGGCACTCAGCCCAAGGTTATTGAACTGCTCCGGTATATAGGCACTGGCATGTTCACAAACCAGCACCACGCGATGGCGACCGTTGGCATTGTGCACATTGACTGCAGTTTCCGACATAGGCAGTGGCCGTTTAATTAATCCTCGTGTAAAGTATTCTTCAGAAAGATCACCAATGTCAATGGTTTTACAGTCAGGGATTACGGATGTCTCGAAGCACCGTTGCCGATCAGCTTAAAGAACAACCGGACCTGACGCGCCTCGAGCGTCAGCTTAGTGATGTGATTCTGCAGAATTACCCGGTGTCCGGCCTTGGTTCTATTACCAGCCTTGCTGAAGCCGCCAATGTATCTACGCCTACAGTGGCGCGGCTGGTACAAAAACTCGGTTACAACGGCTACCCGGAATTTCAGCAGGCATTGAGAGACGAGCTGGATGAAACCATCTCAAGCCCGTTAACCAAACGCGATAAGTGGGTAGACACCGCACCCGATGAACATATTCTCAATCGCTTTACCAAAGCAGTTATAGACAACATTGGTCAGACCCTGGCCGATGTTAACCCTGATGAATTTGATCAGGCATGCAATATGATCTCGGACCCGAAGCGTCGTGTGTTTGTGGTTGGCGGTCGCATTACCCGCACACTGGCCGATTACTTTTTTCTACACCTGCAGGTGATACGTGATCAGGTCACTCATGTCGCGTCCAATTCCAACGCCTGGCCGCACTACCTGCTGGAAGTCAACGCAGACGATGTGATTGTGATATTCGATATCCGTCGCTACGAAAACTCAACGCTGCGACTTGCCGAAATGGCAGCCGAACGCAATGCAAAAATCGTTTTGTTCACCGATCAGTGGACATCACCGGTGGCACAAATTGCAGACATTACCCTGCGCAACCGAATTTCGGTGCCTTCGGCATGGGATTCAAACGTCACCAGTATGCTGGTGGCAGAAATTTTAATTGCACAGGTGCAGGAACGCGACTGGGAAACAACTCGCACACGCATGGAAGCACTGGAAGACATGTTTGACCGTACGCGGTTTTTTCGCAAATTCTAACGTTTACTAACCAATACTCTGCGCGGCAACTACCTGCTCTGCCAACAACGCGGCAATTTTTGTATCGTCATAACCAAGTGACTTCAGTATTGCCTGTGTATGCTCACCGTTGCGGGGCGGTTGCGACACAACACCGCTGCGATAACCTTCGTTAAATTCAAGCGGTATACCTGGCAACGTGGTGTGGCTTGCCAGCGTTTCTCTGGCGGTATCAAGCGCTATATTCAACAACCCGTTGCTGTTGGTTAACTGCTGGTGGTGGTGCAGGTCTTCCGGCTGTCCAACCGGTGACCACGACACATCGGCGCGTTCGCATCCCTGTGCCACCCGGTCATACGGCAATGACTTAAAATGATCATTGAGTGACGGAATAAGCCAGCTGCGTTCACTGGTACGTTGCGGATTAGTAGCAAGCCGTTCGTCGTTGAAAAGCGACTGCAAAGCAAATTCTTCACAGAAGCGCTGCCACTGCGCATCGCTGGTGACACCAATAAACAACGACTGATCATCGGCCATTGT
>CAYZVB010000510.1:0-3174 GCA_964481315.1 uncultured Granulosicoccaceae bacterium
CACCAGCATCCGGAATTCGGTTTTGAAGAGACTGAAACCGCACTGTTTGTAGAAGAGCGCCTGCGTGAGTTTGGCGTTGATAATTTTGAAACCGGTGTTGGTGAAACAGGTGTGGTAGCGACTATTAGCCGCGGAAACAGCGACAAGGTCATTGCACTGCGTGCAGACATGGATTGCCTGCGCATTCATGAAACCACTAACCTGCCGTATGCCTCAACAAAGCCCGGGCTGATGCATGCCTGTGGTCACGATGGCCACACCACCATTCTGCTTGGGGTGGCATCGATGCTTGCTCAGGAAGGTGGATTTGATGGCACGGTGTTACTGGTGTTTCAGCCGGCGGAGGAATGGGGGCAGGGGATGAAAGCCATGATTCGGGACGGGCTTGGAACTAAGCACCGGTTCGATGAAATTTACGGGTTGCACAATCAGCCGGGCTTACCTGTCGGGTCATTCGAAATTCGACCGGGTGCGTTCATGGGGGCTGAAGACGGATTTAAAATCTCCATTCAGGGCAGTGCCGGACACGCATCGCGACCGCATCTTTGTGACGACGCCATTGTCTGTGCCAGCGCAATTGTCGGTGAGTTGCAAACCATTATTTCACGCAACGTTAATCCGGCTGAACTCGCCGTTGTATCGGTAACGTCAATCAGTGGTGAAAACATTAAAAATGCGATCTCGGGTGAAGCGCAGATTGAAGGTGATTGTCGTCACTTTGACGATGCAGTCAGCCAGCAAATAGAAGCTGCGATGAGGCGGATAGTCAAAGGGGTAAGCGAGGCGCACGGGTGTAGTGCGGAGCTTGAGTACGAAAGGGTATTCATTCCTTTGATTAACGACCCTGAAATGACCGGGCATGCTGTTGAGGCCGCGTCAACAGTATTTGGCAGTGAGCAGGTCAGCAGTGATGCGCCGGCAATGGGTGCTTCAGAAGATTTTGCCCGTGCGCTTACCATCGCGCCCGGTGCTTACTGTAATATCGGGAACGGTGACAGTGCGACCTTGCACAGCCCTGAGTACAACTTTAACGACGACGCCCTAGTACCAGGGGTCGAATGGTTTCTGGAAGTTGTGCGAAATCGTTTGCCTGTGAGCTAAGTCAGGCCGCTGCTCAATTAAGCAACGTTGCCGTATTTTGGCGTCTGTAAAGATCATCCGCATCGAAGCGCCATTTCAAAACTCTCTGAGCCCTTGAACGGGCCAATGTCCTGAGTGGTGATTTGATCATTATCTTCCAGCGTTGAGGCAAGTATGCGCTGCCAGCTGGCGTCTGCGGTGATCATTGTGGTTTTACCTGCACAGGATTTAATGCCACCAGAGATGAAGTCTTCACCTATCCGGTGGTTGCTGTAACCGCGACGACTGGCAATCTCCTGCAACTTAGCCTCCCGGTATGTCCAGATTCTGAGCGTCTTCATCAGGTGGGGTCTGTCGATGAATGCAATGTCTATATCGCCATCGTTGTTGAAGTCGGCAATTCCAACCGGTGCCAGCCATCTGTTTGGCGTGCCGATATACGGAGTTTCTGTGAGCAGCTGTAATCCATTATCCGTTAACTGATAGACGGCAATTTGGGCACCGTAGTCCTGGTGGCTTCGAATAGTAATGACTTCATCGCCCGGTTGCTGATCAATGTTTGCGAGCCTGGTTTGAATATCTTCAAAGACGTGCGGTCTTCCCAGCTCTACTGAATGAGTACAACCGGTTTTTTTTGAAGTAACCCTGAGAATCGATGGTTCTACAGCATCGCCGAGGACGCCGTGACGGTAGCGGCCTGTGCCGCCGTCGTACCATGCAGTGGCAATGCCGGTACTTGCGCTGCTTTGTGCGACGGACTCGGGAAAGTCTGAGTCTTCAAAGTTCAGTGATTCGCAGGCTGAGGTGTTCGAGGAGAATAGAGCGATGGATAGTATTGAGCTGACTGCCAGAGACCTGATCATGCTAATTACCTTACGTTAACCGTGTGTTCGAACACAACTGACGCAATTGGTTCCGTGACAGGTGAGCCCTGAAGGTCTGCAGTTGAACGGTAACACATAAAAGCTGGCTGCCTGCGAATACAGGCGCACTTACGACTGCATCGATTCTAAAAAGTCAATAACGGCATCCAGGTTATCTGCCGTTGAATCAGCCTCACTTTGTACATATCCCTCGACCAGGTTTTGGGTAAACCTGATTGTGTGCGCTCCGGATGATTTTGCAGCCTCGATGCCGGTATTTGAATCCTCCAGTACTACGGTGTTCTCGGGCGGTATTCCAAAATAACGCATAGCCTCCAGATATCCATCCGGAGCTGGTTTGTGGGCTAATTCCTTTCGATCGAATAGAGATAAAATGAACTCGACATCGTTTTTGAAAGATGTTCGGTTAAGGGCGATATCAATCCAGGCGCGGGATGAGGCTGAGACAATGCCGATTTTATATCCGAGTGCCTTGAGCGTTTCTCCGATAGTGTCAATGCCTGGTGTGAGCGGTGCGTTTTTATAGACGTCGGGAGCTTTGTTGTTGTATTCCTTAATCAGAACATCTTTATCTACTTTAGAGCCGCATGCGACGGCTTTTTCGTGGATGCTGTCAATGCTTAGTCCGATGGTTAAACCAAGACTTCGATAGACATCCGGTTCAAACACCTTCTTGTACATACTCGCTTCGATTTTTTCCCACGTAGATTCATTATCTATAACGACGCCGTCAAAATCGAACAGGAATAGTTTGGTCATAGCCGGTTTAAGCCCACGGTTCTGTTTCGGGGTCTGCGCTGTTGGCCGGCAAGCCTAATGCGGGTTGCCTCTGCCGGTTTTCATGTCTTCAGTAGTTTCGTCGTAGTTGGTGGTTACCATGTGGCGGTACTTATCAGTTAAAAAGTCGATCGCCTTCGTCCGCTTAATCTCTGCATTTTCAGCACTGCCTGTGAGGCTTGCGGTATAACTGGCCGTGAACCTGGCTGCCGCATAGATAATTGACTCACAGACATCCTCCGGCGTGGCGCCGTTTTTCATTTGCTCGTTTGCCTGGTGAATGAATGCATCTGCTCGTTCGTAAAACTTGCCATCTGATTTTGTACTCAATTCTGTTCCTTTGTGTGGAGTCAACTTCTGGGAAGGTATTGGCGGTAATGGTGTGGCCCATTGCACGAGGATGAATGGTACCCGATTGTGTTAATTCAAGTAC
>CAYZVB010000511.1:0-3171 GCA_964481315.1 uncultured Granulosicoccaceae bacterium
CGTCAGAAGAAAATCCGGCGTCACATCTCGGCCTATCCTCCTCGGCACGTGGCGGACCACGTTTCTCGGACGATCGGCCGACCTGTTTAGCCGGATTTCCTCTGAACGCCGAATCCTCATAAATAATCCAGGTTAAATCATGAAGCATCTGAAGCCCAAACAAGCCAAAGCCTTTCTCGATGAAAACCCGGAGGCGTTGTTTATCGACTGCCGCAGTGATGCCGAGCATTTTTTTGTGGGCAATCCGGTGGGTTCAATGCATGTCGCGTGGCAGGACGGCCCTGAGTGGGAGTTCAACCCGCATTTTGTTGGTGAAGTAAAGCGCCTTGCCGGGCACTCGGTCAATCGCCCGGTGGTATTAATCTGCCGCAGTGGTAATCGCTCGGAAGATGCCGGCGAAGCACTTGAAGAAGCTGGCTTCAACAACGTGTACAACGTTTTACATGGCTTTGAAGGTGAACTTGACGACGATCACCACCGCAGCGCAAAGAACGGCTGGCGCCATGCCGGACTACCGTGGCAACAGCTATAAAGGCCACCACTGCTGGGTAAACGGTTTTCTACGACCCGTTATCGACATGCAACTGTCGTTTGCGCTTTTCTCTGTGTTATTGAAAAACGGCAAGTAGCAATAACTCGCAATATGTAGTGCCTGTTTGATACACATCCTGCAAAATCGATTTACTGAATCAATAATCTGCCATCACCTATGATTTACGGGCCCGGCCAATGACAACAGCACAGATCAGTATATTCGCGATTCTGGCGGTGACAATGTCACTGTTTATCTGGAATCACTGGCGCTATGACATTGTTGCCGGACTTGCATTAATGGCAAGCGTGTTTACCGGGGTGGTACCGGTTGAACATGCCTTCGAAGGGTTTTCACACCCCGCAGTTATCACGGTGGCCTGCGTACTGGTTATTAGCCAGGCATTGCAGGCATCGGGCGTGGTCGGTTTTTTTCTTACCCACCTTGGCAGGTTTAGAGAAGGCGCTCGCAGTCAGCTGGCCGCCAACTGCGTAACAACCTCGGTGTTGTCTGCGTTTATGAATAATATCGGGGCACTCGCATTAATGCTTCCAATCACCATTCGAGATGCCCGCAAATCCAAAAGAGCAGCATCGGGTTTGTTAATGCCATTGTCTTTTGCGAGCCTGCTTGGCGGTCTGGTTACGCTGATTGGTACACCACCGAATATTATTATCTCTACCGTCCGTGCAGATCATTCCGGTGAGCCGTTCAGCATGTTTGATTTTACACCGGTGGGTCTGGTGGTAGCGCTTTCCGGTATTTTGTTTCTGGTATTGGCAAGCCGTTACTTATTGCCAAACCACACAACACAGGAATCCGACAATCAATCACGCATAGCACGCTACCTGACTGAAGTTTTAATACCGGCACACTCACGACTGACCGGCCAGACTGTCGGCCAGCTCGAAGCTATGTGTGAAAACGAAGCCACTGTAATGGCGATTATTCGCAACAACAACAGCCGCCTCGCACCAAGCGCACAGGAAATAATTCGCCCTGAAGATGTGTTAATACTGCAGGGCGACAGCGAAGCGCTGCAACCGCTTTTTGAAGACACCTCACTGGTGCAGGCCGGTGCCGAACTGACCGACCCGGGTTGGCTGCGATCACCGGATGTGATGGTTATTGAAGCCGTGGTTATGCCCAACTCTATGATCGAAGGCTTTGCCAGCCGCAGTATCAATATGCACAAACGCTTCGGTGTTAATCTGCTGGGCATAGCGCGGGAAGATCACCCAGCCGTAGCCCGCCTGAAGCATATACGGGTTAAAACCGGTGACGTACTGTTACTGCAGGGAGAGAAGCAGGCACTGGAACAGCTATGTGCAAGCCTTGGGTGCCTGGCGATTAAAAACCGCGGTATGGAAATCACACCGAAACGTGCCGCCCTTACCACACCGATTATTTTCGCTGCCGGAATTCTTGCTACCACTACCGGTATACTGCCGGTACAAATAGCCTTTACCACCGTGGTAGGTGCGCTGGTGATTTTAAAGGCTGTTTCTCTGCGCGAAGCCTATCGCAGTATAGAATGGCCGGTGATTGTTCTTCTTGGGTTTTTAATACCGGTGGGTGAAGCATTGCAAAGTACCGGCGCCACCGGACTGATTGCATCGGCGCTGGTGTCGGTGGCCGAGGACATTCCGCTGTGGGGCTTACTGGCGTTGATCATGGTGACCAGCATGGGACTTTCTGATCTGGTCCATAACACACCGACGGCAATACTAATGGCGCCAATAGCGCTGAGCCTGGCAGATACCCTGGCAATCTCTGCCGACCCCCTTCTGATGGCCGTGGCAATTGGCGCTGCATCTCCCTACTTAACCCCGGTCGGCCATCAGTCCAATACGCTGGTGCTTGGGCCCGGTGGTTATCAGTTTAGCGACTATTGGCGGCTTGGTCTGCCACTCGATGTGGTGATTGTGCTGGTCGCAGTCCCAATGATAATGATGGTCTGGGGCTAGCCAGAAGGAGACGTAACAGTAATGACCGAAATAAAAAAGTTATCCAGCAAAGTGGTTTATCAGAACAAATGGATGACCGTCAGAGAAGACAAAATTCAGCGCAGCAGTGGCGCAAAGGGAATTTACGGTATTGTCGACAAGCCGGACTTTGTTGCCATTCTTCCAATAACGTCGGACACCATTCATCTGGTAGAACAGTATCGCTATCCGGTACAGCAGCGCTATTGGGAAATACCTCAGGGCTCCTGGGAAACCAGCCCGCAACCGGCTCCTGAGATTATTGCAGCAGGAGAACTCAAAGAAGAAACCGGACTCACTGCAGGAACGCTTACTTATGTTGGCCACCTGTACCAGGCATATGGCTATAGCAATCAGGGTTTCCACGTATTTGTTGCGAAAGACTTATCAGCTGGCAAAACACAACCGGACGCAGAAGAGGAAGACCTGATCAGTGCAACATTTAGTCTGCGTGAATTTGAATCAATGATTGTCGATGGAACCATAAAGACGGACCAACAATCAGCGCATACGGGCTGGCAAAAATGAAAGGCCTGCTGTAGCGCCGCAGTACTTCGTGAAACAGTACCGACCAATCTGTGCGAGCATAGAAGCCCCGGGTATTGCCGCGTTATACGTGCCTGTTGCGTGCCCCTTTTGTTGCCGATCAATGGT
>CAYZVB010000512.1:0-1569 GCA_964481315.1 uncultured Granulosicoccaceae bacterium
CGCAGAGGCAAATTCGGTCGCGGCCTCCACCTTGCGCATGCCTTTACCACCACCACCGGCACGCGCTTTAATAAGCACCGGATAACCGATTTCATCGGCCTGGGCGGCAAGGAAGTCCGGATCCTGATTATCTCCATGGTAACCAGGTACCACCGGCACACCGGCATTGTGCATAAGTGCTTTGGCTGCATCTTTAAGACCCATAGCGCGAATGGAATCGGCTGACGGACCAATGAAGCGTAAACCGGCTGCATTCACCTGTGCCACAAAGTCGGGGTTTTCAGATAAAAAACCGTAACCCGGGTGTATTGCCTGTGCGCCGGTGGCAAGCGCTGCTTCAATAATCTTTTCACCACGCAGGTAACTGTCTGCGACGGCTGCACCACCTATGTGTAGTGCCTCGTCTGCGCTGGCCACATGCATTGAATGCGCATCGGCATCGGAGTACACCGCCACAGTGGCAACACCAAGCCGCTGACAGGTACGGATAATCCGGCAGGCAATTTCGCCACGATTGGCAATGAGTATTTTATTGAACATGGCGGCTACATTCTAAAGACGCCAAACTGCGTCTCCCCGATAGGTGCGTTAAGACTGGCCCTGAGGCTAAGCGCCAGTACATCACGGGTTTTGGCAGGATCGATTATGCCGTCGTCCCACAGTCTTGCTGACGCATACAGCGGATGCGCCTGCTCTTCAAACATATCGATGGTGGGTTGTTTAAAAGCGGCTTCTTCTTCCGCCGACCATTGCTCACCCTTGCGTTCCATGGCGTCGCGTTTAACTGTGGCAAGGACTCCTGCTGCCTGCTCGCCACCCATGACCGAAATACGCGAGTTAGGCCAGGTCCATAAGAATCTCGGGCTATACGCACGGCCGGCCATACCATAGTTACCGGCACCGAACGAACCACCGACAAGCACGGTAATTTTAGGTACTTTAGTAGAAGCTACCGCGGTCACCAGTTTTGCACCGTGGCGTGCGATACCTTCACTTTCGTACTGCTGTCCGACCATGAAGCCGGTGATGTTCTGCAAGAAAAGTAAGGGTATTTTGCGCTGCGAGCACAGTTGTACAAAGTGCGCACCTTTTATTGCCGACTCTGAAAACAGCACGCCGTTGTTGGCAACAATGCCTACCGGCATACCGTGGACATGGGCAAAACCACACACAAGCGTGGTGCCGTAACGCGACTTGAATTCATCGAAGCGCGAGCCATCAACCACACGCGCAATCACTTCACGTATGTCATATGGTGTTTTGAGTTCAGCCGGTACAACACCGGTGATTTCGGAAGGGTCGTATAGCGGTGCCTCAACGGGCTGAATATTAAGCGGCGAATCAGGCTGTGTACGGTTGGCACTTCTTACTGCTTCACGTGCCAGTGCAAGTGCGTGTTCGTCATTGTCGGCCAGTGTATCGGCAACACCGGATAACCGGGTGTGTACATCACCACCACCGAGATCTTCAGCACTTACTACCTCACCAGTGGCGGCTTTTACCAGTGGCGGGCCCGCCAGAAAAATGGTGCCCTGCTCTTTTACGATTATTGTTACGTCAGACATGGCA
>CAYZVB010000512.1:1579-3123 GCA_964481315.1 uncultured Granulosicoccaceae bacterium
ATATTGGCCTGGTTAAAGAAGATGCGCCCGAAGTGATCACGGTCGGGGAAAACTTCGTCCTGGTTAGGCAGGTTGGCACCACCGCTGTCTACCAGATATATACACGGCAGGTGATTCTGCTCTGCGATTTCCTGCGCTCTTAAGTGCTTTTTAACGGTTAGCGGATAATAGGTACCGCCTTTAACGGTGGCATCGTTACAAACTACCATTACCTCCTGCCCGTGCACCTGCCCGACACCGGCTATCACACCAGCACAGGGTGCGGCACCGTCATACATACCGTGCGCGGCGGTCGCACCTATTTCAAGGAACGGTGATCCTGCATCAAGCAACCCTGCAACACGATCACGCGGTAACATTTTGCCACGGGACAAATGCCGTTCACGCGAACGTTCGCCGCCACCGGCAGCTGCAGCATTTGCTGCTTGCTGAATCTGTTCAAGTGCTACCCGATGCGCTGCCTTATTGTTTTTGAATTCTGCTGAATTGACCGATATGGCAGACTTTAAGACACTCAACTGGTCACCCGCATCAGTTCACGACCAATCAGCATACGACGGATCTCACTGGTGCCGGCACCGATTTCCATGAGCTTGGCGTCTCGCATAATCCGGCTGACCGGTGAATCATTTAAGAAGCCTGCACCACCCATGGCCTGCACCGCCTGTACCGCCTGCTCCATGGCTTTTTCACTGGATACAAGTACACACCCTGCAGCATCCTGACGGGTAACCTCACCACGATCACAGGCAGAGGCCACTGCGTAAACGTAAGCACGTGAATAATTCATAGTGGTGTAAAGATCAGCAATTTTCCCCTGCATGAGCTGGAAGTTGCCAATGGGCTGGTCAAACTGTTTGCGTTCGTGCATGTACGGCATAATGTGATCAAGACAGGCGTGCATTAAACCAACACCTATACCCGCCAGCACCACTCGTTCGTAGTCGAGCCCGGACATTAGAACGTTTACGCCTTTGCCTTCAATGCCAAGTATGTTTTCTTCCGGCACTTCGCAATCAGTAAAAATTAGTTCTGCGGTGTTGGAGCCGCGCATGCCTAACTTATCGAAATGTTCTGACGTCGAGAAGCCTTTGAAATCTTTTTCAATAATAAACGCGGTGATACCACGTGAACCTGCATCGACATCGGTTTTGGCGTACACCACCAAAGTGTCGGCATCGGGGCCGTTGGTAATCCAGTACTTATTGCCGTTCAGTACATAGTAGCCCTGCTTCTTTTCCGCTTTAAGACGCATAGAAACCACATCGGAACCGGAACCGGCTTCTGACATGGCTAACGCTCCGACGTGTTCACCACTGACCAGTTTAGGCAGGTACTTCTGACGTTGTTCATCGGTACCATTGAGCCTTATCTGGTTAACACACAGGTTAGAGTGCGCACCATAAGATAACGATACCGACGCACTGGCTCTGGCGATTACTTCGACCGCAATGGTATGTGCCAGATAGCCCATGTCGGCACCGCCGTATTCCTCACCCACTGTAATGCCGGCAAGCTGGCCACCATCGACTACGGTACCGCCA
>CAYZVB010000513.1:0-3105 GCA_964481315.1 uncultured Granulosicoccaceae bacterium
TGAGTTTCGGTTCCGGCTTCAAATTTACAGCGTGTCTATTCACCATCAGACGAAACCTTATTTATGACAACTTGGGCGTCACATCTCGCATGATCAAGCTCGGCACGTGGCGGGCCACGTTTCTCGCTCGATCAAGCGACCTGTTTAGCACTATTTCCGCTGACTGGCGAATCCTCATGAATAATGCAGGCTAGGGTGTAGAGACCAAGATGACAGCTAAAAATGATGCAGTTTACCCACTGCTTGCCACCTTGCTACTGGGCAGCCTGGTCACCGTCACCGGTATATTACTCTTTACGGGCAAGCCAATAGAATCGCAGGTCCCGGATAGTCAACCGACAGCCGAATCCGCAACACAGCAAACCGTAGCAGATAATCGCTCAGACGAAAGCGCATCAACTGCTGTGGCGTCGGCATCTGAGGCAGAAACCGCAGCGGCAGAAAACCCTGAAGTAGAAATCGCGGACGCAGAGCCGACCGATTCATCAACAGTGGCAATGGACAGTGCTGAAGACAAAGCAGCTGAAGGCGGTACGGTACATACCATTAAAATGCTCAATGTCAATGAAGACGGTTCCATGGTTTTTGAACCGGGTTATCTATTGGCGCAACCTGGAGATACTGTGGTTTTTGAGCCGGCAGACATGGCGCATAACACCAGATCGGTCTTAGTACCTGAAGGTGCCGATGACTGGCAAAGTACAATAAACGAGGGGATTACCATAACGCTGACTGAAGAGGGTGTTTATCTCTACGTTTGCGAGCCGCACTCAGCGCTGGCGATGGCAGGCGTAATACAGGTGGGCGAGGCAGTGAACCTTGACGCGGCAAAGGCAAAGGCTGATGAACTAAGCGAAACATTTTTGCTCGAAAAGGAGCGTCTTGTTACTTATCTTGCACAGATTGATGATGGTGCGGTGGCAGATACTGATGCACTGGCGGAGTCCGATACTGGCACTGATGCACAGCCAGGCACAGCATCGCAGACCAGTGGCACTTCCAGTCAGGACGTTCAAACAATTGCTGCCGATGATGCGTCTGACAGCACCGCTGTTGCAGTCACTGACAACTCAAATAAACAAGCGCCAGCCCCTGCTGCGCAACCAACTAACGATACCGCAGCCGCCACGGTTCACACCATTAAAATGCTTAACAATGGCGCTGACGGTTTAATGGTGTTTGAACCGGGTTTTGTCTTGGCGCAGCCGGGAGACACAATAATATTTGAGCCGGCAGATATGGCGCACAATACCAAATCGGTACTGGTGCCGGATGGTGCTGAACAATGGCAAAGTACTATCAATGAAGGTATCACCCTCACATTGACGGAACAGGGGCTGTATGTCTACCTGTGTGAACCGCATTCAACACTAGCCATGGCAGGGGTGATACAGGTTGGCGAGCCAGTGAATCTGGAGGCGGCTCAGGCCAAGGTAGACGAATTATCTGCATCGTTCGCAATAGGAAAAGACAGGCTTCCCGGCTATCTCAATCAGGTACAGTGATAAGCAACTGTCACGAATTATCGGTTTGGTTTATTAACAGTCGGGTTGGCTAACTTAAATCTGTTAGTACACACTTAGCAGCCAGTTGACCGGACAGACTCACCATTGGTACACCGGCGCCTGGGTGAACACCGCCGCCGGCCAGGTACAATCCTCGAACAGTGGTTCTGGCACCACTGCGGGTAAAAGACCCAAACGCGCCATGCGTTGGCTGACCATACAATGCGCCGCCACTGCCGGGGAACCTTTGGTTAAATAGTACCGGATGAGCGACCACCGGCGCGGTCTCCGCAGGGGTAAACGCTAAGCCGTGTGATAAAAGCGTGGTTTCAATTTTCTGTGCTTCACGCCTGACAGTTTCAGGTGCCATTTCGCAGGCAGGTGCATTCATTAAGCAGAACAATCGTTCCGGTGTATCGCGGTCTAACTGTTGTGTGCGGTCAGGGGCGCACAAATATAAAGTTGGATCATTGCAAATTGTTGAGTGCTTAAAAATAGAATCAAATTCAGCGGCATAGTCGTCGCCGAAAAAGACATTATGTACTGATAAGTCCGGCCCTTTAGTTGTCGCAACAGTGGCAAGGGTGACGGCTGAAAGAGTTTTTTGCGGTATACGCCTGACCGCACGGTTCGCGGATGTGCCGAGGAGACCCGCATGCAGGGCTCCGGGGTCACCGTTGAATATAACTACATCCGCTTCAATAAACTCACCGCTTTCGAGCACAACACCGCGTATCTTGTTTTCCTTGCATTCGATACGCTGCACTTTGCATTGGCACCGCACAGTGCCGCCCTTGTTTTCAACGACTGTGCGAAGCGCTTCTGCCAAAGATTGCATACCGTCTTTTAGCATCCAGACACCGGCACGTTCCGCATGCGCAATGAGGCTGAGCGTCGCAGGTGCCTCAAACGGAGATGAACCGCAGTAAGTGCTGTATCGTGCGAACAGTTGTTGCAGCCTTGGATCGTCGAAGCTTCGGCGTAAAGCTCGCCAAAGTGTCTGAAACGGAACTGACCGCAGAATAGTCAACGTATTCCGATACCCCGCATTAACGACCATGGCGAGCGGCCCGGGTGCCTGTGCGCGCATGAAACTCTTGTCTAGCGCATGAAACAGCGCCTCGCTGCTGACAGCAAATTTTCGATAGCGTTCTGCTTCTTTCGGAGAGCTGAAACTCGCAATGGCTTCTACGCTGCGTTCAATGTTGGTGAACAAGTCCAGTGGATCACTGCCGCGCCAGAAATGCCTTGCTAGCACTTCGAGTGCTGTGACCTCAACAAAATCTTCCAGCTGGTAACCGGCGCGAGCGAACAGATCATCAAAAACTGAGCGTATAGTGAACACCGTTGGTCCGGTGTCGATTGGTTGGCCGGCAACGAAAGTTCTGTGTGCTTTGCCACCAACGGTTGCAGCCTGCTCAAGCACCGTGGTTTGTACGCCACTGCGGGTGAGATCAACCGCCGCCGACAACCCACCTATGCCTGCGCCAACCACAATGACCCTGTTCACCGTCATGGTGTAAATCTCGCGTAACCCAGCGCACAATTATGTCACTGTTATTGGCATGATGTTGATTTTGTGAAAGGGTAAGTGCCGGCC
>CAYZVB010000514.1:0-3095 GCA_964481315.1 uncultured Granulosicoccaceae bacterium
TACGGAGGCTGTACACGATCGAGCCAGAAGCCGGGTCGAAACAGGGTGAGCGCCACCAGCAGCAGCGCCAGCGATTCCCAGATCCGGTTTTTAGTCAGAAACCAGCCCTGTGTTGCAGAGGCGAACAACATCATCGCGATGACAGCAACAATGAAAATAAATATCGCCTTCATCCAACCAACATCGATCAGCAACAATTCTGTATTAAAAATAAACAGAAACGGCAGCAATGCGGTTCTGATGTCATAGGCAAAGCCCTGTATACCGGTTTTGATCGGATCGGCTTTACCAATCGCAGCAGCAGCAGTTGCCGCAAGACCTACCGGTGGTGTGTCATCAGCGAGAATACCGAAATAAAACACAAACAGATGCACGGCAATTAGCGGCACTATTAAACCGCTCTTGGCACCCAGAGCAATGATCACCGGCGCCATTAAACTTGAAACCACAATCTAGTTAGCAGTAGTCGGTAAGCCCATACCAAGTATTAAGCTCATTACAGCAACCAGAATCAGCATCACCATCAGGTTTCCACCTGCCAGAAACTCAACAAACTCACCAATGACCTGATGCGCACCGGTCAGTGAAATAGTGCCGACAATTAAACCGGCTGCACCGGTTGCTATCGCAATACCGATCATGTTGCGTGATCCGGAGATCATGCCGTCAATCCATTGTGAAATACCGCGTGCAAAGCCGGGACCGATCTGGCTGGCCTGACCACGGAATATCGCTTTAATCGGATGCTGAGTCAGCGTAACAATAATCATTGCGATAGTTGCCCAGAATGCCGACAACGACGGTGACAGACGCTCGATAATGATGCACCAGATAAGTATCACAATAGGCAGTATGTAATACAGCCCCGTAATTGCAGTCGCACCGGCGTGCGGCAATTCAGTGATCGGCGCGTCGGGTTCATCGACAACCAGATCCGGGTGTCGCGAAGCAAAGAACAACAGTATCAAGTACGCCACCGCACACAGGATAACAACTGCCAGAAATGCATTTTCAGGCATCAACGTTTTTATCCAGCCAAGCCCGTAATAAACGGCTATGCCAAGCAGCGCAATACCGATAAACCCGCTTAAGAAGCCAATAAGCTTATTCGCAAAGGTTTTAGTCGAAGGATGCTTAGGCAGGCCCTGCAGGTTCATTTTGCAAGCTTCAAGGTGAACGATGTAAACCAGCGCAATATAAGAGACCAGTGCCGGCACCAGTGCGTGCTTGATAATTTCTGTGTAGCTGATACCGGTAAATTCTGAAATCAAAAACGCAGCAGCCCCCATTACCGGCGGTGTGAGCTGACCATTGGTCGAAGACGCGACCTCTACGGCACCGGCTTTTTCCGCAGAAAAACCGGTTCTTTTCATCAGTGGAATGGTGAATGTTCCGGTGGTAACCGTATTTGCAATTGACGAACCCGAATACAAACCACTCATGGCAGAAGCAACAACCGCTGCTTTGGCCGGACCACCTTTCAGGTGCCCAAGCAATGCAAACGCAATTTTAATAAAGAAGTTACCGGCGCCGGCTTTCTCAAGAATGGAGCCGAACAATACAAACAAAAAGATCAATGAAGCTGACACACCCAGTGCAACACCAAAGACCCCTTCGTTCTGCATCCAGTAGTGCCACATTGCTTTACCGTACGACGCCCCTTTCCACTGAATGGTTTCCGGCAGCGCAGGTGAATCACCAAAGAATACATAGGCAACAAAAATACTGGCGACAATTAATAACGGCAGCCCCAGCGTTCGGTACACGGCCACAGCCAGCACCAGCAAACCAATGGTCGATGCAACAAGGTCACCGGTGGTAGGCAACCCGGCGCGCACCGCTATCGATTCACGTAGAAAGACAATATACAAACAACAGCCGGCACCCAGTGCTGCCAGCACCCAGTCGTACCATGGCACATGTTGCCTTGAGCTTGATTTGAATAATGGATAAGCGAGCGCCGCGAGCACAAAGCCAAAGGCCAGATGGATGAGTCTGGCATTGGAGTTAGTCACCACCCAGCTCATGTTGGTTACTTCAGATAACCAGAACGGAACGTTGGAGGCGATATACAGCTGGAACACCGCCCACAGGAATGCAATGACGGCAATGAGCTTGCCGACAAACCCGGCCGGGTCTCTGCCTCCTGTGTCAATTTCTGCCACGAAATCCTGAATGTCTTCAGGGCCGCTGTTTGCCATGATAATTATCCCCCGGAATGCTGTCTGTCTGGTTTACTCTGTTGGAAAAAAATGGCCCGGGATCACCAGGCCATTTTCACTAATGTGCTGCCGGAGAAAAACCCGGCAGCTCATAACCTTTGCAGGTAATAACGGGAACGTTTAGCTCACGCATTCTGTACCCGTATCCCTGTGCAGGTGAACTGTAGATTTACATCCAGCCACGTTCTTTGTAGTACTTGGCAGCGCCGTCATGCAGAGGTGCTGACAGAGAATCTGCAATCATCTCTTCCTCAGTCAGATTGGCAAACGCAGGATGCAGCTTTTTGAAGGAGTCGAAGTTTTCAAACACCGCCTTCACAACAACATAGACAACTTCTTCAGGGACATCGGCACTGGAGACGAATGTTGCACCAACACCAAAGGTTGTGATGTCTTCCTCGTTGTTGTACATACCGGCAGGGATGGTCGCTTCACGGTAGTAAGGGTTGTCAGCCACCAGCTTGGCGATCTCGTCACCGGTTGCGTTAACCAGTTTAGAATCACAGGTAGCCAGTGATTCCTGAGTCAGTGCAGAAGGATGTCCAACCAGCCAGAAGTAGGCATCGATTTTACCATCGCAAAGTGCCTGACCGGTTTCAGCAGATTTCATTTCTGAAGCAAGCTTCAGATCACTGCGTTCCCAGCCCAGCGCTTCTTCAATAACTTCCCACGTACCGCGTGTTCCGGAACCGGGGTTACCGATATTCAGACGCTTGCCTTTGATGTCTGAAATGTTGTCGATACCGGCATCGGCACGTGCAAGAATTGTCACAGGCTCAGGGTGTACAGAAAAGACCGCACGCAGGTTTTCGAATTTGCCCTGCTCTTCAAATTTTGAAGTACCGTTGTAGGCGTGGAACTGCCAGTCTGACT
>CAYZVB010000515.1:0-3094 GCA_964481315.1 uncultured Granulosicoccaceae bacterium
TGTGGCGCATATCGAGCAGCGTACCGCCGATGACCAGAAGGACCATCAGCACGACGTAGGCCTTCATCAGCCCGGGTGAAATGAACGCCGAGAGTTCGGCGAACGGGTTATTGATTAACATTGTGTGGATGTCTCCGGCGTTGTTGACTGCTATTCGGGCAAGCCCGTGGGTGGGCCTGAGCCCCGACGAAACCAACAGCAGTCAGGCGCTTTACGCAACTTATCAATCAAGCTACGTGGCACCATGCATGTTGGATTCGTGAGAGCACCTGTCGATCTGGTTGTAGAGAGGTGTCAATTGGTGGACCAACGGTCCCTCTATAACACCGGAAGTTTAACCCTATACCCCGATTGTTGATAGCTTCCAGCCTCGCAAAATGACTTGATCCAGCCTTGTTCCGGCATTTTTCGGAAGCCAATTGAGTACGCGTGTGTTGGGTGGAAACTTAACGGGACCGGTGTCCGGCGAATACTGCCGGCTACCAGGACCAGGCGAAGGTTTCGGCCGATTACAGGGTTTCGTCTTACATGTGAGCAACTTTACTAACGGCAGTGAATCTCTGACTTTGAAACGTTGCCGTGGCATCAGTACGGTTGGCGGAAAACCCACATGAATCGGGCGTGCCGGGGGCTGTGTTTAGTTTAATTGAATTCTGTTACCCCATGGCACCTCGGCCGCCCCCTTGACCAGCCACACTGACGGGTACGTAGGTGGTTGTGTCGGGAAATGCCCTTTGCCATCAGTGAAATAAATCAGCAGGTCGGGCTGCATGGTGTGCTGGTGTACCCAGTCAAACACGGGTTTAAAATCTGTGGTGCCTCCACCCTGCATTTGCGCCGGCAGCAACAGTGGTTGCCAGGGTTCGAACAGCCACGGGCAATCACCGTCGAGGCGGGAGTCACACGCCAGTAGCGTCACACGAGCATTGACAGCGCTTTTGATGGCATTGAGCTCGGACACAAACGCATTGAGCTCATCCGGTTTAATCGAGCCACTGGTGTCTATGGCCACCACCACGTCGACATGGCGGGTGTGCAGGCTGGGGAATATCGCGTCTGTTTCACGCCTTTGCGATGGCCGCGACAGGTTGTAGTCGATGCGTGCCGTGCTGCCCATGTAACGTGCCAGCTGTGCGCGCCACGGTACAGTTGGCTGCAGCAGACGTTCGAGCAATCGCGCAACCGACTCACTCAGCTTGCCGGCCATCGCAGCCTGTTGTGCGGCACCGGCAAGACGTTGTTGCCACTGTGTATCGAGCTGATCGCGCTCGGCGCTGCTCAGCGGTGGAGGCCGGTCGGCGCCGGCTGCCGAGTCATCGGGGTTTGCGTCGCGTTCTCGCTCTTCGCCGCTGGTGGCATCATCTGCATTGTCGTCGACGTTATTGTTTTGCTCTGATGTATCGTCATACAGATGCTGGTCCAGTGGTTCTTCATCGGAGTCCGGATCGACACACGGGTAGATTTCTTCGGCGGTCATGCCGTAGTAGTCGTCGTCGAACAACGCGTTGTCGGGCGCTTCGAGCTGATCTTCGGCAAGCAGCTGGTTAACAGCGTAGTCGCAGGCAATATCCCAGCGCCTGCGATGACGATTCTCGCGACGTGCAAAGTGTGAAAGGCCGCAGTGCAGTGCCTCGTGCGCCAACACAAACTGCACCTGGCTGAAGCTAAGGGCTGCGATGTAGTTGCGGTTGTAATACAGCGCACGGGCGTCTGTTGCGGTAGTCTGACACCACGACTGATCAGCCTCGGTAAGCGGCAGGCGCAATACCAGTGCACCGAGAAAAGGTTTATCCAGTATCAGTCGCGTCCGCGCAGCTGTGAGTTTCTGGCTTACGTCATCCATGCAAGTTCGTCCATGCAGGGGTCGGATCAGGCTTCATACAACATAAGGTCTGCCACCTGATTGGCCCAGTCCGAAAACTGCGGTACCGCAAACAGCTTTTCGCCAATAGCCCGGTGCATGTCAGACACCAGCATCACACCCATTTCGCGCTGCGGGAACTGTGCGGCATAGTCGAGTATGTTGCCAAGGGTGGCATTCGGCTCCGGCTGTTGTGCGGCACTAACGGCATGGCCGACCAGTGACGAGGCCAGTGCATATTGAAGATCAATCGAATCAGGTGCCGGCACATCCGCCCCCTGAAGGATGGCGTTGATATCCGGAAGGTTCTGCAGGTTGTCGACAAACGCGTTCAGCTCAATGCCGGCTGCCTTGCCGACGCATGCCTGCAGTGCACCAACCAATACCTGCGGCTGCTGATCAAACTTTTGCAGCGCATGGTGGGCAAACTCCCACGAGCGCGGCGTGGGGAACGCAATTGGGTCGAGCGCCGGGTCGAAATCGAACAACAGCTCCGGCCTGAAGCGCAAAAAGCCAATAACGCGTTCGTCAATATTGTGCTGATGCGCCCATGCCACCCAGTCGTCGAGGTTGATATCGAAATCAAAATGCGTAAACCGGTTAGCCAGCGGTGTTGGCATCGCGTAGCTGACGCCACGATCGCCCTGACGGTTACCGGCAGCAAAAATCACCCAGCCTTCAGGAACAGTGTAGTCACCAAGGCAACGATCAAGAATCAGCTGATAGGCTGCTGCAGAAACTGCCGGCAGAGCCGAGGTGATTTCATCGAGAAACAGTATGCCGGCTTCGCCGTGGCGGGTACTGTCCGGCAGCATTCGCGGCACTGCCCACTCGACAAGATCATTAACACGAAATGGAATGCCGCGAAGATCACTGGGTTCCATTTGCGAAAGGCGAATATCAATCACCGGTACGTTGTGCTTAGTGGCGACCGCCGTCACCATTTGCGACTTGCCAACTCCTGGCGGCCCCCAGATCATGACGGGGGTGTGGTGACCGCGACTGGCACTGTTTAGCTCATGCTCTAGAACGGATTGCAGATGTCGTGGACGCATGTTGCCTCAGATTATTATTGCTCGAGCTGCAGACAAACTGTTGTGCTGCCTGCACCTGCCGGTGTCGGATTAATTGCACATCACGCTACACTAAACTTCGTCAGGCAGCATCATTTTAACGCACACAACATTAGTTTTATCGGCTGCATCACGCTGGTGTTATGATCAACCTCAGGAC
>CAYZVB010000516.1:0-3092 GCA_964481315.1 uncultured Granulosicoccaceae bacterium
GTTAGAAGAAGTTAAAGCCCAGCGCGATGAGTCTCAAGGGCACGACGGTAAACGACGTAAACATCGCATATAAGTTTTTCGACACATGAAACACTGTGGCGGCCCTCCCCGGCAGCCACAACGTTTTCAAGCCGCCACAGCAAATCAATTGCCCAGCCCGCTTACTCACGCGTGAGCACGATCTCCTGCCCGGATCACAAAACCACCAACCGCTTCGATTAAATAAACTCAATCCTTGCAACGCGGCAGCACACTTCAGGTAACATCGGCCACAGTTCCGCTCACACCGTACGGCACAGTGTTAGATAAAAAGAAAAACCAACGGTTCTTATGCCGCCCCGGCCCGACCAGCTTTATGGCAGGACTAATGATCAGCCTTGGGCTGCTCAGTGCCTGTGGCGGATCAGATGATGACGAAGTGTCGCAGCCAGCCGCCAATCCGGTGGTCACCGTGCAGAACGGCGGCACACTGCCCGAGGTGTTTGAGTCAGATCCCGACTGCAACGACACATACACTGCCAACCAGATAACCGACCTGGTACTGGTCACCGGACAATCGAATGTTATCGGACCGGACACCGAGGTCTCAGCCATTGTTGACCGCTTTGATCAGGTGCTGCAGTTTCTAAGCCCCGATCAACCGCACCCACGGGTATTTGCATGGACTGTCGACCCTAACCGAAACAATGCCGGGCTCGGCTGGCAGGTCGCACGCCTGACGCAAAGCTGGCACGACAGCAACCCCGGTGTCGGTGGTATTGCAAGAAACAACTTCGGTTTTCACTTCGCCAAACAGGTAGCAAAGCGCGCCGGTGACTGTCGCGTTATCGGGTTGGTCATGGTCTCTGAGGGCGGCCGCGGGATCGCACACTGGGATGAAGGTGCAACCGGCTGGAACGAAGTCGAAAGACACTTAAACGAGGCCATGTCTGCCATTGGTAAAACCTCCATTGACGGAGTGCTTTGGCATCAGGGAGAGTCCGACTGGATAGCAGACGGCACCTGCTACCCCAACGATTCGTGTGTAAACAACATACCTGACTTTTACGCGCAAAAACTCTACAGTAAAATCGCCGACCCGACGATCAACAACACTGTAGGCAATGCAGCATTAATTGATCGATTGCAAAGAGTGCAGTGGTTTGGAAGGAATAAACCGTTTATTGCTGCCGAAACTTTACAGGCGCCGGTGAATGTACACCTCAACAAGTTAAATACTGACGACGATCCGTGGACTGCTACTGTACGCGGCGATCTGGCATCAGGGCTTGAGCCGAATATTCTTGATCCGTTTAACAACCACTACAGCGGTGAAGGCCTCAGACAACTGGGCAGGCGGTACGCAAGAGCATACTTATCGATGGAAGGGCTGGATAACTAACTTTCTATTAGGTGGTTACGGCTGTCGTTGTCATTAGTTTTTGTCGGTAAGTGATATTTGGTCTTTGGCAACGACTATACGACGCGCCTTATAAAGTGCACCCAACGCCTGCTTGTAGGCTTTTTTACTGATGCCAAAAGTTCGATAGATCTCTTCCGGTGCGCTTTTATCAGTCACCGCAGATACACCATTATTGGCTTTAAGGTGCTCAATAATATCTTCCTCAGCTGCGCTGTGCTTATGACGCCCTGCCTTTTGCAGCGCCGCATCTAACTTGCCATCCGGCCTTGCCGCTTTCATGTACCCCTGCAGCTGATCACCAACCTGCACTGCAGTAAAAATTTCGTTGTGATACAGCATACCCAGATGCGTACCATCAATAACCACTTTAAAGCCAAGTTCTGTGCGCTGACAAACCAGCAGAGAAACCTGCTGATGCTGTTTGAATCTGCCGTCATTTTCATCGGGCAGGTACTGATACAAACGGGCCGTTGCGATCATACGGTTGGTTTGTTCGTCCAGCATGGTAAGCACGACACACTTACTGCCAATTCGCATATCACCTATTTGTTCCGAACGGGGAACAAACAAATCTGCATGCATACCCCAGTCGAGAAACGCACCACTGCCGGTTAAAGCCACCACCTGCAGGCAGGCCACCTGCCCTGCCACCACCACAGGTAAGCGTGTACTTGCCATTAACGATCCGTCGGCGTCGACATAGACAAACACCTCGAGCTGCGACCCAACCTCTATTTCCCTGTCTGTGGTTGGCGCAAGCATTATTTCACCCAGCTCACCACCATCGAGAAACACTGATCGCGCCCCGACTCTAGCCACACGCAACGTACAGATCTGACCAGGCTCAGCCATACAACTCACCATTTTTTATCAACGATCATTGTCACAGTGTACACAACACCAGTCAGGTATCTGATGACAACTGTTGCGCTGCGCCCAGTTTGTTGGCCACATTGACGGCCAGCAACGACTCAAAAGCAGTTTTTAGATTGTGTTTTTTACCAAGGAAGGTTTTTAGCGCCTGAATATTCCACTCGACGAAGCGGGATTGTTCTGTGAAAAAAACATCGGCCGACGCCGCTTCACCGGTCATATAACCTATTTCACCAATAAAGCTGCCCGGGCCCCGGTGCGCTACGACCACCCCGTTTTGTCTTATTTCAATTTTACCGGCGTACAGCAAATACAGGCTGCCCGGTGATTGATTCTGCGACAATAGCTTATCGCCCTCCACAGCAGTATGCCATTCAGCGGGCTTTAACACTGCAGCAGTTTCGCGAGTGGTTAGGTGGCGAAACACAATGCTCTTCACCAGTGTTTCCTGTGCTGTTAGCGGAACAGGCTTGCGCGCCCGGTAGAGCAGCAACAGATGAAAAGCGTTGACCAATACAAATGCCGACTGCCAGAACACAGCCGAGTACATCACCTGCTGCTGAAAAATAAAGTAAGGGAAAGTGCAAAACGCGGCACAAATAGTCAGTATTCTCAGCCAGACAATATCGGTGACCAGATAAGCAAAGCAGTAACAGAGGTTGGCAAAGAAAAATATGATGACCGGAAGGCTGTCAGTCATAGTGTGTGATCTAATTAGTTAAACATCCTGATGAGCCCGTGGTCGGGCCCGGTCCGCTACGGGAGGGCGTTTAGAATTCTGTGTCAACAGTTAGCCGCGCTGGATCGTTATCCTGCT
>CAYZVB010000517.1:0-3073 GCA_964481315.1 uncultured Granulosicoccaceae bacterium
CACATATACCGTGCACTAATTGAAAGCATTACGCTTGATCAGGTAATGCGAACGCAGGATATGGAACAGAATGTCGGCTACCCGATAAGTCACTTTGTGGCGATCGGTGGTGGAGCAAACAGCCCGCTGTGGCGACAGATGCTGGCCGATGCTTCAGGTAAACCGGTGCATATCAGCACAACCGTAGAGGCATCTGCGCTTGGTGCCGCTATGATCGCCGCATTCGGTGCCGGCTGGTTTAACAGCATTACCGAGGCAGCCCAGGCGATGTCGAGTGACACAACCGCTGTTAACCCAAACCATCATCGCACAGAAGTGTATAACGAACTGCTCGGCATTTATCGCAAACTCTATCATGCGACCGCCGATATTAATCACGCAATGATCGACTTTGCAGGCAAGCAGGAAGCCGGTGCATGAAAGACTACAGCGGTGTATTAAGTGAACTGGTGGATGGCACCTGGGAGGAACCCGGCACTGGTAAACGCTATGACATTGGCATCCGTTCGATGGTCATACGCGACACGCTGGAAGGTGAAGAAGCGTCACTGGTGGCAGCACTGCATCATGGTAAAAAAATCACCGTCATCTCCGACCCCTTCACGCACGATGCGATGGGGCAGCGGATTTTTAAGGCACTCAAGGCAGACAATCAGCAGGTAAATGAGTATGTTTGGAAAACCCCGCAGTGCTCTGACAAAGGCGTTGAACAAATTCAAAACGCCACCCCTGACTGTGACGTTCGAATTGCGGTTGGCTCCGGCACAGTAAGCGACACCGTCAAGTACGCCAGTTTTCTCGACGACAAACGCTATTCGGTGTTTGCCACCTCGCCAATGAATGCGTATTCCACCGGCACCGCGTCAGTGTCGTTTGGCGGGTTTAAGAAATCCATCACCTGCCGCGGAGCAGAAGGTGTGTTTTTTGATTTATCGGTTCTGGCAAAATGCCCGCCAAAGCTCATATCCGCCGCCTTTGCCGATGTGATCTGCCGAACTACCGCACAAGTAGACTGGCTGTTATCACATCTGCTGTTTGACACACCCTACGCCGAAACCCCTTATACGCTGCTTGCATACGATGAAACCGACATGATCAATAACGCCAGTCGAATGCTAAGCGGTGATGTCGACGCACTGGGCATGCTAACGCGGATTTCTGCCATTATGGGGCTTGGCACACGCTTTACCGAAACCACCCACAGCGGCAGCATGGCTGAGCACCAGATATCACACTTTATTGATATGTTTGCAGGTGCAGACCATCCGGGTTCATCGCATGGTGAGCAGGTGGGTGTTGGCACTATTACGATGTCTGCGTTGCAAAACCAGGTACTGCAGAGTGATACGCCACCGTTAGTCCTTCCCACAGAGATACCGGCAGAACAACTACAAAAACAATTCGGTATAGAAACCGCAAAAAACATGATTGCCGAAACTAAACGAAAAGCACTGGATGCCAAAACCGCAGAAGCGCTCAATCACAAGCTGCAGGAAGACTGGCCGGCAATTGCAGAAAAGCTAAATGCAGTGATGATCCCTTTTGATCAACTGCAACAATCGATGCGCAATGCCGGTTGCGCACTGACAGCCACAGACCTCGGACTCAATACAGACTTTTACCGCGATGCTGTCACCTACGCCAGATTTATTCGCGACCGCTTCAGCATGCTCGATCTGGTTGACGACAGCACCGGGCTCGAGTCATTCGTCAGCCAAATGCAGGTGTAAGCCTATTATTCGCCATATACATCTTGTAAATATAATACCGGGACTGAACAGCTGATGGCAGACATTCTAATTCTCGGTGCCGGTGTTATGGGTAGTGCACTGGCAATAGCCGCAGCAAGTCACGAGACCAACTCTGTTCGTCTGGTCGGCTCACCACTGGACAACGAAATTGTCGATTCCATTCATCACAACCGTCACCACCCGACACTGTCAGTTGATGTACCGGAAACGGTACTTGCACTGCACGAAGCATCCCTTAACGAAGAGATTGTCCGACAGGCAGATATTATTGTTATCGGCGTCAGTAGCCCGGGTGTACCGTGGGCAGTTAATACAATCAAACAATACAACGCCAGCCCCGCCTGCATCGCACTGGTGACAAAAGGGCTTGTTGCATCGGATACTCAGGGCCTGCCACCTGCAACCTACGCAACTGCGCTGCAAACTGAACTCAACACCGATCTGCTATTAGGCATTGGCGGGCCGTGTATTGCCCGGGAGCTGGCACTTGGGATTCCAACCGCAGTGACTTTTGCAGCAACCGAAATGGCACTGGCAGAACAGGTCAAAACGCATTTTCAAAACAGTTACTATCGAATATCAACCCATCCGGATTTTATCGGGCTGGAGGCATGCGCCGCATTAAAGAACTTCTATTGTATTGGTGTTTCGGCAATGATCAGCGCGTGGCAAATAGACGGAGTTAGCGCGAAAAACCCGGTGGCTGCCTTGTTTAATCAGGCAGTGATTGAAATGGGGCTACTGTGTAACTGGATTCGGGGGCCTGAAGAGCCTCAGCCAATGCCGCAATACAATCCGCCAGCCTATGATTTACCGGGCATGGGCGATCTGCATGTCACCGTTGGTGGCGGTCGCAACAGCAGGCTCGGCACGTTACTGGGTCAGGGCAACAGGCTTAGTGAAATTGTAAACGGACCAATGCAGGGTGTGACAGTGGAAGGGCTTGATACCGGCAGGCAATTATTATCAGGTTTCCGTCACGCCATTAGCAACGGCACACTACCGGGCGCTGAACTCTGTTGAGTACGATCAGTTGTTTGAATTTGATTTCACACAGCTGCCAGCCACAAATTAAAAACTGCAGCATCAATCAGGTGCGTTCCGGAATATCCACCAGTTTACCGCGAGGAATCTCTGCCAGCTTATCGTAGAAAGGCATCTCTACCAGTTCGGCCTGCTGTTCCGAACCATCTTTACAACCCACTGTAACTGTGTTGCCTTCTTTAAAATCACCTGTGTTCAGTCTGACGATACCAATGCCACAGCCCAGATACGGTGAAACCGCTCCTGCAGTGACCACACCAATAACATTACCCTGTGAT
>CAYZVB010000518.1:0-3070 GCA_964481315.1 uncultured Granulosicoccaceae bacterium
TTACGTACCAGCCGGACGCGCGTCAATGGCAACCGGAAGCAGGTGGCTGCCTGTACGATCTGGGTATCTACCCACTGGCGTGGGCGGTGTATTTCCTTGGCAACATTACCAACTTTAACATCACTCGCTCAAAAGCCGAACACGAAATTGTTTCCGAACTCGAACTCACCACACAGCATACATCCGGCAAAACCGCGGTGATCAAAACCGGCTTTAACAGTACCGAGCAGTACATCAAAGTGGGCAACGATTACTTCACCCCCATCTACGCACCTGAATTCCGCTCTACTATCGGCAACACACTTGCCCGCAAGGTACGAGAGAAACTGGTTGCGCCGGAATACCCTGCAAAAGATCCGTATGCGTTTATTCTGAACCAGCTCAATGCCGCCGACACCGACAGCCGTCACCCGTCAGAAGCGAGCATTCACATCGCGCAAATCATGGAACAAATCCATGAGCAACTGGCTACCGTTAACCAGGGCGTACCTGCACTTTCCTAGTTAGCGCCGCGGAAACCACTGACACCTTCGCTGACGACAAAGCACTGCGCCGCGTCAGCGAAGGAAACGATACCACCCGCCAAATCGCGTAACCCCAACCGCAGCGCCCCGCAGGAAGCCCGACGCGTAACCGAGGAAACCCGCACACACGACCGAAAGACAGGCCCCAACATTTAACAAAGTGTCGACTTGAAGTAAAACACAGCGACCCCCGGGAAGCCCGACGCGTAAGCGAGGTAACTCGCACACACGACGAAAGACAGGCCCCAACATTTAACAACGTGCCGACTTGAAGTAAACACAACGAACCCCAGGAAGCCCGACGCGTAAGCGAGGAAACTCGCACACAAGACCGAAAGACAGACCCTAACATTAACCAACGTGCCGACTTGAAGTAAAACACAGCGCCCCGCAGGAAGCCCGACGCGTAAGCGAGGAAACCCCACACCCAAAAACGCACGCTCTAACCCCGGAGCATCATCGACATGTAAAATACTCCCGGCACACAGTACACCGCTACACCACCGGAGGATTCAACATGCACTACGACCCGCGCACAGACGAACGCCCGCTACCATGGGACCCTTTCAAAAGCTGCACAGTACCGCGCCCGATTGGCTGGCTCTCCACCATTTCAACCGACGGTATTGCCAATCTGGCACCATACAGCCAGTGGCAGAACCTGACATTTGACCCACCGCTGGTTATGTTTGCTGCCAACGGCTACCCCGACGGTCGCCGCAAAGATACAGTAATCAATGCCGAACAAACCGGATGGTTCGTCTGGAATATGGCCACCTGGGACCTGCGCGATGCGGTAAACCGGTCAGCGCAGGACTTCGACGCAGATATCGACGAATTCGATCACGCGGGCATTACTAAAGCCACCTGTGTCGATGCACCCGGCCCGCGCGTGGCAGAATCTCCGTGTCACTTTGAATGCCGCTACCTGTCCACCCAGCAGTTTGCAGGAAACAGCAACGTTGGTAATGTCGATGTGGTGTTCGGCGAAGTGGTACGAATTCACATTAAGGAAAACGTAGTCACCGATACCGGCAAACTCGACATACCGGCAATCAAACCCATCGCACGTATGGGCTACTACGACTATGCAGTGATTGACTCGGTATTCGAAATGAAAATACCGGGCAACGAGCATGCCCCCGCCGGCCTGGAAGGCAAGCCGCTAACTCGCGATTGATTGCACAAAACTAATGGCACCTGAATGATGAGTCAGGTCTGGCCCTGCGTATAGCGACGACAGTCATCATCAATACGAAACCACGAAAGCTGATCGTCGGTATAGATGTGATAGGTCGGCTGCACCAGCTCCGGTTTATCCAGCGAATTAATCGCAAGTGAAAAATACTGCGGATGATCAACACTTCGAAACGTCAGCGTCGAGCCGCAGCGACGACAAAAGCCGCGCCTGATCGTTTCAGATGACTCATACTCCACCAGACTTTCACGACAGTGCCACTCAAGCTGCGATGTTTTGAAATCCATCCATGCCGAAACCGGCGCGCCGGTACTGTTGCGACACTTGCTGCAATGGCAGTAGTCAGCAGCAAACGGTGCAGACAGCGCCGAGTAGCGTACATCACCACACAGACACCCACCTGTTAACACAGTATTGTCAGACATACCGGTCTCTTCATGAACTTTCCATGGCAATCATGCATGCATTGCCAACTGCGTACAAGTTCACGCTAAGTGTTGCACAGAAGTGAGTTAACAAATTGGAAACAATCGCGTTAAGCAGAAAAACAGCAGGTCGTTAGCAATAACAGAAGTTTTCAACACGTAGGAGCTGTATCGCATGTCTGTATCTTTAAAGACGTTAACTCTCACCACCGCTGTCACACTTGGTTCTCTGCTTAGTGGCTGCGCTACGATTGTCACCGGTTCTGATCAAAGCATTCAGGTCGACAGCACACCAGGTAACGCCGTCGTAACACTCAACGGCACACAACACGGCACCACGCCTGTAAAACTGAATGTTCAGCGCAACGCCAGTGAGGCAAAGTTGCAGATAAGCCTTAACGGTTTTGAACCCAAAGAAATCAAACTAAAAAAATCCACCAACGGATGGGTCTGGGGAAATATTTTGCTTGGCGGCATTATCGGTGTGGCAGTAGATGCCTCTACCGGTGCTATGTACTCATTTAAGCTGCCCGAACAGGGCGACCGCGTAGAAATTCCAGCCTCCGGCAAAACAGCGCCCGAAGGTGTAGATCTGTGGATTGATGTTGTACTACAGCCTAAATCACAATGGTCAAAAATAGATCAGCTGACACCGGCTGCCATTGAATCGTAACACTGAGTTTAGCTTACTGCTAAAAGCAGTCACTTAAACAACAGTATTGGTTTGCGGCCTTGTACCTGCTACAAGGCCGGTTTTAACTGTGATTTTGCTACCGGTGGTAACTGGAACCAGAGGAAACCGGCTGCGTAAGGGATGTTTAAGCACGTGCAGTGCTCTGTTGTATGCTGCTACCGGACATCTTTCCTGCCTCGGTCGAGTCAGCCGGAGGAATCGCACCTCCAGCTGCTCACAGAACCCGGCG
>CAYZVB010000519.1:0-404 GCA_964481315.1 uncultured Granulosicoccaceae bacterium
CAATACCGCTGGTGTTAGAAGGGCATGATCTGATCGCAGCTGCGCAAACCGGCACCGGCAAAACCGCGGGTTTCACGCTGCCGATTTTGCACAGGCTTAACAACGGCAAAGCCGCTAAAGCCAATCAGGTGCGTGCGCTCATTCTCACGCCAACCCGCGAACTCGCAGCGCAGGTTTATGACAACATAGAGCAATACGGCAAATACCTGCCATTGCGAGCCAATGTTGTTTTTGGGGGTGTGAAAATAAACCCGCAAATGATGCGACTGCGCAAAGGCACTGATCTGTTGGTTGCAACTCCCGGCAGACTGATCGATTTGCACAATCAGAACGCCATTCGCTTTAACCAGCTCGAAGTTCTGGTACTTGATGAAGCCGATCGCATGCTCGACATGGGCTTCATA
>CAYZVB010000519.1:414-3050 GCA_964481315.1 uncultured Granulosicoccaceae bacterium
CAACATTTTCAAACGATATTCGAAAGCTCGCCAAGCAATTTTTGCAGCACCCTAAAGAAGTATCGGTCACACCAAAAAATTCCACCGCCAAAACGGTTTCACAAATTATTCACCCGGTGGATAAATCGAAAAAAACAGCACTGTTAAAACACCTGATTAAATCCAATAACTGGGATCAGGTGTTGATATTTGTACGCACCAAGCACGGTGCCAATCGACTGGCAAAGCAACTGACATCGGCAAATATTCACGCAGCGGCCATTCATGGAAACAAAAGCCAGGGCGCCCGTACCAAAGCACTGGCGCAGTTTAAACAGGGTGAACTTCAGGCGCTGGTTGCGACCGATATCGCTGCGCGCGGCATTGATATCGATGAACTGCCACATGTTGTTAACTACGATCTGCCACAGGTACCGGAAGACTATGTACACCGCATTGGCAGAACCGGACGCGCCGGGTCAAGCGGTGATGCGGTATCGCTGGTCTGTGCCGATGAGGCTAAGCTGCTGCGCGACATTGAGCGTTTAATAGGCAAGGCGCTTACACGCGATGAAATTGAAGGCTACGAGCCGGACCATAACGTTCCGGCCACGCCATCTGCACCGGTTAAGCCGATGGTTAAGAAACCAAAGAAGAAAAGGATCCGCAGATCAGGATCGTCAGGTGCGGCGGCAAATGACGGTGCGGCCGGTAAAAAACGACGGCCCGCATCCGGCAACAATTCCGATCGCAGAAGACGAAGGTCAGCCAGTGCCGGATAACTTATGCCTGCGTTCTACTGCGCAGACTCCTGGTTAGAGATATCAATCAGCACCTCGTTGCGACGGAACGGTGGAAGCGCCCAGGGTGCGTTGTAACCCGCCCATCGCGGTGCTGATATTGCGGTAATACCCGCGTTAGCCAGCCATTCATTTAACGCTGCAGTTTTTCGCTCGCGCGCGGCATCTGTTGAACGCCCGGAAAACCTGATCGCTGCCACGCGCCTGGCCGGAACCTCAAGTAAATTCACTTCCGGATCCAGCGGCCTAGGTGCAGTTTCTATGCTGTACGATTGTGGCAAAACAAATCGGTACACCCAACCTGTACCGTCCGCAGCGGCAGTGACCGGTGCTGTCATTGCTATTTTCTCTCCACCGTCGCCCTGCTCGGCTACCACCGGTGCGGTCATCGCGATTTTTTCACTACCGGTGTTTTCCCCGGAGATATACGCAAACAGCTTTTGAAAAGCAGCGTTACCAGCCTTACGGAATTCAGCATCAACGCTGGTCTCAACAACCACCATCGGTGCATATTCCCGTACTTCAAATTTACCGTCCTGCTGCACCACGCTGTACTGCGCCTGCTCTACCGACTCTATACCGAAAACGGAGCAGCCGGTGCTAAAAAGAAACACCAATGGCGCAAGTATTACCGATTTGACGATACGTGTGATTCGAGCGCTATGGCTTAGGCGAGACTTCATATGGTGCTTATGCTCTTAAAGGGTAGGTTTGATAGCTCAACTTACGGCTCAACGGCAAAACCGGATTATTCCGCCGGCGAAAACCAGCACTGTAAGAGGGAAAGCAGCGCAGTCAGGCCAGCGGCTCACTATCGAAATTTACGCCGTCCCAACCCACGCGCATAAAGTTTCTTATATTCGCGTGATCGGTACCTTCGGGGTTACCCAGCACATCGTCGCGGTAAAAGCGTCCGAACAATGCCAGTGTCTGCTCCTTTGATAACTGATGCTTCAAACCGAACGCAAGAATTTTGCAGCTTCCTTCATTAGTGCCCGCCTGATTGGCCGCTTCACCACAGGTAAAGTCCGTTGCACTGTATGTGTAATTTTCATTGATTACCTGCATCACGTCTTCAAACGCTATCGATTCCGGGTGGCGGTCAATCTGTGCCAGCAGATCGTTAACAGAACTCATAAGTTATTCCAGATAAGAACCAATTCCCAAAATACCATGAGCCAGTCTTACCGTTTACGTCACCTGCGATTAAAAACAGCACTCTCATAAACAATGCACAGCTATTCCTGTTGCTTTTTAACACTCAACCTACGTAAAGCGTTGATTATACTAACGGGGTATTCCTGCGTCCCACATAGCGATTTACCGTATCTCGTATCGATGATACACACCGGATACAGTATCGCGGGGTAACAAATTGATCTGAATCGTGTACTGTCCATGAACAATATGAATAACTTTCAAACAGGTTTGTACCAGCACTATAAAGGCGCGTTGTACTACGCCTACGGGACCGCAAAGCACACCGAAAGTAGTGAAGTCATGGTGATCTATGCGCGGGACGAAGGCAGTGGAGAGTTGTGGGTGCGGCCGCTCAGTATGTTTAACGAAATCATCGATACCGCTGACGGTGCTGCGCGACGTTTTCAGTTTGTGGGTGAGCCGATTTCCAGTTTTTAAAACGCATTGGTGCTTTGTGCCAGACCGTCGTGAAAGTGTTTTTGTTTTTTCGCTGCATACCGCCGTGTGCACTCTGCCGCATACTTTTTCAGGATGTATTTGAGATAGTTGCCCTGGCAGCTATGGATGCACAGTACCCGCTTGCCAACCATATCGTACGGCCGGCCGGACGCTAACGTTAATCGTTACCGGCAATGCAATTCGGGAGCCGAGGTATGT
>CAYZVB010000520.1:0-2996 GCA_964481315.1 uncultured Granulosicoccaceae bacterium
GTTCCCAACCATGATTTTAACGACGAGACCGCAGCCTTTGCTGGCGGCCAGGAAGGTGCAACCATTACCGCAACAGATGCGGTTCACACAGTAACAAGAACTCCTCAGTTTGCCACCAGCCCCACACCGATCAGTCAGGAAGTCAAAAACGCCATCTTCCTAAACGGTGTTAAGCTCGACATTATGTCAGCAGGCTGCTATCGACCGACCAGCGCTGACGCCAACGAAGACGGCGACATTGGTATCGGCTGCAACTCTACTGCGGCGTGGTTGCTCGACCCGTTAAGCACCGACTCGAAATTCGGCGCAGACATCCACAACGGACACACGCAACCAGGCGGCCTTTACCACTATCACGGCGGGCCGAACGCTATGTTTGACGACAACCCCGGAAGCAACGGCTCACCAGTGATCGGATTTGCCGCAGACGGTTTCCCGGTGTACGGCAGTTACTTCTACGACAGTGCAAACGGGCAAGTACGCAAGGCAATTTCAGGCTATACACTTAAAACTGGTACACGCGGTACTCGTAGCGACACCAACCCAGGTGGCGAATATACAGGCAAATACAATGACGACTGGGAGTTTACCGATGCCGGCGATCTGGATGAGTGTAACGGTATGACAATTGACGGTCAGTACGGCTATTATGTGACCGACACTTACCCGTGGGTAATCAAATGCCTGCAGGGTACCCCGGATGACTCTTTCATTGCAGGCGGTGGCGGTGGTGGCGGCCCACCTCCAAGATAGATCGTCTCAGCAGTGACCTAACAGACAAACAAAAGGCCGCAATTGCGGCCTTTATTTTTGCTTAAAGGTTACCGCCAGCGATTCTGTATACGCTTTAGCGCTTCAGCACCCGGGTTGAGCGTTTCATACGGTAGTTCACTCATCGCGGTGTCGCTGCTGCCGAGCGTGGTATGCATCTCTTCGGTACTTTCTTCAACGTACAGCAGGCCGGTAACAACAGCGCCTTCAGCACGGTGTTTTTCAATATAGGAAATGGCAGCAATCCGGTCAGTCGGATCGTAGCTTTCGTCGACCCGACGCAACCCCACCCGACTGCCATCGTGCATGGTGACCTGTCGGTATTCCCCCGGTTGTACACGGGTGATAATTTCTTCATGCGCCCCGACATAATCTGCGTATACCGTTTCACGCATGTGCTCACGGGTATGTGCATAGCTTTTGGTAGAACCCTCGTGATCATTAAACGTAACACAGGGCGAAATTATATCGACCAGTGCAAAGCCCGAGTGACTGATTGCACTTTTCAGTAACGGCACCAGGTGTTCTTTATCACCGGAAAAGCTTCTGCCAACGAAAGTGCAGCCCAGTGAGATCGCAAGCAGCACCGGGTCGATTGGCGAGTACGCATTGGCCTCGCCTTTTTTTGCTTTACTGCCTTTGTCGGCACTGGCTGAAAACTGCCCTTTGGTCAGGCCGTATACACCGTTGTTTTCCAGCACATACATCATATTAACGTTGCGCCGAATAGCGTGCGCAAACTGACCAAGGCCGATTGACAGTGAGTCTCCATCACCAGAAACGCCAATGTACTGCAGTTTCCGATTGGCAGCGTTTGCACCGGTGGCAATAGACGGCATCCGACCATGCACAGAATTAAAACCGTGTGCCCCGCCCAGAAAATAAGTTGGCGTTTTACTGGAACACCCGATACCGGATACTTTTGCTACCCGGTGCGGCTGAATGGAAAGTTCAAAGTACGCCTGCATAATGGCAGCAGATACCGAGTCGTGACCACAGCCGGCACACAGCGTCGACATACTGCCTTCATAGTCACGCAGCGTTAGTCCGATTTCATTGCGTGGCAGCCCGGGATGAGATATTTTTGGTTTGGCGATAAAGCTCATTTTATTATCCGGCGCTCGCCGCCTCCTGCGTTTGCAATTCGGCTTTTACCGCTTCAACAATGAAATCGCTGCCTACCGGCATGCCATCGTAAGACAATAACGGCACCAGTTGCGCCGGATTAATTTCAAGCTCATTCACCAGCATTTGACGCAGCTGCGCGTCGCGATTCTGCTCGACCACAAATACCCGGTCGTATGCATCGATAAACTCTTTAACGCTGTGGTGAAAAGGAAACCCCTTCACGCGCATGTAATCAAACGACACCTTGTCGCGCGCCAGCCGGTCGCGGGCCTCGACAATCGCACCATGACAACTGCCAATAGATAACATCGCCCAGCTGCCTTCAGCGCCGACATCTACACCGGGTTCGATATCGGGCAACGGCACCATGGTGGCTGCTGTGTCTGACTTACGTCTCAATCGGTCGAGCACATCTTTGTATTCATCTGACTTTTCTGTGTAGCCGCCGTAGCGGTTGTGTCCCGACCCACGCACAAAGTACGCACCGGTTGGGTCTACACCCGGCAGCGTACGCCATGGAATGGCATCGCCGTCGACGTCGAGATAGCGATAGAACTTTTCCATGTCACGCAAATCAGTGGCATCGTATACCTTGCCGCGGTCTGGCTGATAGCTGTCGTCCCATTGGATTTCAGGGATCATCCAGTCATTCATACCGATGTCCAAATCTGAAAGCACAATCACCGGTGTTTGCAGACGCTCTGCCAGGTCAAACGCGTTAAGCGCCATATCGAAACATTCCGATGGGTCGGCAGGAAACAACAGCACGTGGCGGGTATCTCCGTGCGATGCATAAGCTGCTGCTGTAATATCACATTGCTGCGTACGGGTTGGCATACCGGTTGACGGGCCGACCCGCTGCACATCAAATATTACCGCTGGAATTTCTGCATAGTAGGCAAGCCCGAGAAACTCACTCATTAACGATATACCGGGACCACTCGTTGAGGTAAAAGCCCGCGCCCCGTTCCAGTTGGCACCCAGCACCATACCAATCGCAGCGAGTTCATCTTCTGCCTGAATAACACAGTAATTGTTTACCTTGTTACCGTCGGCTTCTTCAACTCTGAGCTGCTTACAAAAACTGCTGTAGGCGT
>CAYZVB010000521.1:0-2978 GCA_964481315.1 uncultured Granulosicoccaceae bacterium
ACCTTAGACCACCGGTCACAGGCACTGCGGGTTGCAGGGTGCTCGAGAGTCGATCCGAGTACCTGCCCCTGTCCGGCACCGAGGCAGGCATTCATGATGAGTCTAAACAATAACTCCGTGCCGCTTTCACCGGCAAAAAACTGCCCGCCCGGGGCATTCATAAAGGCGGCCATGTCGCTTTTCGCCTGATCAATCACACGTACCAGCTCATGACTGCCGGGGTTGTCGCGGCCCTGGTTATCCGGAATGGCAGCAAACTGTGCGGAAGTACCGGTGACAGACTTAAGCGTCAGCGCACCTCCGGCGTTTTCGAAGAATATTCGTTCGCCCTTCTGTGGACAGTGATCGATCTGTTCGAATCTGGCGCGCACTTCAGTGAGAATTTCAGGGCTGATAGACATAGCGGAAACAGGTAGTTTGCAGGAAAAGTGAGATGGTACAGCAGCGTGACGACAGGCGGAAGCCGGTCACTATTGTAGTTTCAAACGCGGGTTCTGTTGACGCCTTCCCCATTAACCGGCCATGGCCCTGGCATCGAGCACCGCCTGCGCCCATAGCTGCGGCCTCTCCTGCGGCAGGTTGTGACCGGTATTTTCAAATACTCGGTATTCGTAGGGTCCGGTAAACCGGCTGGCGTGGTGAGCAGTCATTGGGCTCACACCGTTGCAGTCACCATCTATCGCAATGGCAGGCACGGCGATTTCCGGCTGTGCCTGCAGCCGCTCTTCTATGCCGAGCACAGCAGGGTCACCTTTCACCAAAGCGTAGCGATGCCGGTACGAGTGAATGACCACATCGACAAAATCCGGGTTGTCGAAGGCTTTGGCGCTTAAGTCGAAGCATTCATCACTGAAGTCCCAGCTCGGCGACCACTGCTGCCACAGTAGCCTGGCAATGCCGTTACGATTGGTGGTCAGGCCATTGCGACCACGTTCGCCGTGAAAATAATACTGATACCAGTAAGCTGACTCTTCCTCTGCAGATGCCGGTTGCATGGACGCCGCGATATTCTGAATATTGTACGAGTTACCGGTCACCAGTGCTGTTACCCGCTCAGGCCATAACGCCGAAACCACACAGGCGGCTCTGCCACCCCAGTCATAACCGCCGACTACTGCCTGTTTAATTTCAAGACTATTCATCAGCTGCAACAGATCATTGCCCAGTGCCGCCTGCTCACCGGAACGCAGCGTACTGTCCGATAGAAAGCGCGTTGGCCCGTAGCCCCGTAAGTATGGCACGATCACTCTGGCGCCCTGTGCCGTCAGCGGTGCAATGCAATCATCGTAGCAGTGCACATCGTACGGAAAACCGTGATTCAAAATGCACGGCCAGCCATCAGCTACACCGTGCTCATGATAGGCCACAGACAGCTGGTCGGTATGAACCGTTTTTAACTCACTGGTTAACTCCCCCATACATTCTCCACGATTAGCCTTGTCTTACAGATAGGTCGGTCAGGTAAAATGGCCTTACACTGAACATGGTGCAACCGCATGTACCTGTAGCATCCAGGTACAGTTTACTATTTTGAACGCAGGATTACCGACTCAGCCATTCCATTAACGCCTGTGAGGTGGCATCCGGTTGTTCGAGGGTCGGCAGGTGGCCGGCACCGGCAATAACCTTAAGCTGTGACTGCGGAACCAGGCTGTGCATTAACTCATGCCGTTCGACCGGACACAGCGCATCGGCCTCGCCACACAGTACCAGAGTCGGCACAGTGACATTTTGCAACGTCGCAGTCTGGTCGGGTCGGGATTGCAGTGCGCGCGACTGACGCTCGAACACATCCGGTCCGAGACTCTCTGCCATTGCCATACATAAATCGAGGATTCGCTGCCGGTTTGGTCCGTCACTGAGATAATGCGGTTTCATTTCATCGCGCATGATGCCGCGTAAATTGCCGTTCAGTGCGGATTGTATTTGCGGCTCTCTGGCAGCAGCTTTTTCAGGCAGCTCTGCCAGCGGGTTGGTATCGAGCAGCGCAAGTCTTTCGACACGCTCCGGTGCCTGACGTATCACCTCCATTGCCACAATGCCGCCCATTGATAATCCGCACAGCGCAAACCGCGGTGGCGCGTGCTGCAGGATGTGAGCGGCCAGTGCTGTAACTGTACTTTCGTTATTCAGCGGCACTGTCATTAGCGGCACGCTGGCTGAAAGCGATGCGATCTGCGGGGCAAACAATCGCGCATCACACATCATACCCGGCAATAAAAGCAATGGGTTATTTGTCATTAAGTTATCGGCAGTTTTCCGAGCTCACCTTTTTCAGGCTTGCCGGTGGGGGTGCGTGGCATGGCATCGAGAATAGTCACCACGGTGGGGACCATATATTTTGCCATACAGCTGCGGCAGTGTTCGCGTATATCCTGTGCGGTAACATCAATGCCCGGTTTGATTGTCACAAACAAACGGATAGTTTCTTCACCGAGCTCTGCCGGAATGCCTATTGCCGCGGCGTCCTCTACTGCGGGGTGTGACAACGCGCCTTCTTCCACTTCGTAGCCGGACACCATCTCACCCAGTACTCGTATGCGCTCTGCCATTCGATACCTGAAATAAAAGTGCCCCGCATCATCAAGACGTGCAATATCTCCGGTGTGAAACCATAAATTTCTTCGTGACTCGAGAGCCTTATCGGGCATGCCAAAATACTCATCAGACATAACGCCCGGTTCTTTATTGCGAATCACCAACTCACCGTCACAACCGGCAGGCACCGGATTATCGTTATCGTCGACAATGGCGATATCGAACTGCGGCAACACCAGTCCACCCGGGTGGTCCCATTGCGGTGCTACCACCCAGCCGGCATCGGTAGACCCATAGCCGCCACCGGGAATTAAGTGCAGATTAAAGCGCTTGTCAAAATCTTCTTTTGGTACCGGTGCCGGTGTTGCCCAGCAACGGGATACCTTATGTTGCTTGTCGTATTTACCATGTGGTGCTGAATACAGTAACTGCTGCACTGA
>CAYZVB010000522.1:0-2645 GCA_964481315.1 uncultured Granulosicoccaceae bacterium
GTAATAGATTCTTCGCCAATGGCCGAGCTGTTGTAATCAAAAAAGATGATTCGCCGGGCCAGCGGATGACTGGGATCGTTAATCGAATTACGGGTGATCGGCGCACCGCTGACCAGTCCGCCATCGATAGATGAGTTCTGCGGCACCGGCTGTACGGTACCAACCGCAGCATTCTGACCGGGCAGCTCGGTGGGTGCAGGCGGAGGCGGCAGCTGAGTGGGCTGACCACTCGGCACATCGACACCGGGGTTTGTCGCACACGCCGCCAGCGTTCCAGCAAGCGCAACAGTCAACAGCAGCTTCGATGCTGACAGGCCTGCCGGTTTGCTGACGCTTTGGCAACAGACAGGTTGGGAGACAAGGTTTTTATTCACTTCTACCTCAATGGTCATCAGTTGGTATCATTATAACGCGAGTAAAAGTTTCAAAAGGTTAACGCTTTGGACCCCATGCCGGATCTCGAACATCTTCGCCGGCAAGTCGTATCCGCTGAGACACCAGCCCATCAACGCTGATGACACCCAGCACACCACGACCGTTCTCTTCCGTGGCGTAAAGGATCATTTCACCGTTGGGAGAAAAGCTTGGAGATTCATCCAACCGGCCATCAGTCAGGACTTCAAGCACGCGTGAATCAAGATCCATTTTTGCGATCCGGAAGTTGCCGCTTTGGTTGTGAATAAAGGCGATGGTCGAGCCATCCGGCGAGGCGGTGGCCCCGGCATTGTATTTCCCTTCGAAGGTCAGCCGCTCGGCGCGCGCGCCGCGGGCGACTACCTGCTTATAAATTTGCGGCGTGCCGCTGCGATTGGAAGTAAAAACAATATGATTGTTATCGAGCCACGCCGCTTCGGTTTCAATTGAGTTTTCATTGGTCAGCTGAGATAACTGACCGGAAGCCACGTTCACCACATAGATATCCGGACTGCCGCGATGTGACAGCGACAGGGCCAGCCGGCGCCCGTCCGGAGACCAGGCCGGCGCACCGTTAATGCCTTCAATTGATATCAGTTTGCGGCGTTCTGCGGTGGCCAGATTCTGCACAATAATGGCCGTGCGGCCGGGAAACTCGAATGACACATAGGCCAGCTGCTGGCCATCAGGAGACCACGCAGGCGATAGCAACGGTCGCGAAATTTCCAGCACGCGAATATTGTTTTCGCCATCGATGTCAGCAAGATCAAGCGCAAACCGCCGCTGCTTGCCGGAACCGACCGCATTGATATAGGCAAATTGCGTATCGAACACACCCTGCACGCCAATCAGCTGCTCATAGACGCGATTGGCAATGGTGTGGCCGGTCTGACGCAACTGCTGCGGGTTGATGAGGTAACGACAGCAAAACCCGCTCGAACCATTGCCACTCGAGCCGGACTTAAGCAACCGCTCTCGTTCGAGGTAATCGATCAGCTCAAAATTAACCACCAGTCCCTGTGCACTCGGTGTGACGCTGCCCACCACCAGATATTCAATGCCGGAGGCCCGCCAGTCGGTAAAGCTCAGCTCCTGCGACGATGACGGATTGCTTGGCATGCGACTGCGCGGCAACACAGAAAAACGCCCGCTGCGCGCGAGGTCGCTTTCGACAATGGCCGCCAAATCAATACTTCCAGCGCCGGCACCGTCGGCAAACGGCACGATAGCAATCGGGATAGTGTCCTGCACACCCGCCGACTCGGTGATTTCAATCCGCAGTACCGCACCGGCAGTCTGCGCAAATAAATACAGGCACAGGCCGCACAACAGGCGCTTTATGAAATCATTTACGTTCATTGTCCAATCCGTTCCCGGTCTGCGTTACTCATCAGATTCGCTACTTACAGTGTCGGTTGAACAAACCAATTCACCCGACCAGTTTTACCATTGTCACCATTACCAGAGCCCGTGCCGACACCGGAGTGCCTGCACGTGCGGTCACGGGACAGTAAATCCAAATTCAAGATTTCGGTCAAACACTTCTTTGTACTTGGGCTTTGGAAACGGCCTTGTCGCCAGCACCGCCTTTACCACAGACCGCTTCAGATCTTCACCACCGCCGGTACAACTAATGACCTGAACATCGACAATTTCATTCGGAAACACCACCAGCGCCCTGACCTCGCAGCGGGTTCCGGAACGGGCACCCGGAGGCGGTCGGAAGTTACCAGTGACCTTTTTTCTAATCTGGTTGACGTAGATCTGTTTTTCCTGCGCGATCCGTCTCGACCTCCTTGCGAGCTTGGCTGCATTTTCCTGCGCGTTCTTTTGCGCCGCCTCTGCTGCGACACGCTCGGCCTCTTTGCGTTTGGCCTCTTCAGCGAGTCTTTGCTCTTCTTCGACTCGCTTGCGCTCCTCTTCGGCAAGGCGTCTTTCTTCTTCCAGACGCTTACGCTCTTCCTCTTCCGCTATGCGTTCTTCTTCCAGACGCTTACGCTCTTCCTCTTCCGCCAAGCGCTTTTCTTCTTCCAGGCGTTTACGCTCTTCCTCTTCGGCTAAACGCTTTTCTTCTTCCAGTCGCTTGCGTTCTTCCTCTTCCGCTAAACGCTTTTCTTCTTCCAGTCGCTTGCGCTCTTCCTCTTCGGCCAGGCGCTTTTCTTCTTCCAGACGTTTGCGCTCTTCCTCTTCGGCTAAACGCTTTTCTTCTTCCAGTCGCTTGCGTTCTTCCT
>CAYZVB010000522.1:2745-2977 GCA_964481315.1 uncultured Granulosicoccaceae bacterium
CTTCCGCTAAACGCTTTTCTTCTTCCAGACGTTTGCGCTCTTTCTCTTCGGCGACGCGCTTTTCTTCTTCAAGACGCTCCTGCTCCTGCGCCAATTTCTGTTCTTCTTCAAGACGCTGGCGTTCTGCCTCCTGCTCTACCCGAAGGCGTTCCGCCTGTGCTTCGGCACGCTGCTGTTCTTCAAGGGCGCGTTGTTTCTCTGCCTCTTCAAGCTGTCTGGCAAGCGCTTCCTG
>CAYZVB010000523.1:0-2975 GCA_964481315.1 uncultured Granulosicoccaceae bacterium
GGTGAACAGTACCGGCTGTTGCGGCAGTTCTTCAGACGTATCGAGCGCACGTGCACTTTCTGCTACGTGCTCGGTATAGTTCAACCCAATGCCCCAGATGTTTTTGCGTGGCCGCGGTATGGGTGCGCAGATTTGGGCATTAACGTATGGCACAGAAGTGCCAATTGGTGGCAGATCTTTTATTTCGTCTATTAAGCCCTTTAACGCTGCAACACCAGGCTTTCCTTCATCGATCAGGCCGAGCATGGTTTCAGGCATGTCGACGCCATGTTCAGCGCCGAATCTAGCAGCGTCTACGATCAGTTCACCGTGCACAACGCCCAACCGCGCTTCGTCTTCTACAGTTGCGCGGTATGTTACAAGTTTCATGAATGTTCCTGATAAGAGTTTTTAGCTGACTGGTTGCTGACCATTGCTGTCGCCGTAAGCCTCTTCACGATAGAGACCAAGAGCACGCATCACCGGCAGGTCGTTCAGGCAAAAGAGGCAGGCGTCATCGGTTGCCGCACCGTTGACGTGCTCATGCCACGCCCATGATGGAACACAGAAGATATCGCGTTCTGTCCAGTCATAACGTTTGCCATTGATAATCGAATGACCCGAGCCTTTAGCAACGTGATACAGGTAGCTTCCGGTATGGCGGTGCGCTTTAGTTGCTTCACCAGGTCGCAGCAATTGCATTGAAGCACCCATGGTCTGCATGACAGGGCCGTTTGACTGAGGGTTTACGTATTCCATCATAATACCGTCATACGGCGAACCATCTGTGGCATTAGCGTATGTTGACAGCGCTTCGTAGGTTGGCTCCCATTCGTACTTAAACATAGGTGAGTAACCCTTTGACCAACTCTGCACAGGGGTAAGCCCGGGATTGCCCCAGGTTTTCGTCATGTCGTCGACCGGATACGCTACAGGTTCTGAAAGATCAGGGTGGACCTCGTAAAAATTGGCTTCGAGCGCATTGACCAGCGGAATGTCCAGTCCGTCCTGCCAGATGCACGGTGTACCGGATTCTTCAACGGCGTGCTCGTGCCAGGTACCGTTAGGGGTTAATACAAAGTCATTGCGACCCAGTGTCATCTTATGGCCGTCCACAACGGTATAAGCGCCCTCGCCTTCCATAATAAATCGGATCGCACTGGCCGAATGGCGGTGAGCGGTAGCCGTCTCACCGGGGTTCATCACTTGCAGCCCTGCGTAAATCCAGCCAACAGCAGCGTGCACATCCTGTCGACCTGGGTTGTTCAGGTAAATAACACGACGGCCGGCCTTTTCCGGTGTGACTAATTCAACCGAACGCAGCACGTGCTCTCGCAAGTCGTTATAGCGCCATACCACTGGAATGCTGTCAGATTTCGGCTCCCATGGTTCAATTTTGTTGGCGACAGTCCATAAGGCACCAGCCTCGTATTTGCCCAGTTCATCGTAGTAATCTAACAGTTCAGGTGTGTCTTCAACATTGGCTCTTCCGATAGTGTCTTCGCGGTGGTTCTCGTGAGGGCGTGACATAGGAATCTCCTATCCGGTGCAGCAGGGCGGAGGGAATTGCGTGAAGTCATTGTTACATGAACCTGTTGACCTTTCCATGATGTGGCTGATAGACGGCGGGCATCGCGTGTTCGGCTCATCGGTGGGAACCCGTCAGGAAACAAGGGATGTGCTTAACTTCGCTGCAAACAGACCGTTTGAAGTTGATGTTGAAACCATTCGATTATCCTCGGTTAACGATGCTTTGGATCGACTCAAAGCCGGAGATGTTAAAGGCCGTTTATGTATTGATTTCTCGTTGTAATTTGAAGTTTCGGCATGCAGTTATCTTATTTGTTCCGAGAGTATCAATCTTGCCATCCGGCTGGCCGGTAGCAAATTATCCAGAGCGATTCACTGGTTGACACTGGTACCGGAGCCGATAACACTGTGTGAAAATCTCGTCTTTGGGCGTGCTACAGAGGCGAATCTTTTTAAGGCAGGCATCCCGGGGATCGCGAATGCAGTTTTCCACTCTCAGTCCGGCACTCGGTGTTGAAGTGACAGGCATCGACACCGCCAGCATTAGTGATCAGGACTTTATGCACGTTCGCAAAGCATGGAACGATGCCGGCGGGCTTTTGATAATTCGCGATCAACACCTCGAGCAGGACCAGCAAGTTGCGTTTGCACGTCGCTTCGGCCAGTTGTTTGGCGAAGCGGATCAGTTTCAGGAGTCGGTGTTAAAAAACCTGTTACCCGGACAGCCTGCGTTGTATCGGGTATCGAATAAACGCGACAGCAGCGGCCAGCCGCTAGGTCGCGCACGGGCGGGTACCTACTGGCATTCGGACGTGTCGTTCCGACGTACACCGGCACAGGCGTCACTGTTGTACGGCATTGAAGTGCCCGACCACGGTGGAGACACTCAGTTTGCGAGTTTGTCTGCTGCCTACAACGCATTGTCTGCAGCGATGCAGTCGCTGTTACAGCCGCTTAATGCGGTGCACGATTTTCGCGTTGCAGCGGTTACAAGTGGTACGTATAGTGCCGCCGACCTCGCTTCAGGTGACTTTGATGGTGCAAACCGCTGGACGCATCCGGTTGTCGTGCAACATCCGGAAACACAACAGCCAACGCTCTATGTTAACCCCGGGTTTACTTCTCATCTCGACGGCTTCGACAGAGCCGAAAGTGATGCGTTACTAAATTATTTGTATCAGCATTGTCAGCAGGCTGAGTTTGTCTACAGACACCAATAGCAGCAAAATGATCTGCTAATCTGGGATAACCGCTGCACAATGCACTGCGCGGTATCCGACTATACAGCAGACCGCTATTTACATCGTGCAACGGTTATTGCCGATACACCGATGCGACATCCATCTACAACTTAGTTTGCATTGCACTGCAGAGAATTTCTTAGCCTGCAGTTTGTATAAGTTCACCAATTCCAATATCCACAGACACCACCGCATGACTTACGAATTTGACACTGAAACCGAATC
>CAYZVB010000524.1:0-249 GCA_964481315.1 uncultured Granulosicoccaceae bacterium
GCACTAAGCTTCGAACGTAGTGGCTCAGGTTGGCCCGCGCTCACCTGTTGCCTGCCGGAGCCATGGAACCCGGCAAAACCACGTAATGAACAATCACAATGAAAATACAATGATGCCTGTGAAAAAGAGCCTTCCTGCAAACACCCGTAACATTATCGAAGGGCGGGCAGCACTGATCGTGATTGACATACAGGCAAGCTGCTTTAACGACACATCAGAGTCAGACGACCGCGCCATTCAACACATGAA
>CAYZVB010000524.1:259-2963 GCA_964481315.1 uncultured Granulosicoccaceae bacterium
TTGTCCTGCGAATTGCAGCATATACGCTAACGTTCGATCGCTATCCTCAGACAAAACCGCTGCTGTACTTTTTTGTAGGATTTGCAATCACTGTCCACTAAAATGCGGGACAGCAGATTTACCCCATTTGTACGCGGCGTACCTGTCGCCAGCACCCGGTGCGCAAGTCAGGCAAATCAACACCACGTAATCAACAATCCCGCAGAGGATCCCTTTATGTCCGTACAACAGAACCGTCCTTCAAATGCCCGCAATATAATCGAAGGGCGGGCAGCACTGATTGTGATTGACATACAGGTAAGCTGCTTTAACGACACATCAGAGTCAGACGACCGCGCCATTCAACACATGAAAGACTATGCGCCACGCATGCTACAGGCACGCGCAGTTATCGATAAAGCACGTGAACGTGATATACCGGTGATTTTTATTCAGGAAATTCACCGCGCCAACCTGATCGACTTCGGTCGCGAGCTCGATGGCAAAGAAAGTATTCACTGCCTTGACAGTAATCCGGACACAGACCTCGCACGTGAACAGATGGGTGTGCGGTCGGATGACTACCACATACAGAAACGCCGCTATTCTGCTTTTTTTGGAACCGACCTTGAAATACTGTTGCGAGGTTTAAAGGCAGAAACCCTTACTCTGGTAGGCGGGCTGACTGACGTTTGCGTGCACTACACATTTGTCGATGGACATCAGTCGGACTACTTCTGCCGTGTAATAGAAGATTGTGTGGCGGGTTCGAGCCTTGAAGCACACCAGGCCTCATTAAATGCGATGGAGTACCTGCAAACAGGCGCAATCCGAACCCGTGATGAAATGCTTCAGGCCATGGAGCAGTATGCATAACCGCAATCTGCAGTTGGCGTTTCAGCTAATACAATGATGCTGTCCCGGTCAAGTAACAGCCGGTACAGATAAGGGTCTGAAGCTTGCAGCGCCCGCCCCACCCTGCCGGACACCAACAATACAGGAACAGCACAGTGACCCCATTGTTTAGAGTTATATGCATCGTTGTTTTTGCAGCACTTGCCGGTTGCGCCACTAATAGCCACACACCCACAGCTGCAGTCGCTGCAACCCAGAACGACCGCCTTGCAGGTGTCTGGGCCGGCGTCGATGAATCCGGTAAGGAGGGTGCGCTAATACTCGAAAAAAATGGCAGAGCGGACTTAATCAGAGATGGAAAATCTGCAACTAAAACCCTGGTCCGCGGCAACGGCACAATCGAGTACGAATACAACTCAAATACCGATCCGCACACCTTCGATTTGGTACTAACCCTAAATACGGGGGAAACGAAAAGGTTGCCGGGCACACTGCGCTTTATTGCTCCGGACACAATCGAGGTAACAATGTTTGATGATAAAATTCTACTGCATCGGCAGAAAGACTCCACGCTCGGTAAGCTTGATCAGTAACATGCCCTTAACCACACGGTTGCACGCACATGGGTGCACTCGATAGCGCTACTTATCTACATTATTCTTCTAAATTAGACAGCGTTGGGTTTTCCGACTCTAATTTGCGCTGGTCCAAAATGGAGTTAAACTGCACCACAGTCTGTTCTATCAACGCTTCATCATCAACATCACCGGCGACCGAAGCCTGCCAGAAACTGTAAATAGTACTGTCGATATGATGCATATAGGCACCGTGTGCATACGATGCATAAGGCTGCAATACCGCCTCGCTGTCTGACAACACATCGTAAACCTGGGCACTGCACACATCGCGCTGATCAGCCGCTGGCGTCACATACGGTGACACCGAACCCTTTAACGCGTTAAAAGCCAGACTGGCTTCGGGGTCTGAAACCACATCGAGCATCAGTGCCTGCCCCAGCCGCTCCTGCGGATCGGTGACCTTGCCGAGGATGAACGCGTCGATTACAAGCAGCAGGCTTGAGCTGTCCGGCCCTGTGAGCGCACAGCCGTATTCGTTACCGGCGGTCTTGCCGAGCACCTGGAACTCACCTTTGGCCCAGTCACCCATGAAGGTAGCGCCGGCGCGATTTTCAGCAACTGCTTTGACCTGTGAATTCCAGTTTCCATCTTCAAACGACTGGCTGTATTTTGCCAGTTTGTTAAACAACTGAAGTGTCTTTTTGAATTCCGGCCGACTGGCAGTACCGAGTTCGGTTGTGGTGTAAAACTTCCGGTATACGTCTCTGGACACGCCCAGCATGAGGCTGGTAAACAAAATACGCACCTGCCACGACTGATCACCAACCGCCAGCAGCGGAATATTTTTTTCTTTAAGTGCTTTCCCGGTGGCGATGAAATCGTCCCAGTTTGCGGCCCGCATGCCACCTTCGTGTTTAACCAGCGCTTTGCTGTACCACATCCAGTTTTCGCTGTGAATGTTGAGTGGCATCGCGATAATCCGGTCTTTATGAGTAACCGAGTTAAGCACCGGCTCGGGCAGAGTTCGCTTGAGCTTTTCAACCAGTGCAGGTTCGGTCACCGCGTCAATCAGACCAAACTCGAAAAATTCCATCACATCCCAACCCGTGTTCCATTGTGTGAGCGTGGGCGGGTATCCCTTACTCATGCGTTCTATCGCTTCTTCCCGGTTGGCTGACTGGGTGTTTTTGGCAGAATCATACACCTGGCCGCCACGTGCTTCGAACCGATCGATAAAGATATCGAGCGCGGCTGATTCACCGGCACTGGACCACCAGTGCATAATTTCAACC
>CAYZVB010000525.1:0-2958 GCA_964481315.1 uncultured Granulosicoccaceae bacterium
GTTAACGCAGGCGTAGCCATTGCGGTAACGACGTCCGTTCAGTGCCTGCCAGATGTTTTTTCCGGCAAACGCACTAAACGTCATCAGCGTTGCCAGTTTGGCGCGGCGCGGCTTTTTTTCTGCGGCATGTAACAGGCTGCGGTCTTCCAGCACACGGTCGTAATTGATACCTACCGGTATAAACACAATGTCGCGGTCACCCTGCGGATCGAAGCCTTTAGTAATGTAACCAAGCAAGCCCAGTTTTGGTGGCCCGAGTTTGCCGTCTCTGGACAATCTGCCTTCAGGAAACACTGCCTGCGGCACACCGCCCTGAGCTGCCATTTGCACATAGATTTCCAGCACTTTGCGGTATAACGGATCACCGGAATCACGCCGAACAAAGTACCCGCCCATAAACCGGATAAGTTGCTGCAACGGCCAGATTCTGGCCCATTCACCCACCGCATACGAAAGTGCCGTGCGTTCGGCTGCCAGGTAGGTTGCAACGATGTAATCCATGTTGCTGCGGTGGTTCATTAAGAAAACCACACTGGTGTTTTCATCGAGCTCGGCAAGTTCCTGATCTTCAGCAAAGCCGAGTCGTACCCGGTATAAACCATGTACCAGCTTGCGCGCCAGCCAGTAAGCAGATTTAAAATACAGCAGCGCATTAAACGCCGGCACAATCTCTTCCGCGTAGGTTTTCACTTCGGCCATCAGCACATCACGTGTTACCTGTCGCTCGGCAGAAAGCTCGTTGGTTAGCGTGATGATTTCGGGGTGGAAGCACAGCCGGTCGATTAATACTTCGCGACGTGTCAGTTTGAACGACGGTATTTTCAGTGCCAGCCGGGTATTGACTTCATCGATAACTGTGTTGGCACGGCGGCGGAAAAACCACCGTGCCGAAGGCAACAGAAAGTGCTGCAGCAGCCACAGTGCGGCCAGTAACAACGCCAGCAACGCCGTCCATAGCGGCATTTCAATTGTGCTGTTCATCGGCAGTTGTACTCTCGCTCCAACTTCAGGTTAACACCGGCATGGCTGCGGTCAGTGTGTTGTGATTTTTCCAGAGTAACATTGATGCACAGATTTCGCGCACGTATGAGCACTGGGTTACACTGGTGGTTTCCACCCGGTGTCTGCTTTGCCGTCTGCTTCCCATACCGAAACCCAGTCTGCCGCCGGACAATGGCTGCTGGTGGCCGTGGCGACCGCCTGCGGGTTCACGGCTGCTTATAACATTGGCAAGGTACCGCCTTCAGTGCCGGCACTGCGTGATGAATTTGCCACATCCCTGACGTGGATTGCTGCGCTGGTCAGCAGCTACAGCGTGGTCGCCATGATCTGCTCACTGGTGATGGGCCGCGTGGTTGGCTGGCTGGGTATGTGGCGCAGTACGGCGCTGGGGTTGTCGTTTCTAATCGCGGGCGGTCTGGCGGGCGCTGTCACACATCAGTTTGGAATACTGCTGGCCGGCCGTGTAATTGAAGGCTTAGGTTATCTTGCGATTGCGGTGACCATGCCAGGCTTCATCGCGCGGGTTTGTTCCGACTCCAGCCGGCCACTGGCGATGGGGGTGTGGGGCACGTTTGTACCGGGCGGCATCACCCTGTGTATGCTGGTGGCCCCGTGGCTTTCGGCAATCGGTGGCTGGCGATCATTGTGGTGGGTGGGCGTAGCAGTTGCCGTTGTTATGTTGTCGGTGGCGCTGGTGATTATTCGGCCAGTGATTGTCGGTGTGGTACAAAGCGCCGGCACAGAAAAACTGCATTGGCGATCAGTCATCAACAAAACCACGCTTCTCATGTCCGGTTGCTTTGCGGTGTATTCAATGTCGTTCACCGGGCTTGCAACCTTTCTTCCTACCTACTGGAGCGAGGTTTCCGGTTTGTCGCTGCCTGTTGCCACCAAGTTTGCAGCGCTGGTTATTGCGACTAACATTGCCGGTAATCTGGCTGGTGGCTGGTTAAACAAGCGCGGGATACTGTTCAGGCACTTAATTGCCATCGGTGTGCCGGTGTCGGCGCTTTGCGGAATGGCTGTGTATGCGACTTCAATGTCGTTTACTGTGCAGTTACCGGCGGCGATGATGTTTTCGTTTCTGGGTGGAATCGCGCCCTCGACCATGTTTTCATCGGTAGCCAAAGTCGCTGCCACACCGGCGCAAAGCGGTTTATTGGTAGGGCTGTTATTTCAGGGCGCAGGGTGTGGACAGGTGGTCGGGCCGCTGTTCTTCGGTGCGATAATCGACTACTCCGGCAGCTGGGCGGCTGCACCGTTATATTTTCTGGTGTGTGCGGCTATTGGCACTGTGCTGATGTGGCGTTTACCGGGTACTCTCACAAGGCAATCATGACCGAAACACCGTTACAACAAACGATCAGGCTAAGCGGCCAATGGCCGGCACTTGCCGAAGTGGCCGACGCCACTGCGTTGCCGTCAGCCGTGTTACAGGAAGCCGCATTAAAAGGCGCGGTTTGGCTGCGCGCCGCACAGGGTGATCAAAACTATCGGAAGCCGCGCAGAGTTCGCGCGTTAAACGAAACCTATCAGTCGCGTGATGAAATATTGCTTAACTATGATGCGGCAGTGCTGGCAGAGGTGGCACCGCTTCCTGTGCTGATGTCTGATCAGGTTAACTATAGCGTCTGGTATAAGCCTGCCGGAGTACTGAGCCAGGGCACCAAGTGGGGCGATCACTGCAGCATGTGTTATCTGGTTGAACAGGTACATGGCAAACCCGCGTTGCTGGTCCACCGGCTTGATCGTGCGGCAAGCGGGTTAATGATAATGGCGCACACCAAAAACGCTCTGCGAAAACTCACCGAGTGCTTTGCTGCGCGTAAAGTTGGCAAAACTTATCAGGTCAGAGTTCACGGCGAATTCAATGCAAAGCTCCCAAAAGAAATCACCACACAGGTCGCAGACAAACCGGCACTGACGACTATTCTTGATGCGACCGCAGTCGACAGC
>CAYZVB010000526.1:0-2953 GCA_964481315.1 uncultured Granulosicoccaceae bacterium
GGTTCAGGTTATAGCCTTCACCTGCCATCGCACCCGTCTCTTCTGCATAACCCCAGAAAAACGGATAAAAATTTGCCGGATGCGCGTGAATTGAAGCAGTGAACACATCGCTGCGTTCATAAAAGATGCCCTGAGTGCCATTGCCGTGGTGCACATCGACATCGAGAATGGCCACTTTCTTACGACCCTGGCTTCTGGCATGTTGCGCTGCAATGGCCACATTATTTAAGAAGCAAAAACCACCCGCAGTATCTGAATAGGCATGATGCCCGGGTGGACGACACAGCGCGTAGCTCATGGGTTCACCATCAAGCACCAGTTGTGTGGCAGTAAGTGCCGTGTTAGCTGAGTGGCACGCCGCAGCATAAGTGTGCTCGCCCAGCGGGCAGGCGGTGTCGGCCATGTGCCAGCCGGCTCTGCCGATAATGCTTTCCGGGTATCCGGCGTGAGGTGCCAGTGGATGAATGTTGGCAATTACCTCAGGAGAGGCATCACCAAGTGCCTGCCACTGCTGGTGAGCATTTTCGAGGAATTCGAGGTAGCGCGAAGTATGGATCGCCTGACGGGGCGCAGCACCAAAATCGGTGGGTTCCGTGATGGCCAGACCACAACGCTTAAGACCGGCGAGCAGCCTGTCAGCCCGTTCGGGTTGTTCGGTGCTGGCTCTGAGAGAGCCCTTTACCAGAAAGAACTGCGGATCATGTGTACTCTGGCGAGTGTCGTATACGGCTTTCACTGAGGCCTCCGGACAACTACGCCGATGTTAGCAGACAGGCTTAGCCCGTTTTCTTGGAAGATTCCCGACGCTGACGCCGGTTGAATTCACGCAAAATCAGGCCTTCCAGAAATCTTGTGACGGTGATTTCGTCATCCTGCGCCATTTTAAGAACGAGGATTTTGGTTTCCGGTGTGACCCGAAGTTCTATCTTCTGGGTTTTTTCCTTGACGAGTTTCGGCGGCATAGAATCGCTTCGGTAGCGGCTGGTAATTGTTACGAATTATGTCATGACGCAACGTAAGCGGCAACCGTTTTTGGCATACTACACCACGTTGATCTGCCCACGGCGTCACAGAATATCGCTCATATGTTACACATAGTAATAGCTTGCGGCATTTACAGGTGTTGGCTCGACTACTGTATTAGACTCCACACTCCACTGATCAACGCCCCAGAACGCAACCCGACAATGAAAGAAAACACGCAACAAGCAGACACAAATGGACAGTCGCTGGTATTTATTCACGAAGTCCTTCTTTTCGCCGGGGCAGCAATTATGCTTTCGGTGGCCTACCCGCGTGCTGAATTCATTGCAGCAGAACCGGTAGTCGCTGCGCCTGCCGAAATTGTTCCAGCCGTGATGGAGACGAGCATTGATTCACCAGCTGCGACCAACAATGAGGTAACTATTATTGTTGCTGATCAGAGCCGGCCGGCTACTGATGTCATGCAGCCTGCTGCTATTGGCAGCACCGAATTGACAGACGTTAAACAATTACTGGTTGCACCCGAGGCCACTACACCGCTGGTACCTGACACCGCCGCAGACCCCGCTTCGTAAACTACTACCCTATTCCTGTTTACAAGCTAAGCCTGATAGCTAATCTCATCTACGTAGTATGTGGTGTCGCCTTTAGGAGCAGACACCACCACCTCATCTCCCACACTTGCTTTCAGTAGAGCCCTGGCCATCAGTGAATCGATACTGATCCAGTTTTTCCAGGAATCTATTTCATCAGGGCCGACAATTCTAAGCGAACTTCTGGTGCCTTCTTCATCTTCAAGCACCACATAAGCACCAAAAAATATTTTTGACTGATCAGCGGGATGCTCCCGCACCACTTTCAGTGCCGCCAGTCGCTTTTGCAGGTAGCGCACGCGGCGATCAATTTCTCTGAGTTCTTTCTTGCGATAAATGTACTCAGCGTTCTCCGAGCGATCACCCTCTGCTGCCGCAGCGCTAAGAGCCGCTGTTACTTCGCGGCGCTTCTTCCAGATTGCAGCCTGCTCTTGTTCGAGCACTTCGAAGCCTTCCTGCGTGATAATGGGTGTTGAAGGTGCGGACGGGGGGCGGTATCGACTCACCGTGTTGCTCTGAAGTTTAAAGCTTTATTTTACCGCCTATTTGAATTTACCGATATGTATCGAATTCATTGGAACAGCGATATAACGACCTCGTAAAAGATCCCCGGCTGATCCCCCGTAAACAGTTTTGACGTTTGCGTTTGTTATTCAGATTAGATTTAAGGTTTTGCACGGCGACGCATGCAAAACCCCATTCGAGCCTACAACCGAGTTAGCACATCAACAGTGTCGAGTGTATTGAGCCTTGACTCTGGTGTATTTCCGCTAAGCCCGCTATCGGTGTCTCCAGTAAAAAGCTGATCACCAGACACGCGGTAGATTGAGTACAGTTCTTCCTGTTCAATACCAAGTGCTGCTAAAGGGATGTTGTCGATGTCACCGAGCCCTTGTGACGCAGCGATTTCTGCGACTGAGGTTCCTTGTGAATCCAGCACTGCGGTCACCAGATCACTGCCGACGTAGTACGCCTGACCGTACACAACGTTCACGTTCTTTGCTGTAGAACCATCTACTAATGTAGTTGTAGACCCATCAACCTCATAGGTATTATCAATACCCAGCGTTATTGTCAGGTCGTTATCACAGTTTGTTGTGTTTAGGTAGATAACAAACGCCTGAGTCATTTTGTTGCCAGTGAATGAGAATTCAGTACGTGTTGAATCTTCACCATCTACCTCGCAAACATCCACCCAGGTGCCTTGAAGGTCTGCGTTATCGGCGGGATCGTTACTGGAACTTCCCCCGCAGGCAACGAGAGTCAGGCTGAACAAAATAGAAGATGCTAATACTCGCTTTTTCATTTCTACCTCTACTAACTAGTGTACTGGAACAAATAGTGTACTCATATATAATTGCGGCATAGTTAATCCG
>CAYZVB010000527.1:0-2952 GCA_964481315.1 uncultured Granulosicoccaceae bacterium
ACCCCGCACTCCGGGCGCCGCACTGAACCAATACCGCAAGCGCCCCCCCCCTGCAACAGAAACCCACCAGTTGTTTTGGCAACATTAGCTAACAACTAACCCGCCGTCCCTGCACACGGCCTCGCCAATCCAACCTGCAAAAGAAATCGTCAGAAACCCGGATCAGGCTTGTCTTTGCATTTTGTTGTTGCGCACAGATCTTGCAATTAATTTTTTACTTTTCTGATTTTTGGTTTATTGTTTAATAAAACTGACGCTAATTCTGACATGTGCAGCGACACCAGCAACCTGAAATCTCTCAATGAGCGCCGCCGTAAAGCGGTTAAATTGCGCCTTGAAGGCCGTAAAATCGCGGAAATTGCAGCGATCGTCGACTTATCCGCACCAACAATTATTGCTGCCCACAAACAGTTTTTGACGGGTGGATGGCCGGCAGTTAATTCCAGCCCCCGCGGTCGCAAAGCCGGCAACCTGGCACTTTCCGACGAATTGCTTAAACAAGTCAAAGAAGCTGCAGAAAACACACCGAACAACCCCCTGCCCTGGTCACTGCAATTGCTGGAACAGCACTGCCGCGAGGCGCACGGCGCGAAAATAAGCGCTCGCTCGCTCGGCAGCTACCTCGAGCAGTGGGGTCTTGGCGCAGAAAATCAGTACACGCGCTGCAAAGACGAAGGCTCCCAGATCGACTGGTTAAACACCACCTATAAGGCATTTACGCAGCAGGCCCGGCAAAACAACGCCACGGTTTTCTGGATGGGACGCAGCAGCACCGACCATGACGGCAACATTATCTCTGCCACCTACGCACATACCACACGCGGCAAGTACTACTGGATTGCAGCACAAACCTCCAATCACGTGTTGCAGGCTAGTGACTTTCTACAGCGCCTGACCCGCACCGGCAACGGACCGATTGCAGTTGTGCTTGCCGATGGCAACCTGCTGGACGACGCCGAATTTCAACAGTTCACCAACTCCACAGATCAGATCACAGTGATTGCACACCCTGATCACCGGCCGCGATGCAACAACCCGCAAATCGCGGAAACCACAGCAACGAACACCACCGCAACTGCACCGGCCGAACCTGAAACAATTCAATCTCACAGGAAAACCCCGACTATGAAGTCGCTTACACATCTGCAACGGCTTGAAGCCGAAAGCATCCATATCATGCGCGAGGTTGTCGCCAACGCCGACAAGCCCGTCATGCTGTACTCCATCGGCAAAGACAGTGCAGTTATGCTGCACCTCGCCTTAAAAGCCTTCTATCCGGCCAAACCGCCCTTTGCGTTACTGCATGTCGACACCGGCTGGAAGTTTCGCGAGATGTACGAGTTCAGAGACAAGACTGCCAAACTCAACGGCCTTGAACTCATTACTCACATCAACAAAGAAGGCGTAGAGAAAGACGTAAACCCGTTTACCCACGGCTCTGCACTGCACACCGACATCATGAAAACCCAGGCGTTGCAACAGGCGCTGGACAAACATGGTTTCGATGTAGCACTGGGCGGCGCGCGCCGCGATGAAGAAGCGTCACGTGCAAAAGAACGCATCTTCTCTTTCCGCACACCGGAACATCACTGGGATCCAAAAAACCAGAGACCGGAACTGTGGAACCTTTACAACACACAAAAAATGCCTGGCGAGTCTATTCGTGCATTTCCAATCTCAAACTGGACCGAGCTCGATATATGGCAGTACATCTATAAGGAAGATATTCCAGTCGTACCACTGTACTTCGCTGCCAAGCGCCCGGTAGTGATGCGCGATGGACAGCTGATCATGGTTGACGATGATCGACTACCGATGAACCCCGGTGAAGCTCCACTAATGAAAACCGTTCGCTTCCGCACACTCGGCTGTTACCCGTTAACAGCAGCTATCGAATCGAACGCAACCACAGTTCCGGAAATCATTCGCGAAACTCTGACAGCAGAAGGTTCCGAGCGCGAGGGTCGCATGATCGACCACGACAGCGCAGCATCAATGGAACGCAAAAAACAGGAAGGGTATTTCTAATGGCCGTAGCAACTAAAAAAATCGAAAAGAACATACAGGCACTGCTGGATAAGAACGAAAGCAAAGACATGCTGCGTTTTATTACCTGCGGCAGTGTAGACGATGGCAAAAGCACACTCGTCGGTCGACTGCTGTTTGAAACAAAATCACTGCCGGAAGACCACCTGGAAAGCGCTAAAGCCGCCTCCGAAAAGCATGGCACACAGGGCAAAGAGCTCGACCTGGCCCTTGTAGTTGACGGGCTTAGCGCCGAACGCGAGCAGGGCATTACCATTGATGTTGCCTACCGTTATTTCAGCACCGAAAAACGCAAGTTCATCATCGCTGACACACCGGGCCATGTGCAATACACCCGCAACATGATCACCGGTGCCTCCAATGCCGATGCTGCAATTATTCTGGTCGATGCACGCAGAGGTGTACTCACACAAACCAAAAGACACTTATACCTGGTGTCTCTGGTTGGCATTAGCCACGTGGTACTGGCGGTAAACAAAATGGATCTGGTTAAGTACTCTGAAGAAACCTTTAAGGAAATAACCGAAGAGTTCCAAAGCATTGCCAAAGAACAGGGCATCGAACAGGTAACCGCCATTCCGGTTTCTGCGCTGCAGGGAGACAACATCATTGCGCCCAGCCAGCAGATGTCCTGGTACCATGGCACCACACTGCTCTCCTGCCTTGAAACTATTAAGGTTGATGCAGAATCGAGTATTGATGCCCCCTTCCGTTTGCCGGTGCAGTGGGTTAACCGCCCTAACCTCGACTTCCGCGGCTTTGCCGGCACAGTCGCCAGTGGACGTATTAAAGTTGGTGATCAGGTGCGGGTGCAGCCATCCGGCAAGACCAGCCAAATAGAAAGAATAGTAACCTTCGACGGCGACCTTCAGGAAGCCATTGCCGGACAGGCAGTTACTGTTACTC
>CAYZVB010000528.1:0-2936 GCA_964481315.1 uncultured Granulosicoccaceae bacterium
CATGCAGAGATGATCGAAGCGGAACTGACCTTTGATACGCAGGCGAACACCGGCAATGCACTCAATGGAAATCTCAGTGCGATTTTCGGGGTAGATATCGACATGAATTTTTCTCCGTCTGTTGACGCTGCAGGGCCGATTCGTCAAGGGCGGGTGACGAAGAAAAAGACAGCCAAAAAGAAAGTATCGCGAGTTAGAGTAGCAAAAAAGAAGGTGCCCAAACAATCGAAGGCACAGAAAGAAAAAAACGGCGTAACAGGGAGCAGTATCAACATCAGCCGTGGCCTGCGTGCTTCTCACCTTAACAGGCTGCGCCGACAACATCAGCTAACAGTGGCTGAGCTTGCTGCCCTAAGTGGCATTAGTGTGGCGACGCTTAATCGTTGGGAAAAAACTGCAGGCGTTATCCAGGCTAACCGGAACAGCCTGTCACGTATAGCGAAAGTTTTCGAAAACCCAAACCTTGAAAGCGCAGTGAAAAAAATCCGACGGCGCAAATAATTACCGGTGTGAAGAGCCCGGTAAGTATGTTCCATTACGGAGAATGAACTTTTCCCTCACTAACGTGTCGGGCCGCCAGCAAGCCAGTGGTTCGTGTTGTGTCGAATAGCTGACTGTCTGCAAGTATGAACGACGCAAGTTAAACAGACACAGAAAAATAGTACCAACCCGAGTATGACCCTCGACGTGTTGCAATAGCTGTACACATAGCTGATGCCATCCCTCAACAGAGGTGATATAGTTTTGCCTGAAAATCAGACGAGCAGCCACCTTACTGGCGTGCCGTTCGTCTGCTTACACCCGGCGGAAATTTGCGAAAGCGCACACCAGAATGCGTTGATAAACGGCAGTGACACCCTGTGGCCCACCCAGGCCCGACACGGACAACCATTCAAAAGGCACAAAGCAATGCAAAAGAAACACAACCCGCAATCTCCCAACCGACGAAAAATCCTCAAAGCAGCAGGTGCGACCGTTCTGGCCGCTCCCTACATCAGCCGCGCCTGGGCCAGCGTGACTGAAATCAACATGCTGGCGTGGTACGGACACGGCGAGCCGGATGTGGTTAAAGAGTACGAAGAAGCCAACAACGTCAAGTTCAAGCCCAAGTACTATGCCGGTGGCGATAACATGCTGGCGCTGATCGCCCAGTCCCCTCCAGGCACCTATGACCTAATTCTTTCCGATGCCGAGTTTGTTCAACAGCTTAACGCGGCAGGCTACATTGAAGAAATGAATGCTGCAGACTACCAATTCGACGATATGCTGCACGATGACTTCACGAAGTTTCCGGGGCACTGGAAAGAAGACAAACTCTATTCAACGATTCTGCGTGGCGGCCACCTTGGTGTTTCGTACAACACCAATGCAGTCACCGCTGAAGAAGCGCAAAGCTACGCGTGCTTCTGGAAGCCAGAGCTCGAGGGCAAGGTAGGTCATTTTGACTGGCACCTGCCAAACCTCGGCATGATGAGCCTGTACAACGGTAACGGTGCAAGCCTGTGGGATCTCGACGACGACAAATGGGACAAGGTACAGGAAACCACTACCAGCCTGCGTCCACAGGTGGGTGGCTTTTTCGACTACGGCGGTACGTTTAACTCACTGAAGAACGGTGAAATGCTTGCGATGTGCGGCATTGGTGACTGGATTACCGGTGTACTGGAAAAAGACGGAGCGCCGGTCGCTTCTGTCATACCTAAAGAAGGCGGCATTCAATTCACCGAGAGCTACAGCATTGGCAAAGGCTCTGAAAAAGCCGACGAAGTGAAAAAGTTTATTCAATATATGATGTCGCCTGAAGGCCAGGTTAAGTCTGCACAAATGGCCGCCTACCCGGGCTTTTGTGTCACTAAAGCCGGCCGCGCCAAACTGATTGAAGTCGACGGTAAAGAAGCCGAGCGTTCACATCAGATGGACGGCATGCCTAACGACCCAATCGCACTGATTAACGAAGGCCGTATTCATTACCGTGATATTCCACGCCAACAATCGCTGGAAGACTGGAACGACTACTGGTCTGAGTATAAGAACGCGTAAGCACAGCACCCGCCACACAGGCGGGTACCTCCATACTCCGAACGGACAGGGACGTCCGTCACCAATCCAAGTGTTGTAGCTATCAGGTATTGAGTAAAGTTAATACAACCGACGGTTCCGGGCACCCGTTATTTGCATGGACCATGCGCCTGCCAATTATATTCTGGCAGGTACTGTTCTTTTTGGGGCCGTTGTTATTCATGGTGGCGATGTCTTTCTTTCTGGTGAAAAACTACCGGATGGAAGAAGCCTTCGAAATGAAAAACTGGCACAAAATGCTGACCCGTGGTTATTTCTGGGACAGCTACTTTTTAACGCTTGGGCTTGCCACACTTTCCACTGTTGTCACATCCTTAGTGGCATTTCCGGCGGCGTTTGCACTGGCGTTTAAAGTGTCACCTGCGGTACAGCGCTGGGCGCTGTTTTTACTGATCATTCCATTTTTTACCAGTTACCTGGTGCGAATATTTTCGTGGTACGTAATTCTGGCAGAAAGCGGCGTGGTTAACGCGATACTGGCGCAGATTGGTTTGGGCCCCTACACCATGCTTAACACAAAGTTTGGCACACTGGTCGGGTACATGACCCTGACACTGCCATTGGTGGTGGTGCTGCAAACCTTTGCGCTTTCCAACATCGACCGCAATCTGGTGCAGGCAGCATTTAACCTTGGGTGTTCACCCTTTCGTTCAGTGTATGCCGTGATTGTGCCGCTGGCCAAAACGGGTTTGATTGTCGCGGCGCTGTTTTGTTTTATTCTTTCGTTTGGGGATTTTGTCAGCCCCTATTACCTTGGCGGCTCCAAACCACCAACGTTACCCATTTTAATTATCGACACCACCAAGTCGGGACAGCAGTGGCCACGCGCGGCAGTGGTAGCCGTGATGATGATGATC
>CAYZVB010000529.1:0-2924 GCA_964481315.1 uncultured Granulosicoccaceae bacterium
GCTGTAGGTACTGTAAATACCGTCCAGACCATTACCGGAGATCTCGCGACCGGAAATATTGGCCGTTTCGATTTTGCCGGACTTCACCTGCTCGATAAATTTCGAGTAAGTGATTTCATTCCCAATCTGGGCCTGGCCACCGAGGTTGTTGAATACCGCCACGAGAATGACGGCAATCACCACCCACAGCAGCACGTTTTTTAACAGGTCGTTCAAACCGAAATCGCCTCTTGTTGTCTCTTTGCCAGCGTTTTGCTGCTGGTTCCTTTGGAGTATAAACCAATTATCACTACAGCCTGCCCTGCGCCAACAAATAAACCTCACGGCTTCTGGCGCGCGATGCTGCCGGTTTGCGGCTTTTCACTGTCTTGAATTGCCCGCGCATACTCCTTGTCAGCTCCTCGAACCCGGCACCCTGGAAAGTCTTGGTTAGCAAATTGCCGCCAGGGGCGAGTAGTTCACTACACATATCCAGTGCCAATTCGGCGAGGTAGATCGAGCGCGGCTGATCTACTACCTGCTGCCCGGTAAAATTGGGGGCCATATCCGACAAAACAAGGTCTGCCTGCCGCCCGTCGAGCAGCCGGCGGATTTCTTCCAGTGCTTCATCTTCAGTAAAGTCGGCCTGCACAATAGTTGCCCCGGCAATTGACTCCATCGGCAGGATATCTACTGCCAGCAAAAACCCTTTCGCGGAAAGCTTGCTCACCACATACTGACTCCAGCCACCGGGTGCCGCCCCCAGCTCGATGACGCAGGAGTCCGGTTTGATTAGCCGATCTTTTTCGTCGATTTCGGCCAGCTTGTAAACCGCCCGCGAGCGCCACTTTTGCTGGCGTGACTTGATCACAAAATCGTCGCTGTGGTGTTCTTTCAGCCAGCGACGACTGCTTTTACTACGACTCATTGCTGTGTTCCGTGTACACTCGCGCTGGCTCCTTCCACTACAACGTACCCATGACACCAAACAAGAAACAACTTCGCCATCTGCAATCGCTGTGTCATGCCTTACAACCTGTGGTCCGGATTGGCCAGAAAGGTGTCACCGAGGCCGTGCTGGCCGAGCTCGAAATCGCGTTGAATCATCATGAGCTGATCAAAATAAAAGTTGGCACCGGTGACCGCGAAGAACGCAAGGCCATCATCGCAAAACTCGCAGAGGACCACGAAGCACATATTATTCAGCAAATCGGCCAGGTGGCGGTATTATTCAAACGCAACCACACCAAGCCGGTAATCCTTTTCCCGAAATAGTGCCCGCGTCAGCCGCGCACAGCCATTACGACATGCGGTAATCGCAGCATGCGGGTAGCACGCCGGCTGCAGACCATTCAGATATAGCTGACTTTCACCACTTCGTATTCGCGCAGGCCGCCCGGCGCATCGAAAGCAATGTCGTCACCTTCGAGCTTGCCAATCATTGCCCGTGCAAGCGGTGAACTGAAACTAATGAGACCTTTTTTAATGTCGGCCTCGTCGTCACCAACTATTTTGTAGGTGACACTTTCATCCGTTTCGAGATCGGTCAGTTCAACCGTTGACCCGAATATGATCTTGCCGTCGTGCTTCATCTGGGTAACGTCGATAATCTGCGCGTGCGACAGCTTACCTTCGATATCCTTAATACGACCTTCGATAAAACTCTGTTGTTCACGTGCAGCATGGTATTCGGCGTTCTCTTTCAGATCACCGTGTTCACGCGCATCAGCGATTGCCTGTATTACCCGGGGGCGCTGATTTGATTTCAGATCATTCAACTCATCCCGCAACAGTTCGGCACCGCTCGCTGTTAATGGCACCTTACTCATATCGATTCCTCGTGTATTTCATCCAGACGATAAACGCCCGGTGCAGACGAATTTTCGTCATTTACTGAGCTGATCACAGCACCAATAGCTTCCGCTGCTGCCATGGTGGTGGCGTAGGCCATGCGGTGGTTTAACGCTTCACGCCGGATCAGAAAGGAGTCGGCTATCGCCTGCCTTCCCTCGGTCGTGTTGACGATCAGTGTCAGCTCGTCATTTTTTATAATATCAACAACATGGGGTCGACCCTGTGCGACTTTATTAATTTTTTCGCACGGCACGCCGGCCGATGCTATCGCAGACTGCGTGCCAGCAGTAGCGATAATGTCAAAACCGCCACGATGCAACACTTCTGCAAGCCTGACGGCTGCAGGTTTGTCGGCATCGCGTACGCTCATTAGCACCTTACCGCTCGCCGGCAGTGGCATGCCCGCTGCCAGCGAGCTTTTGCTAAACGCCTCGGCAAAGCTACGACCGCTCCCCATGACCTCACCGGTCGATTTCATTTCCGGCCCCAGCAGCGGGTCGACACCGGGAAATTTGTTAAAAGGAAACACCGACTCTTTCACCGCATAAAACGGAGATTGTCGAGCCGCATGCATACCCTGCTCCGGCAGCGAACGGCCACTCATGCAACGCGCGGCAATCGCTGCCAGCGGCATTCCGGTCGCCTTCGACACAAAAGGTACGGTGCGTGACGCGCGCGGGTTCACTTCAATAACGTAAACCTGGTTGTCTTTAATGGCAAACTGCGCATTAACCAGACCGCAAACACCAAGCTCAAGCGCCAGTTGTGTCATCTGGGTTCGCAGCGTTTCCTGTATTTCTTCCGACAAACTGTACGGCGGCAGCGAACAACCGGAATCACCGGAGTGCACACCGGCCTGCTCAATGTGCTCCATAATGCCGCCAATCAGCACCTGCTCACCGTCGCAGATTGCATCGACATCAACTTCTATTGCATCGTCGAGAAAGCGGTCCAGCAACACCGGTGCGTCATTCGATACCGACACCGCCGTAGACATATAAGTAGTGAGCTCTTCGTCGCTGTAGACAATTTCCATTGCACGACCACCCAGCACATAAGAAGGCCGCACCACCAGCGGATAACCAATTTGC
>CAYZVB010000530.1:0-2908 GCA_964481315.1 uncultured Granulosicoccaceae bacterium
CGAACAACAAGGCTGAGCGCAGCGAATGAAAAACTAGCTGAGCGCAGCGAACGAACAACAGGCTGAGCGCAGCGAACGAACAACAGGCTGAGCGCAGCGAATGAACAACTGCCTGAGCGCAGCGAACAACCCAAAATCAAAAACAAAAGTCGATTAATTGACACAAGCCCGTCAAAAAAAAGACACTATCCGTCAAAAAACCGGGCGGCAAATCAAAAGACTCACCCGCCCGGCTCCCGGATTGTAAAAACCGCTACGACGCTACTGCCCTTCCAGCAGTGATTCCCAGGTATAACCCGAACCTTCCAGAATCCGACGCAGCTTTTTCAGCGCTTCCATTTGTATCTGACGAACGCGCTCTCTGGTAACACCCAACTCTTTGCCAACATCTTCAAGCGTGGTGCGCTCATAGCCGTGAAGACCAAAGCGACGGACAACCACTTCGCGATGCTTGCTTTCAAGCTTCATCAGCCAGTTGTTAATCTGGCGGTGAATATTGTCATCCTGCAGCTTGTGCGCTGGATCGGGGTTGTTTTCGTCAGGAATAATGTCCAGTAACGGGCGATCTCCGTCCGGCCCCATGGCCACATCGACTGAGCTGACACGGTCTCGCAGGCCCAGCAGACGCTTAACATCTTCTACCGGCTTTTCGCATTCGGCAGCAATGTCTTCGGCCGTCGGCTCGTGATCCATTTTCTGCTGAAGCCTGCGCTCGGCCTTCAGGTAGACATTCATTTCTTTTACTACGTGAATCGGCAGGCGAATAGTGCGGGTCTGATTCATCAGGGCACGTTCGATGGTCTGTCGAATCCACCAGGTGGCATAAGTAGAAAAGCGAAATCCGCGCTCGGGGTCGAACTTTTCAACCGAGTGGATTAATCCAAGGTTGCCCTCTTCTATCAGGTCGAGCAACGTCAGACCACGGTTCAGATAACGGCGGGCGATCTTTACTACCAGGCGCAGATTGCACTCGATCATCTTGGCGCGAGCTTTCTCGTCGCCTTTTTGTGCAAGCCGGGTGTAGTGCTTCTCTTCATCTGCGGTCAGCAGTGGAGAATGCTCAATTTCCTTTAAATACAGACGTGTAGCGTCCATATCCCGCGACCGCGCCTTGTTGCTTGGCGACTTTGTGCGGGTTCTGCTTAGCTGCTCGGCGAAGCTTTCTTCTTCAGCTTCTTCCTGCTCTGCTTCGTCATCGATGTTCTCACCGACGTCTTCTACGCGCGCATCAGGTGATACGCGTTCTTCAGTGTCTTCTGCCCACTCGGCAAGTTGGCTCTGGCCCATTGGATAATTCTCCGCAAATTGTTTTTATAATTGTCATTGCGAAGCTGATTCTTAACCGTCACACCCTCGTACCGGTTGCGCCAGCGAGCCGGCGCACGAAACAACTTCGGTACGAAGATATATGCAATAAACGTGCCAGAAAGAAAAAATGTGCTGGTTTTACAGCGCTGGCAAGTAGTCGACAGGGTTTACAGGCTCGCCATTGCGGCGAATTTCAAAGTGTAGCTCAGTTCCTTCAGAAGCGTCACTACCGACAACCGCAATTAAGTCACCTGCCTTAACCTTCTGATTTTCCTTAACAAAAATATCACTTACTTTTGAGTAGGCGCTAAGAAAGTTGCCATCGTGACGCAGAATTACCAGATTTCCATAGCTCGCCAGATCTCTGCCACTGTAAACCACCTCACCGTCAGCGGCCGCCTGAACTCCAGCACCCGGTCCGGGATTGATGTCGAGTCCCTGTCGGTTGATTTCACGAAGATCGAAATCACGGGTAATTTGCCCGACTGCCGGCCAGTTCCAGCCATCAGCGCGGCTGTTGACTGTCACGGTTTTGACTGCCGGTGTGGCATCTGCAACCTGCACGGTGTCGGCCGCTGGAATCTCAACCACTGAGGTATCCGGTGTTGTCACGGTGGTAGCAGGCGCTGCGCTGACGCTTTGCACAACTGTTTCAGTACCAGTCGGACGGACCACATCACCGGTTTCCGCCACTACATCGTTAATAACAGGTGTCTCATTCAAAGGCTGCACGACACCAGGTGCCGGCGGCAGGCTTGCGACATCGACGCGACTAACGTCATCGAGCAGCGCATCAGCACTTGCAGGCTCGCGCACTTCAACAATTTGTTCTGTGGGAGGCACAACCACGACAGGACCGACAGCAATCGCCTGATCGTTCACTTCTGTGAACTGCGGGTCCTGACCGGTAGAAGGAATCATTACGACCGGCTGATCAACAACAGAATTGCGCGCTCGGGTACTGCGGACAGCAGCGCCGTCTTCCCTGACCAGCAATAACCGTTGCCCCGGAACCAGTTGCGCAGAATCTACCGCATTGGCAGAACCCAGCGACTGCGGATCGAGATTGTAGCGATCAGCAATGGACTGCAGCGTGTCGCCCGGTTGCACAACGTAACTGTTCGAGTCGAAACGAATCTCAGGGATCTCAACAGTCTCCAGGATACCGCAACCCCCGATCATCAGCATGGAGCTTGCGCAAACAGCAGATCCTAACGTTTTTAAAATCATATTCAGCCTTTCAAATGCAGTGTGTGCTAGCGGCTCACCACCGGGGGAAAACAAATCGAATCTTGCAACCTCAGCAAAACGAGGCGGGCTGACTTCTCGAGTTTGCGGAACCCGTGATAAGACCAGATATGGCAGAGCTGTGCGTTTAGCTTTGCCTCAATGCGCATTTATACGGGAGCAGAAAAAAAACTGCAATGAAAACAGTGACCAAGCGGTCATAGTTAATGCAGTTACTACCTATTTGTAACCTTCAGGTGAGGTTTGAGGGGTTTTGTTGGCTTTTTTGTTGGTTGTTCGGTGTGCTCGGGGGTTTGGGGTGTTTGCTGCGCCTGGCTGTGTGGGTTGTTTGCTACGCTCAGCCAGTTGTTTA
>CAYZVB010000531.1:0-2402 GCA_964481315.1 uncultured Granulosicoccaceae bacterium
CCGGTGGATTGTCGACAGTCGCGACGAAAAAACCGACGAACGCCTCGAAGCACTCGACGACCCGTTCAAACTGTATCGCTGCCACACCATCATGAACTGTGCGACTGTTTGCCCGAAGGGTCTGAACCCGGCACAGGCAATCGCCGACACTAAAAAAATGCTGGTGCAGAAAAATCTCTAATCCGGCCGACACCGCGGAAGTCGCTCAGAAGTCACGCCTGAAATGGTTATGCAGGCGTGGCATGAAAGAACTCGACACCGCAATGGGTACCTACCTGCAGCATCACTACGATGCTGCAGATCAAAATGAACAGTTGTTATTCCGGCAGTTACTGGAAGAGCAGGATCCGCTAATCATGGGATTGCTCAATGCGCCTGACCCCGCCTCCCCCTACAACCCCGTCATTCGAAAAATCCGCCATACCCTTATTGCTGACCGTTAAACCGTCGCGGGCATATATTAGCGCCATTGTCGCACTGCATTGCCTGGCTGTTGCAGCACTTGTAATGGCTGACATACCAGCGGTAATTGAATTTACCCTGACGGTTCTTGTGGTAGTCAGTCTTATCTATAACCTGCACCAGGAAACCCGCACCACAAAATTAATCTGGCGGGCAGGTAACCGCTGGAGCATTGAACACCAAAACCGTCCGCTGCAGGCAGCAACCCTTCACAGTGTCGACTTTGTTTCGCGCTGGCTGGTAATCATTACACTCAAACCTGCTGAAGCACGACGACTGCGACTGGTAATTCCATTTGATTCAGTCGGCAAAGACAGCTACCGTCTATTCAGAGTCAGGCTAAGAATTGAAGCGCACAGCCTGTTAAACCCAAACTCGCAAGCACAATAAACCAAGGCAGATTAACACCATGTCAAAGCCCGTTCTGTTAGGTGTGAACGTCGATCACGTCGCCACCATTCGACAGGCGCGCGGATCGAGCTATCCCGATCCGGTCCATGCAGCGTTACAGGCAGAACTTGCCGGCGCCGACGGCATTACCATGCACCTGCGTGAAGACCGTCGCCACATTCAGGACGACGACGTCATTCGCTTTGCTGCCTGCACTCAAACCAAGCTCAATTTTGAAATGGCAGCTACCGACGAAATGGTCGCGCTGGCACTGCAAGTTAAACCAATGGATGTCTGCATTGTTCCGGAGAAACGCGAAGAGCTCACCACCGAAGGCGGTCTTGATGTTGCCGGTAATGCAAACTCACTAACGCCAATTTGCCATAACCTTGCCGATGCAGGTATACGGGTTTCATTGTTTATCGACCCCGACCAGCAACAGATTGACGCCACAGTTAAAACAGGCTCACCGTTTATCGAACTGCATACCGGCAGTTACGCTGAAGCAGAAACGGCACAGCAGCAACAACGCGAACTCGACAAACTCGTCGAAGCCGCAGCATATGCTGCAAGCGTCGGTCTGATAGTCAATGCAGGTCACGGACTGACGCGTCACAATGTCGCACCGATAGCAGCCATTGAAGATATCCATGAACTTAACATCGGCCACTCACTAATCGCAGACGCCGTGTTTATGGGCCTGCCTGACGCGGTAAAACAAATGCGACAAATCATGCGCGAAGCACGCAACCAACAGAGCTGAGCCCAATGATTATTGGTACCGGTATCGACCTTGTGCAGGTATCCAGAGTCGCCTCAGTGTATGAAAAACACGGTGAGCGCTTTGCGAGCCACGTGCTGCATGAAAAAGAATTGCCCGAGTTCGAAAAGGCGGCCCATCCGGAACGTTTTCTGGCCAAACGCTTTGCTGTCAAAGAAGCCGCCACCAAAGCCCTTGGCACCGGTCAGGCACAAAGTGTTTTGCTAAGGCATTTTTATATCGTGCATAACGAACATGGCAAGCCGCTGTTGTACGCCGACAGCAAAGCACAGGAAATTTGTGATGAGCTCGGTGTTAACGCTATGCATGTCAGTATTTCCGATGAACATGAATATGCCATCGCCAATGTTATTCTCGAGCGCGTGCCGTGACCGGTCAGCTACCACACAGTCCGTTTGAAAAACTTGGTGGTGAAGCGGGAGTCCGCAAGCTGGTTGACCGGTTTTACGACTTAATGGACAGCACACCCGAAGCCACTACCATCCGCGAAATGCACCCGACCTCACTTAACGAGTCCAGACAGAAACTCTTCGAGTTCCTGTGCGGATTTCTTGGCGGTCCGCCGGTTTATATTGAAAAGCACGGGCACCCGAGGCTGCGTATGCGCCACCACCCTTTTGCCATAGACGAGGCCGCAAGGGATCACTGGTTACTGTGCATGCATCAGGCACTCGAAGAACAGGTCACCGACCCGATACAACTTATGCAGCTTAAAGCGAGCTTCACCCGCACTGCAGACCATTTAATTAATACAGACAACAGTAAAAGC
>CAYZVB010000531.1:2412-2908 GCA_964481315.1 uncultured Granulosicoccaceae bacterium
ATAGTTTTAAACTACACCCACGACTCGCTGCCGACACTGCCTTTGTAACAGACCTTGATTTAAGTAAACTGCTGCTGCTAAACGACAGCCAGTATCCATGGACACTGTTGGTACCGCGACGGCCGGATATCAAAGAAGCACATCACTTAAGTGATGCCGATCAACAACAACTGCTGCGTGAATCGAACATGCTGTGTAAAGTCATGGAAGAGTTGTTTAATCCGCACAAACTGAATGTTGCTGCTATCGGCAATGTCGTACCGCAGCTGCATATTCACCACATCGCCAGATTTGAAACAGATCCGGCCTGGCCTGCTCCGGTCTGGGGTGCACTGCTGGCAGTGCCTTACAGCAGCGACGAAAAAGAACAACTGGTACAGCGAATTAAAGCGGCAGTCACATCTGAATAAGCCGCATTAAAGTGGTTGCATTGCAATCCCTTGTTTACGCTTCGCAATTGGCCCACTTACCGTCAGCGATAACCGTTACACTGAAC
>CAYZVB010000532.1:0-2864 GCA_964481315.1 uncultured Granulosicoccaceae bacterium
TGATACTTCCAGTTGATACTTCCTTTGTTGTGTGTGAGTTTTGTCGGAAATGAATTGTGCAAATCCGCGTAGTCGTGGTCTGTTGCTAACACCATGTCCACTGCGACTAATTTATTTAGAAATTACTTGTATTTCAAACATTCCGGCTACTAAAGGCACCTGGAGTTGTCGTTGTGTACGGACGTAGTCAATCTCATATATGTACAGAGCATCGTCTTGCGTTCTAACAGTAACAACGGCAACTTCGCGCTACGCACAATGGGGCGTTTCGACAGAGACGGCACAGGCGTATAAGCGCTCTCCAAAATGCCACAAAAAAACGTTTATTTTTATTACCGATTCATACTATATTCACTTAACCTTTTATTCATTTACCAGCGGCCAGGCGTAGTAAATTCCATGACCTAACACTAAGGTTGTTTATGTCAACCTTTACTTCCTGCGGTACCCGGTGCAGCGGTACTGCACGCAGTACGACACATGCTGTCGACTTTACAGTCACGACAACAAGCAATAGACGCATAGTTCAATTAACACTGATCACAAAGCCGCAAATTCTGTCACCGAGCTGGCTGTACACCTAAACAATACGATATCGGCTCCACTGTAATGAGGTGATACTTTTCAACTGAGTGATGTAAGCCTGAAAGAGTTAACAGTACCCGCATCCCGTTATCACAGTAAACCGGATACCTGTGATGTTTGTATTACGTATGTACCCGATTACCACATCTACGAAAGTCTGAGGCTCTGAAGGCATTCGTAAGTGTAAATACGTATTTCTCGGCACCAGTAGTTGGAATAATTTACCTAATCGTACGAGTTTCGAAAGTATACGAATGCTATGCAAATAAAAGTCAAATACATATTTTGGGGCCATTCGGTTGCACACGGCAATGCCCGCTCATACCGGACTGCGCTGTCGTTGAAAATGTTTGAATTACTTCTAAAATTCCCGCAAATAGCCGATACAGCTGCAAAGGCGTAATAACTCTATGGAAATATCTCATCCCCTTGAACGCACCGAGAGCGAGTTTTATGCGGCAGTAGAAACCGGCAGGAACATCGCATCTGACTTACACAGGGACGACGTAAGAAAGATCGCGCAGATTGCTTGCGACCATGTTGATTTGTCGTATCAGCAGGTTACTAAACGCACCGATGAAGAATTCCAGCAAACACTGCAACAAGTATTTGAGACTTCTGAAACGTCGCGGAGCATTCTCGCGCAATACATCGGCCCAAATTCCACTCGTGTACAGCTTTACGGTTTGCTACAGGGTGTTTTCGATTTTTACTACGATCAACAGTAACGTGAGTTGCTAAAACCGTACCCGGAATGTTGCTTTTATAGTATTGCACTGTTCAGGCTTATCTAAACGCCCCCTGAGCTCAGGCAACCTTAACAGCAAGCCCAACACCCCACACCGCGCAAAGATAAACTTCGCGGGCTAATGATTGGCATAAAAAAACGGCAGGTGGTCTGCCTCCGATGCGGTTGATCATAATGCCACATGCAACTGATGCATACGGACGCAATTGAATTTGTAGGCTCGATGAATACCCTGCTGGCGAATAGAAGACACTGCAATCAAAAGCGCTGCAGTTAACACTACTCAAGATATTGCAAATCATCACGACTGTAGCGAATGTCTCTGCCTTTGCTACCCGGTCTGGGCTGTTCAATAACTTTAGCCCAACACAGTCGAACATGCTCGCCGGTAAGCCGGGGGTTGTCAGCCAGAAACTCCCTGGTATACAGATTGAATTGATTGTGCGCTTCAATCGGTTGCGTATATCCGCTTTTTAGCGCTGCCTCACGTTGCCGATAGAACTTCACAGCATCGGCCAGGGTTGCCCCGATGTTGTCTTTCATAAAATTCATTAAATCAATATTAAAAGAGAAAGACTCCCCAATTGCTGCCACAAAAAATCGGCGTACGTTTTCGTTGTTCTTGTAGCTGTCAGTGATTACGGTGGTGTTGTCGAGTTTCTCTTTTGACCAGTTGAAACCCGAGGTTGCTTTGTGACGTGCCGGTTTTAAGACTTCACCGGTACGAAGGTAATGACTGATTCGATCGTGTATATCGAATTTGCCACCGGCGCTGCTTAGCCCCAATGCTTTCGCGAATTTCGCCAGTTCGCGCCTATACCAGTAATAGCTGTCGAAGGTGTCGGCATTGATCTCTTCACTAAGTTCAGGTCTGGTCATCGGTAATCCTGCCTCTGTTGTTCCTGAATGAAATGTTCTGCCTTTTGAATGTTTCGGCAATACACAACCGTGTGGGCGATACATTGGACGTTTAAAGTCATGCTCTCATCGACATTAAAAGGACTTTCAATCGCGTCAGCTAATCGGGCTGGTATAGCTGGTGTGGGAGACTCTGCATTGACATATCACACCACCAAAACTCTATTGAGCAATAATTCCTGTATTTGAAATATTTTACCAGCTGCTGCAAGCTATTGGTTTTCGAGTGGATTGAAAATCCTTGACATGGAAAAACGCAGGCGCAGTTCGAGGTGGAGAAAGTTTTTCAAACAACAGAAGTCACTAACAAGAACTCTGTTACCGTTCGTGCTACTGGCAATTTTTTGCTATGTCGTTATGAAGGTGGCTATTCGCGTGGGTTCGACGCTGTAGCGACAGGTAGTTAGCTGCCATTCGTCATTCTAATCACTGGCCGCCAATACCGGTTTCGACCGCATCACTTGCCGATGACGCTACAAAGCAATTCAAGGTCACGTGCTGAAGCCTCGGCCAGCCGCTTTCCGAATTTCCGCCGTTACTTCCACAGACATTGCCCCTCAGTGGGTCGCGCCACCCGATGGGCATTTCCCGACATTGATGCACTGTCCAGTGC
>CAYZVB010000533.1:0-2820 GCA_964481315.1 uncultured Granulosicoccaceae bacterium
TAACTATACCGATCAGAGTCGCAAAGAATATCCCCAAAAAACCCAGTAACAATGTGTTGAGAATACCGATCAGGATGGTTTTACTGTAGGTATCACTGATTGAATACGGCAGTACAGAAAACGAGAAGTCCCAACCGGTGGAACGTTGGAGAAAACCAAAACCGGTGGTCAGGCTTTGCGCTTCAAGGGATGCCCGGGTATTGATGACCATCATCACCAGAAGCGCTGCCACTACGGACAACACCAGTGCCTGAAAGAATATCTCTCTGACTTTCTGGCTTCTGAAGATACTGGTCATGAGTGCGCGGACAAATGCATAAGTGGTGCTAAAAAAATGTCCGGCAGCCGCAATCGGGATGCCGGACACATTTCGCTATTACGCACGTAGAAAGATAAAAGAGCTGACTGATCAGTCCAGAATCATTGGAACGATCACGCCACCGTCGCTCCACAATGCATTGAGACCGCGCTCAAGTCCGTAAACCGAACCTGCACCAATGTTGCGATCGAATATCTCCGCAGAGTTACCTACCTGCTTGATCACGTTGTAAGCCCAGTCATCACTAAGGCCCAGTCGCTCACCGATACCGGGGGTTACACCCAGCAACTTTTCAACCGTGCTATCTGCAGGATTGGCTTTGTGCTCATCAACGTTGGATGAATTTATGCCGTGAGATTCGGCAATCCAGGTGGCGGCAAACATCCAGTTAACAATATCTACCCAGTTGTCATCTCCCTGTCGCATGGCTGCAGACTCGGGTTCCAGCGCAAGTGCTACATCCATCATGGCGTGATCGTCGGGGTTTTTGGCACTTTGGCGTGTTACCGCAAGGTTTGGTCCCCAGCCAACCAGACTGTCACAGCGTCCGGCAAAGTAGGCTTCACGGGTTTCTTCACTCTTTTCGAAGGTGATCATTTCTATTTCGATGCCACGGCTTTTAAAGAAGTTGGCCGCCAGTCGTTCGGTTGATGTACCGGCATTGGCGCACAACGATCCACCATCGAGTGTTTCGGGTGCAGTGCTGCCGAGTTCTTTCGGCATCATGACATTGGTGGCGCCGACAAAGTAAGGCACAGAAAACTGAATGCCCAGTTCGGTGTCGCGACCCATAGTCCAGCCGGTGGCCTTGATTACCACGTCGATATCACCTGACTGCAGTGACGGGAATCGCTGAGCCCAGCTGATAGGCACAACTTTCAGGCTTTCGTCGGAGCCGAAGATAGCCACAGACAATGCACGGCAGTAGTCAATATCGTAGCCGCTCCATTTGTTGTCGTCGGTTACCTGTACAAACGGTGGAAAGCTGCCGTTGTGACCGGAGCACAGCAGGCTTCCGCGTTCCTGAACGGCTTTAAGTGTGTCGCCGTTGGCAGCATGCCCCGGAGATGAGCTAAGAGAAAGCGCTGCTACCGTGCCCGAGAACAGTGTGGTGAGAACCTGGTTTTTCATGATTTCCTCTCTGGTAGTAATTGCTACGCATGTTAATCATAAAGGAAATTTACGATTAATAATATCGGCAGACTTAGCTGCAGCCGCCCTGACCATACGGCCGCTCAGAAACGCTTACAACACGCCTTTGGCAGCCTGCGCTGCCAACTCTGACATCAGTTGCACATTTTTATACCGTGCCGGAGACAGTGCTGCCGCATAGTCCGGCAACGGAAGGTCAAGTACCGTCCTGGCGCAGATATCTCCGGCACCGGCGGCAGCCATGGTGCCAAAGCCCGACATTGCACCGGCGACAAAAACACCTCGGGTACGCATGGCACCGATGAGCGGCCAGTTTTCTTCTGTCATGGTGTAGTAACCGCCATAGTGCCGGTGCGCCCGTGGCAGGCTCTGATAATAAGCCTTCAGATGCGGGTGAATGCGCGCAGCACCTCGAATGACAATTTCCGGAAATGCATCGAGTAGCTCCGGTGCTCGATGTACTGCAGTGGATTGATCATTGTACGCCCAGCCAAGCTTGACCCAGGTACCGTGGTCGCCTCCGTCCGGGCGGCAGTGAATTGCACCCGGCATGGTTTGCGTGAGCCATCGAAAGTCTTCGCTGTCAGCCAGCTGCTGTCTTTCTTCGGCACTCCAGTCGATCTGCTGTTCATCTAGGTCAATACAAAACGGCAGGGTTCTGGGTATCGCCCGGTGCACATCTTCAAATGCAACTTTCTGCTGTACGATGTTGTTTACCGGCAGGTGTTCGCCGTGCATCGCTGCAATGTTATTAACGAAGGGACCGGCTGCGTTCACAATTTGTGTGGCAGTGACTGTGATACCGGCATTGGTGGTTTCGAGGCTATATCCGTCACCGGTATCTTTAATCGAGGTGACTTTACCGGTGAGGTGCACACCATTGGCACTTCGGTATTGCTGCAGCATATGCTGACCAAGTGCATAGCTGTCGATTGAACCTGCTCTTCGAATATGCACCAGCGCGTTAATGTCGTTCGCCAGTGACGGAAAGTGCTTGCTTACCATGTTATTGCCATGCAGTACATCGACTCCGTCAGGTGCAGATTCCCAATCCGGTCTGTGCGGTGGCTGATAGCTTTGGCTGTTATCTGACCGATTTATACGAATAGTTTCATCTATCTCATAGTGGTTTGAATAACCGTACTCAAGCTCTGCAAGCAGCTGATCAATAGAGTCAGCCCGTGTACACAACAGATAGCCACGACGTGTCATGTTAATTGTGTTTTGGGTTTGGCGGGCAATTTCCTCCAGCAGATTAATGCTGTGGTCGGTGAATGATGTCATCACCGGATGTGGCCACCAGTTGCGATAGTTTTCACCCGATTGTGCCGAAGTGAAGCTCATTGGCA
>CAYZVB010000534.1:0-2758 GCA_964481315.1 uncultured Granulosicoccaceae bacterium
AAACTTCGACCAGTAGACGGAGGCAAACAGGAATGTTGTGCTGACGATAAACAGGAAGAATATCAGCATGGCGAACCCGCCGCCGACGACCGCCTGAAAGAATGACCACAGCAGACCAAAAGTGGCCATGGCCAGCAGACCAAGAATGAACAGGTCGCCGCGACCGTTGAACTGATTCCACTTAACGCCTTCAGAGGCCACTTCAACACGAATCGAAAACCAGAACCAGTAACCGCCGGCACACAGCGACAATGCACCGAGGTGCCACAGCAGAGGCCACAGAACCGGTGTATCTGAACCGGCCGCTGAGTATTTAAAGATCATGACCGCAGAGCTGACCACAAACAAAATGAAGCCGTACATGGTCATGAGATGTGACATGCGACGACGTGAGTTGCAGAACTCAGAGGAAGTGAGCACTTCGCCTGCCACAGTTTTGACTGCCAGCCCGGCTTTTTTGCCGCCACCGACTTTGCGCCTGGCGTTTTTCTGAGCCTTTTTGGAGTTTTCGAAAAAGTATTTAGCGCTTTGTTTGTGGCGCATATCGAGCAGCGTACCGCCGATGACCAGAAGGACCATCAGCACGACCCAGGCCTTCATCAGCCCGGGTGAAATGAACGCCGAGAGTTCGGCGAACGGGTTGGCAGTTAACATTCATTGTCTCCAAAGGGCGCGATTTCACACCACGCATCTACCACGTGGCGCATTAACTCTTCATGGTCTCAATCAGTACCCCGGGGAACAATATTCCTTTATGCATAAATCCGTGCGGCAATACCGGCCGACGGTGTACAGGCAGGTAAATTAGGAACTTTTCAGGTTGTAGTGACTCTGGTCATTGGGCTACATTCAAATGCAGTCCTAGTGGTATGCAATGGCAGCAACAGGCCGCAATTGCTAAATTACCCACTGTAAATCATGAAAACCGGGGAAAGCTTATGCATGATTTCTTTAACAGGATATCAATCCACAGTATTGCGTTACTGTTGCTCGCTTTGGTCGCCGCTCCTTCTGCGGCTGACGACGAAACTCAACAAGGCAGTTACGAGGGCGCAACGGCCACCGAATATCCAGACTGGTTTAAAACCAGCTTTATGGAGCTCGAAGAAGACATTCTCGAGGCACGAGAAGCCGGCAAGCGCCTTATGCTGGTATTTCACCAGGACGGCTGCCCCTACTGCAATATATTTGTCGAACAAAATCTTGCGCAAAAAGACATCGAAGACACCATTCGGGAAAACTTCGATGTGATTGAAATTAATATGTGGGGTGACCGCGAGGTGACCAGCGTCGAGGGACAACAGTTCACCGAAAAGCTATTTGCCGAACGTTTGAAAGTTCAGTTCACACCCACCGTGCTGTTTTTCGATGAGAACGGACAACACGCTCTGCGCATAAACGGCTATTACCCGCCGGAAAAATTTCGTTTGGCGCTTGAGTATGTAATTAAGAAGCAGGAACAACAACAAAGTTTTAACGAGTTTATTGCAGCACGCTACAAGGAACCTGAATCCACCAGCCCTTCTGATATATCTGACCGAAAATATATCAATGGCGATGCATCGTCACTGGGGCGGCTGGTCAAAGAAGACAAGCCACTGCTTCTGCTGTTTGAACAAACCGACTGTACCAACTGCACAGAACTGGATAAAAAAGTGCTGTCGCTGGATGAGACCAAATCACTGATGGAACAGTACAACGTGGTACGTTTAGATAGATGGGGCAGAAACGAAACCACTGATTTCAGCGGCAACAGCACCACAGAACGGCAACTGGCCAAAGAACTCAATGTCTCCTATGCACCAACACTGGTGTTTTATGCTTCGGACGGTGAAGCAAAAACCGAGGTAATACGTTCAGAGTCGTGGTTCAAGCGCTTTCATACCCAGTCTCTCATGGATTACGTCGCCTCCGATGCATGGCAGGAACAACCCAACTTCCAACGGTATATTTCTACCAGAGCCGATCACATCCGGGAGTCGGGAACAGATGTTAATATTTTTGACTAACCTCACCACAATAAAAGCACCACAGGAGCAGTCATGACATGCCACTTCACTCCTATTCGCAGCGTCCGGACGCTTGTACTGTTTTTGAGCTTGTTTTTCATAGCTGGCGGACAGGCAATCGCAGAAATAGGTGAAGACGGACTGCATAAACAAGACTGGTTTGCCGTGACTTTCAAAGACATTGCTGAAGACATTCAGGAGGCAACCGATCAGGGTAAACGACTGGTACTTGTGTTTGAACAACCCGGCTGCTCGTACTGCGCACAAACACATGAAACCGTGTTGTCAGACCCCGAAGTGGTCAACTATGTCACCGAGAATTTCGTTGTCGTGCAATACAACCTCTGGGGCGATGAAGAAGTGACTGATCTCGATGGCGAGGTACTAACGGAAAAAACCGCTGCAGAAAAATGGGGTGTTATGTTCACACCAACCTGGGTATCTCTCCCGGAACAGGCGGGCACAGACAAGTCAGTTGGCGATGCGGCAATAGGACAAATGCCCGGTGCTTTCGGTAAAGGCACTTTTCTGGATCTGTTTAACTGGATTTATGAGAAAGGCTACGATGGTGATGAGACTTTTCAGCGCTATCATAATCGTAGGGTGGATGAGCGCAGGGCTGCGCGGGAGGGGTAGTCTTTTGTTTTTTTGGTTTTGCTGTTTTGGCTTGCCGTTTAGGCTCGCCGTTTAGGCGTGGCATCCATGCCCGTTTTCGATGCCAGTCCCTGGCAGTACGATTCACTTTTGGA
>CAYZVB010000535.1:0-2754 GCA_964481315.1 uncultured Granulosicoccaceae bacterium
ATAGCATAGCGTTTTTAAAATGATTCCGACAATCTGCGTATTCGAAATGCTGAAGTTTCCGATCGAATACAGGTAGCAAGTGGTGCCGGTCAGGCTGACAGCCACGAAGATCAGACTGAGCTTGCCCGTGCACGCAAACGTATAGATGTGCTTTCGGCTGAGCTAAAAACTTCCCGTCAGCAGATAGATCAGTTGCGTAAGGCCGGTACTCCTGCAGAGAGTGTTAACCGCGTACGTGAGCTTGAGGCTAAGCTGCACGGTGCGCAAAGACGTATTGCAGATCTTGAGCAAAATGCAGGCAACAAGACCACCGGCGTTGCAAATGATTCAGCGTTAAAAGATGCGATCAAAGCGCGTGACGATATGATTGCGACGCTCAAAACATCTCTCGATCAGTTTGGTTCGGCCAAAGACAATACAGCGCTCGAAGCCTGTGTTGCGCTGCGTGATCGAAAAATAACCGCCCTTGAAAATTTGCTGGAACAGTCCAACGAGCGTCTGTAACCTGACGACTGATCTGTCTCATCGCGAAGGACTGCCGGGTTGAACCTTAAACGGTTATTAGAAAAAAAAGTTGCTGCAGGTGAATCAGTAGGGGTGGCGTTAATCGGAGCCGGTAAGTTCGGCTCCATGTTTCTTGCCCAGGCTGCACAAATTGACGGTCTCAATGTCGTAGCAATTGTAGATCTGGCACCGGCTTCGGCCATAGCCGCATGCAAAAACGTGGGCTGGACAGACACACAGATTGAACACTGTCTGTTCACCGGTGAATTCGATGCAGCGTGCAGCCTCGATACCGTCGATGTGGTGATCGATGCCACCGGAGACCCTGCCGCCGGTGTAGAACATGCGTTGTTTGCGTTTGAGCACGGCAAACATGTGGTCATGGTTAATGTAGAGGCGGATGCGCTTTGCGGTCCGGTGCTGGCTCGCCACGCAGCCTCGGCCGGTGTGGTTTATTCGATGGCCTACGGTGATCAGCCGGCACTGGTGGCCGAAATGGTCGACTGGGGCCGGGCTTGTGGCTTTGGCATCGCTGCTGCCGGTAAAGGTACCAAGTATTTGCCGGAGTACCATGAAGTTACCCCGGACGATGTCTGGACCCACTACGGCCTGTCACAAGAGCAGGCTGTAGAAGCGGGAATGAACCCGCAGATGTTCAATTCTTTTCTCGACGGTACCAAGTCGGCAATCGAAATGGCGGCAATCGCCAATGCCTGTAATCTGAATGTGCCGCAGGACGGGTTGTTGTTTCCACCCTGTGATGTTGAAGATCTGGCCGCAGTACTGTGTCCGCAGACGGCTGGTGGTGTGCTGGCCGAGAAGGGCTCAGTTGAGGTGGTGTCCAGCATTAAGCGCAACGGACAACCCGTTGCGCGCGATTTGCGCTGGGGTGTTTATGTGGTTCTGGAAGCACCCACTGACTATGCCGCCGCATGCTTTGCGCAGTACGGTCTGCAAACAGACAGCAGTGGCCGTTATGCAGCGCAATACAAGCCTTTTCATCTTATTGGTCTTGAGTTGTCGGTATCGGTGTTAAGTGCTGCGCTGCGTGGTGAGCCGACCGGATGCAGCGAAGCGTTCAGGGGTGATGTTGTTTGCGTTGCCAAGCGTGACCTGCAACCCGGTGAGCAACTCGACGGGGAAGGCGGCTATACCGTATGGGGCAAGTTGTTACCTGCACAACAAAGCGTCAGGCTCGCCGCCCTGCCAATTGGACTGGCACACTCATGCACCATACAAAAACCGGTAAAACGTGGTCAGGTAGTGACCCGTAACGATGTATCCGCGCTACCGCAGTCGCGAGCTTTGCAACTGCGTGATGAAATGTGTATGGCGTTGAAGGTATAAAAAACCGCACTTCGGTTTGCATGGAATTGGTATAAAAAAAGGCGCTGTTAAGCGCCTTTTTTACTACATACAACATTAAAAGCTACTGTCAGGGCAGTTGAATCTGACCGGTCAGGAAGCTCGCACCGGGTGTGGTGCCGTCGTTAAGGTGAACATTGAACCATCCGTTGTTCGATGTGATCACGTCAAGCTGTGTGGCATCGAACTGTCCGGTCGCAACGAATTCAGTTCCCGAACCGTTGTCTGTCAGTGGTACCAGTACCGGTCCTGCTGCAGAGCCCGAATGAATGTGTGCTGCAGACAGCGTAACCGTATTGCCATCGGCGTCAACGTCGGATGGGTCAATGTTGACATTGAGGTAGGCCGAGTAATCTCCGGTAGTGGTGTTAACGTTGATAAACGCGGCACCATTTGAGCTCACAGTCGTGTCTGATGATGTTAGCGAGCTGAATGCAGCTGATACTGCATTACTCGGAGGCAGCAGCTGGAACGAGTCAGCCGAACCACTGGCAGTAACTACCCGGACAAACAGATTGCCGGCAGCCATATTCGCAGCAATTGGTGCAGACTGATCTGATGACAGCCCGTTCGGGTACTGAAAGTCTGGTCCGCTGCCGCTGAGTTGAATTAGTTGAGTGCCCTGATCCATTGATGCGGCTATACCACTGTAAAGCGCAGCAGAGGTTGCTCCTGCAGCGGCGTCTGTAGTTACAGTGCCTGAAAGGTTGAATCCATCCCAGCTGAAGCTGACTGTGCCGATATCACCTTCAATACCAACATCACCGAGTGAGCCGGTGCCAATGCCGTCACCACTGTCGGTGCCATCAGTGCCATCAGTGCCGTCGGTACCATCAGTGCCGTCGGTACCATCAGTGCCGTCGGTACCATCAGTGCCGTCGGTAC
>CAYZVB010000536.1:0-2741 GCA_964481315.1 uncultured Granulosicoccaceae bacterium
GGCCTGGAATAGTAGTAGCCCTGAATCGCATCGCACCCGAGCTGTTCGAGCATTTCTACCTGATCGGCGGATTCTACACCTTCGGCGACAGTGGCGAGCCCGAGCGCTTTGGCTATTTGCAGAATAATTTCTACCAGACTCTTACCCTTACTGCTGATACAAATATCATCAATAAACGTTTTGTCTATTTTTAGGGTATCGAGCGGTAACTTAGCCAGATAATGCAACGCAGAATAACCGGTTCCGAAGTCATCGATTGAAACCTTGATACCTTTAGAACGCAGCTTTGACAAAGTCTCAATCACACCATTGATATCTTTCAAAAACACCGTTTCTGTCACTTCTACTTCCAGCAGATGTTGCGGAACCTTGTATTGTTCAATGGCCTCCAGCACCTGGGCCGCGAAATTTTCTATTAACAACTGCTGACCGGAAATATTAATCGCAACGCTAACGTTAAATCCATGCTCATACAATTCGGCAGATTGTCTGCAGGCAGTTTGCAGCACCCACTCACCAATAGCTTCAATATTACCGGTGCGCTCTGCAAGCGGAATAAACTTTGATGGCGGGATAAAGCCGTGCTGCGGGTGTGCCCAGCGTATTAATGCCTCAACACCACAAACCCCGCCATGATTACAATCAATTTTTGGCTGATAGTACAGCTCAAACTCACCGGCACTGATTGCGCTGCGCAGGTCCGCTTCCCACTGAATACGCTGCTCAAACTCAAGTCGGTATGATTGTTTAAAAACCGAGTATGCCAGCTTACCGCTTTGCTTGGCATGGTACATAGCGAAATCTGCATTTTTTAGTATGTCACTAGTCGTATTGCCATCTTCCGGAAAGAATACAATGCCGACGCTGACACCAATTTTTGCCCTTAGACCATCAATTTCAATGCTACCGGCGAGACTTGCATTAATTCTGCGTGCAGCCTGAACCACCTGATCCCGACAACTGCGTTTTAATACCAGCGCGAACTCATCTCCGCCCATGCGTGCCATGTGATCTTCACGATTCACCTGCATCGATATTCTTGCAGCCACCTCTTTGAGCAGCTTATCGCCGCGATGATGACCGAAATTATCATTGATTTCTTTAAAACCATTTAAATCCACATACTTCACTGCATAGGTATCGTCAGACGCATCGGCGGCCTCGATGCACCCGGCCAGAATGGATTCAAATCGATTCCGGTTCGCCAACCCCGTCAGACTATCGTGATACGCCTGATGCTCAACTTTCAGCATTAGCTCCCTGCGAAGCAGGGCCACTGACAATTGCGAACCCATTAACTCGAAAAGTTTGACTTCACCGTCAGTAAAATCCTGACTGTCTGTGGAGCGATGAGCATACAATACACCCCACGATTTGTTTTCGTGTACCAGCGGCAAACAGATAGTCGAACCAAGCCGCCACATTTCACGCAGTTGATGGACTTCTTCACTCTCGCGTTTATCATTAACGTGGCGCTTTACGAAACCGGTTTTCTGGTTGTCGATGCACCAACGTGCGATAGACTTTTCCACTGTTGGTCCTGTTGCCTGATTACTGGGCACCACAACGCCATCAGTGTTTTCCCACGCCATCACCGGTACAAATTTATTATCCCCGTCAAGTTTGTACAGGTGTGTTTTCTTCACATCGAACTTTTCAATAAGTGTGATACAAATTTTGTCGACAATACGATCAAAATCAGATTGGTCGTATATTGCACGGTTGATCTCACCAATGGCTTCGGTCCTGCTAAGTTGAAGGCGGGTATTCTCAAACAACCTTACACGGTCTATCGCAACGGACACCAGCGGAGCAAACATTTCAAGGACAGCACTCTGCCGATTTATATCGTTGTCATTGCTTTCATAGAGAATACCAACTACACCAATAACTTCGTTGTCGAGCTTTAACGGAACAGTGCACGCCTGTTTCCCTGTGGACACACCCGCCAGTCGGTGGGGATAGTTTTGATAGTCGGCAACGCAAACGGTTTCACCTTTAAGCCATGCCTGCCCGCCAATACCAAAGCCCGGTCGATGCCTGACTGAACTTAACTGGTAATCATCAGTATTGGCAGCAACCGTTTCCATATACTTACCAGACTCATGCACCAGCGCTACATAGGCATAGTCAGCGTTGGTGAGTTCCCCGGTATTATCTGCAATACTCTGCATTAATGCAGACAGCTCGGCCCGGTTCATCATTTCGATGGCGATACGGTTCAGGCTGCTCAGCAGCGTGTTTTGATTTTCAGCTGTAAAATAACCAGCTTTATCACCCATCGATTGATCTTCCGGATCGGATTGTGCGGAGGCTGGATCGCCACAGCTTTCGATTAGTTGCATAAAGCGGCCACTGGAAAAATCACCTACAGTCACTTCACCGTCCACATCGTTGCGGACCGGGGCATGTTGCAAAACGTCATCCACCAGAGCAAGCACTGGCAACAACGGTGCTGATTCTCGAATTGATTCGATAACAACACGACTGTCGCGAGGGCTGGAATACGCATCGATAACCACGGCGATTGGGCCGGTGTTTTTTAATTCGCGTACCGCCGTCTATTCAGGTGTTCCGTTGAGATGAAAACGACAATCGACTGGCTGTAGCCCGATGTCGCTGATCAACTTACTGCAAACTGAAAAAACGTCCGTGTCCACCAGTATTTTAGGGGTCGAAGTCATTGGTTTACATAGAGTCTGCTGACAAAAACGACTATGGGAGGGACGAGCGTCTAAACC
>CAYZVB010000537.1:0-2732 GCA_964481315.1 uncultured Granulosicoccaceae bacterium
TTGCTCTCTGCTGCACTTTCCGTGGGTTCGCACCCCCCAGGCGTTACCTGGCACTCTGCCCGTTGGAGCCCGGACTTTCCTCTGCAATTGCAGCGACTGTCTGGCCAACTTCCGGTGACGGATGCTAGCCGGATTCGGGCTGATTAGCGAGCGAAATCGTCCCCTGTTTCATCGGTTTCCGATCACAGTTCTTCCTATGTGTCGAGAACGATACGATTACTGATGTGAATTCTTTGTTGTGCTCTCTAACCTACTGATTTTTATATAAGCCTTCTCTTTGGTGGTGTGCCCGGGTTGCTAACTCCTTGTCTTCGCTGAATTTTTCCAACAAAAACAACGCCGGTAACTTGTAACTGGTAGCTGCTGTGGTAAAGTTGTGGCATATCCGATCGGTCATGTGTAGAAAAGTGGATCGAAAGGGAATAACCATCTGAAACGGCTTCCATGCTTCTTGGTAAAACCAACATCACGCTCGACACAAAGGGGCGAATTGCTATTCCTGCGCGCTACCGCGAGCAGTTGGTTGACCTGTGCGATGGAAAACTGGTGGTGGCGCTTAATCCGATTGACGGCTGTCTGAATATTTACCCGCACGGCGAATGGCTGAAGTGCATGCGCAAGATGGATCAGGTGCAAAACAAGTCGCACGACTTTCGAGAGTTGCAGAGGGTGATTTACGCCAACGCCAACGAGATCGACATGGATGGCAGTGGTCGAGTGCTGATACCGCAGGAGTTGAGGGATACGGTGGGGTTGCAAAAAAATGCAGTCCTGGTCGGGCACAACGACAAGTTTGAACTGTGGAGTGAAGATGATTGGTTACGTGTCAGCAAAGAAGGCACGGAAAAGTTGATGAAGTCGATGCGTGCCAATACTGATCGACCAGACATCGGGTTCACAATGTGATGGCTGCCGAACATGTCTCTGTATTACATGGTGAAGCGGTTGAAGCGCTGGCTATACGTAGTGATGGTTTCTATGTCGATGCGACTTATGGTCGTGGTGGCCATAGTCAATCTATCTTGCAGGCACTTGGAGAGCAGGGCCGGTTGATGGCAATGGACTGCGATAGTGATGCAATTGAACACGCAGGTCGGCAGTTTGCAGCCGACGGTCGTTTTTCAATTGTGCATTGTAATTACAGTGAAATTGAATCTGCACTGACTGAAGTCGGGGCGCCACCGGCGATCGACGGTGTGTTGTTTGATCTTGGTGTGTCTTCGCCGCAGCTTGATCAGGCGCAGCGCGGATTTAGCTTTGATCACGACGGTCCGCTCGACATGCGTATGGATCAAACGCGCGGGCAGCCGGTATCCGAATGGCTTGCCGGTGCAACACAGGAAGAGCTGACTGATGTGTTTCGCAGCTACGGTGAAGAACGTTATGCAAAGCGCATTGCTGCAAAAGTAATTGAAGTAGTGCAGCAGCGCCCGGTTACTACCACCGGTGATTTGGCAGAGATTATTAAAAAGGCCCATCCACGATGGGAAAAACATAAGCATCCGGCAACCCGTTGCTTTCAGGCGCTGAGAATTTTTATTAACCGAGAACTCGACAATCTAAAGGCAGCGCTCGATACCTGTATTAACCTGATAAAGCCCGGTGGCCGTCTGGTGGTTATTAGTTTTCATTCACTCGAAGACCGTATTGTGAAGCGATTTATTAAAGGTGCAGCAGAACGCAAAAATGTGCCGAGAGGTATGCCGGTGCTGCAGCCTGAAGCGCCGGCGCCATTCGTTAGTGTTGGCAAAGCGGTACGGCCGGGTGCGGCTGAGGTGGCGGCGAATCCTCGTTCGCGCTCGTCAATAATGCGTGTTGCGGAGCGTGCGGCATGAGCGGTTTGCGAATCGCCGTCGTGGTGCTGGTGATGCTTAACGTGGCAACTGCGATGGGTGTGGTTTATTCAAAGCATCAGAGTCGCATGCAATTTCAGAATATGCGTTCGGTTCAAAAAGCCATCGACAATGCCAACATTGAATGGGGCCGGTTGCAAATAGAAGAGAGCACGCTGGCGCGGTTTGGTCGCATTGAAGATCTGGCAACCCGCAAGCTGAATATGCGCATGCCTGAGCACAGTGAAATCAAGATGGTGTTCAAATGAGTTACGAAGCCGGACAATCACGTTTCGGTGGGCGGCGTGCTGCGGTACTTGGCGTTTTTGCTTTGCTGTTTTTGTTGTTGTGGGCGCGTGCCTTTCAACTGCAGATTCTCGATGCAGGCTTTTATCAGCGCCAGGGTGATGTGCGGCAGATTCGCACCCTGCCACTGGCAGCGCACCGTGGACGACTGCTTGATCGCAATGGCGAACCGCTGGCGGTAAGTTCACCAATAGACTCGGTGTGGGCTGACCCGCGTGAACTTGCCGACTTCGACGACAAGATCGACCTGCTTGGCTACGCCCTTGAGATGGACCCTGGCAGAGTTCGTCAGCTGGTCGCCAACGGGCTTGAGAATAAGCGTGAGTTTATTTACCTGCGTCGTCACGTTCACCCTCGCATCACCAAAGCGCTGCGTTCTATTAAAGACCGCGGGCAAATTAAGGGTGTGAATATCCAGCGCGAGTACGGTCGCTACTACCCCAGTGGTGAAATCACAGCGCACGTACTGGGCTTTAATAATATTGATGATCAGGGCCAGGAAGGTCTTGAAATGGCATTTGATGACTGGCTTGAAGGTACGCCCGGTAAGCGTCGTGTGGTTACCGATGTGCTGGGTGATGCCATTGAAGATAT
>CAYZVB010000538.1:0-2727 GCA_964481315.1 uncultured Granulosicoccaceae bacterium
GCATAACGATCAGGTTTATGGACTGGTCGCCCCGCTATACGACATGGCTAAAGTTCTGGCAGACAATCTGACCGGCGACTGCGTGAGCTACCACGGCTCGATGACAGCGACGCGCCTTAAAGTCGATGGTGTCGCTCTGTATTCCGCCGGAGACTTTAACCATACCCCCGACAGCGAAGAGATTGTGTTACGAGATGCCAGAGCCGGTATCTACAAGAGGCTGGTGCTTAAAAACAATAAAATAACCGGCGCGGTTTTGTACGGAGAAACCACCGACGGCCCGTGGTTCTTTGACTTGTTAAAGCGCGAGGTTGACGTATCCGACCAGCGCGACACACTGATATTCGGACAGTCTTTCCAGGGACGGCCCGCGTTAAACCCGCTGGAAGCCGTTGCAGCGTTACCGGATGACGCAGAGATCTGTGGTTGCAACGGCATATGCAAGTCGACCATTTGCAATGCAATAGACAATGGCACAACAACCCTTGACGGCATTCGCTCTGTTACCAAGGCCGCTTCTTCCTGCGGTACCTGCAGCGGGCTGGTGGAACAACTATTGACGTTTAAGCTGGGCGAGCAATACCAGCCAGCTGCAATCACACCGGTATGTCCGTGTACCGACTATGGACACGACGACCTACGCCGGTTAATTCGTGCAAAGACACTGCGATCAATACCCGAAATTATGCAGCAACTGCAATGGAAAACCTCATGCGGCTGCGCAAAGTGTCGCCCTGCGTTGAACTATTATCTGGTTTGCGAATACCCGGCAGACTACCAGGACGATTATCAGTCACGGTTTATTAACGAACGGGCACACGCCAACATACAAAAAGACGGCACCTACTCTATTGTGCCAAGAATGTGGGGCGGTGAAACCTCGTCGCTGCAGCTTCGAACCATTGCTGATGTTGTAGACAAGTACAATATTCCCACGGTTAAAGTCACCGGTGGTCAGCGTATCGATATGCTCGGTATAAAGAAAGAAGACCTCATACCGGTGTGGAAAGACCTCGGCAAAGCAGGCTTCGTTTCCGGTCATGCCTATGCCAAGGGTTTGCGCACCGTAAAAACCTGCGTCGGCACTGACTGGTGTCGGTTTGGTACGCAGGATTCAACCGGCCTCGGCATAAAAATAGAAAAGTTCATGTGGGGCTCCTGGACACCTGCAAAAGTGAAAATGGCCGTGTCGGGCTGCCCGAGAAACTGTGCTGAAGCAACCTGCAAAGATGTGGGAGTGATCTGTGTCGACTCCGGTTTTGATATTCACTTTGCAGGCGCAGCCGGACTCGACATCAAAGGCACCGAGCTACTCGGTCACGTCGACAGCGAAGAGGAAGTCATTGAAATTATCGCGGCACTGGTACAAATGTATCGCGAGCAGGGCCATTACCTCGAGCGCATCTATAAATGGGCCAGGCGGGTCGGTATAGAAGAGATAAGAAATCAAATTCTTGAAAATACAGACAAACGACTGGACTACTACACACGCTTTGTTGAATCACAGAAGGTCGCCCAAATTGATCCGTGGGCGGAGCGTGTTTCAGGATCCCATGAATACGAGTTTAGAAATATTGTGCCGTTGCCAGTCAAACAGAAAAGCCCGCTGAGGTTAGTGCAATGAGTGTTACTGAAACCCCTGTTAACTGGTATGAACTCGGGCCGGTTACCGATATCCCGCTACGCGGGGCAAGGCGGGTTGTCATCAACAACCACACCATTGGTTTGTTTCGCACAGCAACCGACACAGTCTACGCCATCGAAGACCAGTGCCCGCATAAAAAGGGTCCGCTCAGCGAGGGGATTGTTCACGACAACTGCGTCACATGCCCGCTGCACAACTGGGTTATCAGCCTTACGGACGGCACTGCGCAGGGGGTAGATGAAGGCAGCGTGACGGTGTATCCGGTTGAAGTGGCAGAGGGAATGCTGCGTATTGCCGTTGCCACAAATCATACTCCGGAGCTGGCTGAAGTGTCCGACTAGCGCCCCGCCACATTGACCAGGTATGGCCTCTACAGAAAACCTGATAGACAACGACTGTGCAACCGATAAAAACTCCAACGATTAATACCACCTGCCCCTACTGCGGTGTCGGTTGCGGCGTGACGGTAACACCGGGTAACAGTTCGGAAGTGACTATCGCTGGCGATCAAACGCATCCTGCTAACCGCGGCAACCTGTGCCTTAAAGGTCAGACACTTGCCGAGACTGTTTCTGCAGGTAACCGGTTGCTATACCCGACTGCATTCGGTGAAAAGAGCAGCTGGGACAACGCCCTGTCACTGATCGCAAAACGCTTTTCAGCTTGCATTGAACAATACGGACCGGAATCAATCGCGTTTTATGTTTCCGGTCAATTACTCACGGAAGACTACTATGTGGTTAACAAATTCGTGAAAGGCTATCTGGGCACCGCGAATATCGATACCAATTCAAGATTGTGTATGGCGTCGAGTGTGGCGGGCCACAAGCGGGCGTTCGGCGCCGACACCGTGCCCGGTTGCTACGAAGACCCTGAACTTGCAGACCTTATCGTTCTGGTCGGATCTAATCTGGCGTGGTGCCACCCGGTATTGTTCAACCGCATAGAATCAGCACGCCAAACCCGCCCGGGTCTGAAAGTCATCAATATCGACCCTCGAAGTACCGCAACAGCGAATTTAGCCGACAGCCAACTGAACATTCGTCCGGACAGTGATTCCGCGCTCTTTAACGGGCTGCTTC
>CAYZVB010000539.1:0-2721 GCA_964481315.1 uncultured Granulosicoccaceae bacterium
AACTGTGACTGGCTCAGCACGTCGTCGAAGTATTGCATGCCCGCAAGCGCTTTTTCGCGCTGGCTCTCACCCCACGCCTTGTGTTGATTGGTTTCAAGGTCCGGCCCGAGTCCAGCTGTAGCATGATGAAAGTAGTTGCCAACGGCGTCCATCACATTCTGTTCGGCGCGGCGCTGCATCATGTGGACGACTGCCCGTTGTTTGGGGGTGTCGCCGGTGAGTGAGGGACCGTCAAAGGCATGGTCGATGTATTCCGTGATTGCTGTGCACTCTGAAATACAGGTTCCGCAGTCAAGTTCCAGCACCGGCACCGCTGCACCAGGGTTCTTCTCAAGGAAAGCCTCAGAGCGGTGCTCACCGTTAGGCACATCAATCTTTTGGAACTCTACCTGTTCTGTTGCGCCTTTTTCAGCCAGTGCGATTCTGACTCTTGCCGGGTTGGGGAAGCCTTCGAAATCATAAATTTTCATTTTGGTTTTGCCTTTAGCGGGCTGTGAGTGGTATCTATCAGTAGATAGGCAAAATAGATTCAAAAAAGTTCAGTTGAATTTGAGTAAATTGAATATATCTATCACCTGATAGATAGTTTTGCTTATGCAGGCTGGGATTGTCAAGGGTGAAAGGCAGCAGTTGCCGCCGCCGGCGCGCGCTAAAAGTGTGGTTGACTGGCTGGTGTGGCTGGCGTTTTTACTTCTGACGGCCACTGAACCATTGTGTGGCCAGTAGCAGAATGGTTGAAATTAACACCATAATCGTCGAAATAGCGGCGATAGTCGGGTCAATATAATCTCGAAGTGCGCTGAACATATGTTTGGTCAGGGTGGCATTGGCGCCGCCGGAAACGAAAATGGAGACTATTACTTCGTCGAACGAAGTCAGGAATGACAGCAGCGCGGCGGTAATGACCGAAAATTTGATTTGCGGCAGTGTAATCACAAAGAAAGCTTTCAGCCGGCTGGCCCCCAGGCTTCTTGCGACCAGCTCCTGATTCAGATCATACGAGCGGAATGCTGCAGTGATGACAATCATCACCAGTGGTGTTGCCAGTGCGGTATGTGCCAGTACCAGTCCGGTAATGGAATTATTCAGGCCCATTTTTCCGTAGGCATAAAATGCACCGATGGCAATGAGAATTACCGGAACAATCATTGGTGTAATCAGAATAACAAACAAAGCGCGCGCCGCTTTGTGCCCTGACACAAACAACGCATAAGCCGCCATGGTGCCGAGTGGTGTAGCAACCAACATGGTTAAGGTGCCGACCTGCAGCGAGGTGACGGTGGCGCGCATCCACTTTTTCGATCCGAAGTATTCTTCGTACCACCGCAGTGACCAGTTCTCTGGGGGAAACTCCAGATACTGTGAATCGGAGAATGACATCGGCACGACGATGAATGTTGGTATCACCAGCAACAGCATAATGATGGCGGCCAGGCCATACAGCCACCACCGCCGGCCGTGGGTGATTTGTGTGTCTGATGCGGCGGTGTTCCAAAAACCCATCATTTACCCTTTGCCAAATAATGCGCTGTCGAGCTTGAACACTCTGCCTGCAATAACAAGCACCAGCACCGTGGCTATCAGCAACACCACGCCCAGGGAACTGGCCGCTCCCCAGTTGAACTGGTTTTCAAGAATAGAAGTGATTTGGGTTGCCACCATCACGACGCGGCCGCCACCAAGTACTGCGGGAGTGACATAGAAGCCCAGGCAAAGCACAAACACAATCAGTGATCCTGCCACCATCCCGGGTAGCGACAAAGGGAAATAGATTTGCCAGAATGCCACTACCGGCGATGCACCGAGATTGGCACCGGCCTGCATGAGATCGCGATCGATCTTTTTCATAGCGTTGTACAGCGGCAGTACCAGAAACGGCAACATGATGTGCGCCATACCGATCAGCGTGCCGGTGAGGTTGTGCACCAGCTTGACCGGCTTTTCCCACAGGCCGATGTCGATAGCGAATTCGTTTAAAATACCTTTGCGCTGCAGCAGCACCAGCCATGCATAGGTTCTGACCAGCAGTGAAGTCCAGAACGGCAACAGTACTGTTAGCATAAACAAACCCGCCCAGCGTGCTGGCAGCTGGGCCAGAAAATAGGCCATCGGGTAACCGATTAAGATACAGATCAGGGTGGTGAGAATGCTGACCTTAAAAGTGTTGAGAAACACGCGGTAGTAAGACTTATACTCAACCATTTTTTGATAATGCTCAAGCGTAAACTGACCATCGTCACCAATAAACGACAAGTAAAACAGCCAGCCAACCGGAATGATAACAACCATAAAAATCACAACAATGGCGGGTATGGCAAGGCCGAGCAGTGTCCATTGCTCGACGCGTTGCTGTTGCTTTAACGCTTTGCTGTGCGGGAGCAGGGAGGCAGCCATTTTACGCTTGCTCGGGAATCACGATTGCGTCGCTGTGATTCAAATAAACGGTAACAGCGTCACCCGGTTGTAAGAGTGCAGCTTCAGACATAGAACCGGTACCAAAGCGGACAGACACCTCATGACCGCCCTCTATTGTCACCAGCATGAATGCGGTTTCACCCTGAAAAACACTTTCCCTGACAATGCCGTTTAGTGACAGCGCCGTGCTCGACGGGCTACCGAAGTAAAGCCGCTCCGGGCGGATCACCAGTGACCAGTCATTGTGGTTGCCTTCGCTTGCAACGTGCTGAAGGGTCTGGCCGTTAAATGACAGTTGTCCGTGAG
>CAYZVB010000540.1:0-2718 GCA_964481315.1 uncultured Granulosicoccaceae bacterium
CGGCCGACGAGACCGTGAAGCACATCTTGTCGTAGATATCCATGAACGACAGCGGGCCCGAGGTGTAGGCGCCGGCACCGGACACATAAGCGCCGCGCGGTCGCAGGGTGGAGAAGTCGTAGCCGATACCACAGCCGGCTTTCAGCGTGAGCCCGGCTTCGTGGACTTTACCGAGAATGTCGTCCATAGAGTCGCCGACGGTGCCGGAGACGGTGCAGTTAATAGTAGAGGTAGCAGGCTTGTGCTCGCGCGCACCGGCGTTGGAAATAATGCGACCGGCCGGAATTGCACCCTGGCGCAGTGCCCACAGGAACTTGCCGTACCAGTGGCTTTTGTTTTCTTCGGTTTCTTCTACGTCTGCCAGCGCACGTGCCACGCGCTGGAAGGTGGCGTCTAACGATGGGTCTACCGCTTCGCCTTCACGGCTTTTAAGGCGGTATTTTTTGTCCCAGATGTCGAGCGAGGCGTCTTGTAACGGTATACCGACTTCGAGGTCGGGTTGGGTTTTGCTATCGATCGCGACGACTTTAGTCATTCTTATTGTTGCTCCATATCAGTAATGCACGATGGTTGAGTGACTGCATTTCAGTTGCCCACATTGGTTTTTTCTACGATTATGTTGATACGTCAAATTTAAAGTAAAACATGCGCTCTGTTATGCCGCCGTGAAACCGGGTTTCCGGCGGATTTTTACCGCTGTTGCGGATGGCGCTTGACTGCCGTGATACAGATTTACCCGGACTGTTATAACGATCAGACAGTTCTGACTAACAACATTGGTCGTAGTACAAAATATGGTAACCGATTAAAGATCAGACACAATATATTGTGCATTTGGTAATCTGACAAAGGTGCAAAAATGTCGCTGTAGCGAGCCTGAGAATAGTAGTTGTGGATGGTTTCGCGGGTCAAGCGCCAACCACTATAAAATGACGATTGTAATGATTCGACCACAAGATCATGGGGATATGGTTGTAAATATTCTGGGTATTGCCTGTTGATAACCTGTTGATGAATTGCGGCCGGCGAAATTGTCAACTGAAGCGCATTTCGTGGAACCCGCATGAAACGGTGGTTTCCGCGTGACTACGGTGCTGCAATTTAAGAATTTACAAAAGGAAAATGGTCGCCAGACCCAGAAATGTCATCAGCCCGACCACATCCGTTACAGTGGTGAGAACTACACCGCCGGCGAGCGCCGGATCGATGTTCAGGCGCTTCATTGCAACCGGGATAGCTACCCCGGCAATGCCTGCCACCGCCATATTGACGATCAGCGCCATGGCGATAATGATGCCGACCCGGCCGTCGCCGAACCAAAGATACGCAATGAGCGCGACCACCATTGACCAGACCAGCCCGTTCAGCAGCCCGACGACTGCTTCTTTGGTGAGAATCCAGCGCGTGTTGCCGGTACCGATCTGCCCGAGTGCCTGACCGCGAATCACCAGCGTGAGTGTTTGCGAGCCGGCAATGCCGCCCATGCTGGGGACAATGGTCATCAGAATGGCGAGGGTGACGATCTGGTCGAGCGTGTCGGCAAACTGCCCGGCCACCCACGAGGCCAGAAACGCGGTGGCAAGGTTAAAGCCCAGCCATAAACTGCGCCGGCGCATGCTGCGGATGACCGGGGAGAAGAAGTCTTCTTCCTGCCGCAGACCGGCCATATGCATGAGGGTTTGTTCGGCGTCTTCACGGATCACATCGACCACATCATCAATGGTAATACGACCGAGCAGACGGTTATTGTCGTCGACGACCGGGGCTGAGATGAGATCGTGATCTTCAAACAGTCTGGCCACATCGCTGTCTTTTTCGGCCACGTTAATCACATCGACATCGGTACGCATCACATCGGCCACGCGCGTGTCCGGGTCTTTGGTAAGCAGCCGTCTGATAGGCAGCACACCCTGGTAAAAACCAAAGCGGTCGATAATGATAATGCGATCGGTATGGCGCGGCATTTGACCTTTCTGCCGCAGGAAGCGCAACACCACATCGAGTGTGATATCGGCACGCACGGTGATGGCATCGAGATCCATTAAACCGCCGGCGCTGTCTTCAGGGTAAGACAATACCGTTTCAACGCGTTCGCGGTTTTGTGTGTCCATACGCTGCAGTACAGCGTTGGTCATTCTATCGGGTAGCGACTGAACAAAGTCGGCCAGATCGTCAATGTCGAGACCTGCTGCAGCGGCAGCAAGTTCTACCGGGTCCATCTCTTCGATTAACGAATCGCGAACATCATCACCTACTTCAAGCAGAATTTCGCCTTCGTCTTCAATGGCGATGTAGTTCCACAGCAGTTTACGTTTGGAGGTTGGCAGCGCTTCGAGTAAGTCGGCAACTTCGGCAGGCTGCAGTGCACGGATTAACGTGCGCGCGCGTTCGAAGTTATCGCTGTTGAGGATTTCGGCAACGGCGCTTTGTTTGCTGTTGTCTATTTGTTTGACAGAGTTTGGCATGTGGGAGGTGGTTTTTTTTGCCTTTGGCTCTGTGGTGGGGTGGGTTTTTTTTATTTTAGCTTGGTTTTGGTTTGGTGGGTTTTTCTTTTTTTGGTTTTGGTTTTTTTTAATTTTGCTTTGTACGCTTGTTGTTTATTCTTGCCGAATAGGATTGCTGTTTTGTTGTGCCGAGTAGGCGTGCAGATTACACGTGCCGAGTAGGCTTGGCATCCATGCCCGTTTTCGATGCCAGTCCCTGGCAGTACGATTCACT
>CAYZVB010000541.1:0-2714 GCA_964481315.1 uncultured Granulosicoccaceae bacterium
GTTACTTATTACCTGACAAACCTGCTGCATGTCGTTAAGTGTTAGACCACCGGGTTCAAGTTCGTCTCCGGGGAGTCGTACGCCGAGAATCTGCTCCGGTGCAAGTTCTTTGCGTACTTCTGTGAGTAACTCAACCAAAAAACGCATGCGGTTTTCAAGCGTACCGCCATATTCGTCAGTGCGGTGATTGCACAATGGTGACAAAAAAGCCTGGGGCAGGTAACCGAATGCAGCAAGTATTTCAACGCCGTTCATTCCGCCTTCTCTAACGCGACCGGCAGCAGACGCGAAAGCGGCAATGACTTCGTGAATTTCATCGATCGTCATCGCATGAGACACCTGTCCGGTAATGGCTGAGCGAATACTCGATGCGGACCACGGCACCACACCGGGTAAATCAATTGCCACGGTACCGCCGCTGTGGGCGAGCTGTGCGAGGATTCGACCGCCTTCCTGCTGCACAGCGTTAGATAGTTTTTGGTATCCGGGAATTATGTTGTCGTCAAGGTTCCACAGGCCGTCCGGTTTCAGGCTGAGCAAACCGGACTTATGAACCGGTGTGCCGCCGGTAAGCTGCAGTCCAACACCTTCCGCGGCATAGCGGCGATGGTAGGCAATATAGTCCGGGCCGACCAGGTTGTTTTGTGCAAAGCCCGGCACATGCGCCGACACCATCACGCGGTTGCGCAGCGTCAGGCTTTGCCCGGGGGAGTTAATTGTCAGTGGCGACAGCAAATGCTGGTAGTCACCGGTCTGGCTTGACATGGGTAGCGTCCGCGTTGTGTTGGCACTGCCGACATGCTAGCAGATACATCGACAGGCATAGGCGGTAATGTCGCGATGCCGTTTTTGGATATGTGGTTTCTGTGCAATGATGAAGTCGTTTCCTCCGAATAGCTAACACCTATGCCACAGCGAAATCCACGCTACGATGTGTTGTTCGAGCCTGTCACCATTGGTCCCAAGACAACTAAAAACCGCTTCTATCAGGTGCCGCACTGCAATGGTATGGGGCATCGCTATCCGCAGGCGATGGCAGAGATGCGCGGGGTGAAAGCCGAAGGTGGCTGGGGCGTGGTATGCACGGAAGAGTGTTCAATTCATCCGACCAGTGATTTGTCGCCGGCAACATTAATGCGGTTGTGGGATGACGACGACCTGCCTGTACATGAATTAATGATTGAAAAGGTACAGCAACACGGCGCACTGGCAGGCATACAGCTGGTACACAACGGTTTTGAAGTGGCTAATTATGTCACCCGGCAACCGTCGTTTGCACCTTCGGCAATACCCACGGAATGGTTTCGGCATGTGCAGGCGAAAGCGATGGACAAATCCGACATACGCGATTTGCGAAAATGGTATGTCGATGCGGCGGTCAGATCAAAGCGTGCGGGCTACGATATTATCTATACCTATGCGGCGCACGGCACCATGACGCTGCTGTATCAGTTTCTGCTGAGTCGCTATAACCACCGCACCGATGAATATGGCGGCAGTCTTGAGAATCGTGTTCGACTGTTGAAAGAAATTCTCTCCGACATGAAAGACGCTGTCGGTGATACCTGTGCTGTTGCGCTGCGCTTTGCCGTTGATGAATTACTTGGAAGCGATGGTTTGCAGAAAAGCGAAGCGCAGGACATTGTCGGCATGCTGGCGGAGATCCCGGATTTGTGGGATGTCAACGTCGCTGCATGGCATAACGATTCAATGCCGTCGCGCTTTGGGGTTGAGGGCGGGCAGGAAAGTTATATAGATTTTGTTAAGGCGTTAACCTCAAAGCCGGTGGTTGGCGTCGGGCGTTTTACCTCACCCGATACCATGGTCAGTCAGATCAAACGAGGCGTACTTGATTTGATCGGTGCGGCACGGCCTTCCATTGCTGATCCGTTTTTGCCACATAAGATTGATCAGGGTCTGGAAGATGAAATTCGTGAATGCATAGGCTGCAATATGTGCACATCAGGTGATTTTCTGGCGCACCCGATGCGTTGTACACAGAATCCGACGATGGGTGAAGAGTGGCGTCGACAATGGCACCCGGTGCGAATTGACAAGGCCGCCACCAATGCCAAAGTACTGATTGTTGGCGGCGGACCATCGGGCCTTGAAGCGGCTGTTGCATTGTCTGACCGCGGTTATGAAGTGACATTGTCTGAGGCAGGAAAAGCACTTGGGGGCAGGGTATTACGTGAGTCATCACTGGCACCGTTGTCTCAGTGGCGAAGGGTGGCAGACCACCGCAGTTATCTGTTGAGTCAGCGTGCCAATGTGCAGACTTACACTGAATCAACATTGACTACCGAAGACATTCTTGATGCAGGTTTAGCACACGTGGTTGTCGCGACCGGCGCAAGCTGGCGTGAAGACTTCTATGGTATTCAGCACCCGCAGGGGTTGCAGGTGAATGACCCTGCCATGATCACCGGTGTCGATAAAGTACTTGGCGGAGAACAACCCGCCGGCACGGTAATGATCTACGATGACGATCACTACTATCTGGCCAGTGCCATTGCAGAGCAACTGGCGCAGTCCGGCAGTAAAGTGATACTGATGACCGGTGCTGCAGACATTGCCGAGTGGACGCACAATACACTTGAAAACGAACACATCCAGTCCCGCCTGCGTGAACTTGGTGTGCAAATTATTTGTTACCGCGAAGTGAAGCAGGTAGAAAAAGGACTGGTTACCTCTGCCTGCGTGTTTACCGGTAA
>CAYZVB010000542.1:0-2713 GCA_964481315.1 uncultured Granulosicoccaceae bacterium
GTTCACCACCAGCATGGGGTTGTTCAGCTCGGCGCTGGGTGCGCAGCTTACCTGGACACTGCCGTTCGGTTTGTTAATTATGTTTGCGGTGTTTAACCGATTCGACCCGTCCTACGAGGAGGCAGCCCGCGACCTTGGGGCAGGGCCGTGGGCGACGTTCCGTGAAGCTGTGTTGCCGATCATTGCGCCGTCACTGGTTGGTGTGGCGCTATTTGGTTTTACTTTAAGCTACGATGAGCTTGCACGTACGTCGCAGGCGATAGGCGGCTTGAATACATTGCCGCTGGAGCTCAGGGGGTTAACCACCACGGTAACCGACCCTTCCATTTATGCGCTTGGCACAATCACCACAGGCGTTAGCTTTGTGGTTATCGGTGCGGCATTACTGGCGTACCGTTTTTTGCAAAAACGGCGTCTCGCGCATGGCAGTGACGCCGGAAAGGGTATGGTGTAACGCTACGTATTGAGGCTGTTGGCAGGCATCAGTCGATGCCTGCCTGAAAAATCGCCTGTGCCGGAGTTATTCCGGATCCATGCCTTTCAGATACTTAAACGCCTCACTCTCTGTCGAAAGCATGAGCGTAGTATTTGTTTTGATGACTGATTTATACATGTCCATGGTTTTCTGAAACTCATAAAACTCACGGGCTTCTTCGCTCTGGTTGTAGGCTTTGGCATAAATTTCAGTGGCTTTAGCATCGGCCTCACCACGTATTTCTTCGACTTCGCGATACGCTTCTGATTGTATTTTGTTGAGGTCGCGTTCTTTAAAGCCGTTGATTCGTGCGGCTTCACCGTTGCCTTCTGAGCGAAAACGTTCAGCAATCTGGCGGCGTTCACTGATCATGCGGTCATAGATTTTTGGTCGCACACTCTCGTTGTAGTTAATACGTTTAAAGCGAATGTCGAGAAGTTCAATGCCAAACACTTTTACTTTGGGTGCAGCGGCGCTGAATATTTCTTCTTCAACCAGTTTGCGGCCTTTGCGAATCGGTACCAGCGTGCCAAGTGTATCGAGGTCTTCTTCGGTGAGTGCTGCATCGAGCAGTGGTTTGCGGTCTTTGGTGGTGCGGATGATTTCAATGAGTTCGTGCTTCGCCACGGCGTTGCGTGTTTCACTGCCGAGAATATCATCGAGCCGTGACTGTGCGCTTCTTTCATCGCGCAGTCGCAGAAAGTAGGGCAGTGGTTCGGTTATTCTCCAGCGCGCGAACAGATCAACTGCAATGTAGAGTTTGTCTTTGGTGGGCATGTTACTCGGGTTGCCATCCCATTCGAGTATGCGTTTTTCAATCGGGTTAACCTGCTGAATGAACGGCACTTTGAATTTCAGTCCGGCTTCGGTGACGGCATCGCCAACCGGTTTTCCGAACTGGGTAATAATAACCTGTTCAGTCTCACGAACTTTGTATACGGAGTTATCCAGCAACAACAGCACTGCTGCGATTATGAATGCAGTTATTACTTTCATTTTACGAGCCCCGTGTTAGCTGGCCCCGTGGTGCCCGGGGTTCCCAGCGGAAGTAGCGGCAGTACCTGTTGTGATTGTTCATCCATAATAATTTTTGCATCGAGGTCTGGCAGAACTTCCTGCAGCGTTTCTATATAGATGCGTCGGCGTGTGACTTCCGGTGCTTTCAGGTATTCGGTGAGAACCGCGTTAAATCTGGCGGCGTCACCTTCGGCTTCGTTGATTCTTTTCAGACGATAACCGTCTGCGGCACGAATACGCTGATCTTTTTCACCTTCGGCCAGTGGCACCAGTTTGTTGTACTCACGACGTGCGGCGTTAATAAGGCTTTCTTTTTCCTGTTGTGCCTGGTTAACCTCGTTAAAAGATTCCTGAACCGGACGCGGCGGATTGATGTTTTTAAGCTGCACCTGATCAATGCTGACACCAATGCCGTACTTGGTGGTGAGCTCCTGCATTTTGAACAGGGCTTCGTCTTCAATTTCCTGACGTCCAATGGTAATCACTTCGTCGACAGTGCGGTCGCCGACGACTTCCCGCATTACTGACTCTGATAAGTCGCGCAGTGTTTCACCCGGGTTTCGAACGTCAAACAGATACTTGCGCGGATCTTCGATGCGATATTGCACTACCCATTCAACCAGAGCCGCGTTCAGGTCGCCGGTAACCATCTGGCTTTGCGCCTGTGTGTCGTTACGCACCTGAGTTGGGTTGGTGGCGCCGGCAGTGCCGAATCCGAATTCCTGTTTCAGCTGTCGCTTGACCGGCACAATTGTGACTTCGTCAGCGCCCCATGGAATTTTAAAGTGCAGACCTGATGGCTCTTCTTTGAGGTATTTGCCAAAGCGCGTAACCAGGCCGACCGAGTCACTCGGTACCGTGTAAACACCGGTATAGATAAAAAGCCCGGCCGCCACCAGCAGAACCAACGGCAGCACGCCAAGCAGTCCTTTGGGTATTTTAAGGTTGGGCCCTCCGCCTCCACCAAAGCCGCCAAACCCGCCGCCTTTGCCTTTGCCGCCACCCGCGCCGTTACCCCACGGATTGCCCTTGTTATTGTTTACCTGATCGAGCTCTATTATTGACATAGTGTTATCGCATATTGAGTCGGTACCACAAGTATAAGCTAATCCGCTATTCCTGCTTCGTGTACTGACTGAAAGTGTTTTGGTCGATATTGCTGCCACACAGGAGCAGTGCTACCCGTTGTCCGGTAAGTTTGTCTTTTAGCGGGTGCAGGAG
>CAYZVB010000543.1:0-2704 GCA_964481315.1 uncultured Granulosicoccaceae bacterium
CGACAGCGGTGACGAAAACACCGCCATGCAGATCATGGCACTGGGTGCGTCACGCAGAGCTGCCCGTTTACACAGTAAAGGCACCATAGACGGCGTGATTATTCTCGGTGGCACCATGGGTACCGATCTGGCGCTCGATGTCTGTCAGTCACTGCCACTGGGTGTACCAAAGTATGTGGTTTCCACCGTTTCATTTTCACCGCTGATTCCGGCAGATCGGCTTTCACCGGATATCCAGATGATCTTATGGGCCGGTGGCCTGTATGGGCTTAACTCGGTGTGCAAGTCATCGTTAAGTCAGGCGGCAGGTGCCGTTTTGGGGGCAACCCGTGCGGCGGAACCACCGGCATTCGACAAACCTGTGGTTGGCATGACCTCACTGGGCTCGTCCTGCCTGAGCTATATGAAGCTGCTGAAGCCTGAACTTGAAGCCAGAGGCTATGAAGTCGCCATATTTCATGCAACCGGAATGGGCGGTATGGCGTTCGAAAAAATTGCCAGTCAGGGTGGCTTTGCCTGCGTGATGGACTTTGCGTTGCCGGAGCTTGGCAATCTGCTGGCGGGTTCGGTGGTTAACGCCGGTGCAGACCGGATGCTTAACGCAGGACAGGCAGGCACTCCGCAACTGGTCGCACCCGGCTGCCTCGATCTGATCGACTTTGCCGGCTGGCAGGACATTCCCGAACAGTACAGCGACCGGCCGTTCCATGCACACAACCGGCTAATAAAGTCATCAGGCTTAAACGCTGAAGAGCGTCGCGAAACCGCGCGTGAAATCGGTAAACGTGTGGCCGGTGCCAAAGCACCTGTGCACGTACTGCTTCCAACCCAGGGCATTGAAGAGTGGGATAAACCCGGTCAACCGGCGCACGACCCGCAGGCGCTCGATGCATTTATCGATGAACTTCGTTGTTCTATACAGGCACCTGCATTGCTGTCGGAAATTGACGCTCACATTAATGACGAAGCATTTACGAACAAGGCACTGGAAATATTCGATGCGTGGGTGGCTGACGGTACAGTGAAAAGTTCGTAATGCAAAAACCCATGACAGACCCTCGTTACAATATTCTGTTTGAACCGGTTCAAATAGGACCGGTGACGGCACCAAACCGTTTCTATGCGGTGCCACACGCAACCGGCCACGGCTGGAACCAGCCACACGGTGCGATTGCAGTGCGCGCCATGAAAGCAGAAGGCGGCTGGGGTACTGTCGCCGTGCAAATCACCGAGATTGCTGCCGATACCGATATGGCCAACCACCCGATGGAGCGGATCTGGGACAAGTCAGATATCCCGCGCCACGCTGCACAGGTTAATGCGATAAAACAACACGGCAGTCTGGCAGCCATTGAACTTGGCCACGGCGGCATGCGTTGCCGCAACATCACCACCGGCTTACCAGTGATCGGGCCCAGCGCCCTGCCCGTGCTGCGGCCCGAAGTACCGCTGCAGGCACGCGCCATGACGCGCACTGACATCGCAGCGTTCAGAGCATCACACAAAGCCGCCGCCATGCGTGCAAAGGAAGCCGGCTACGACATTTTGTATGTTTATGCAGCGCACGATATTTCCCTGCTTAGTAACTTTCTTTCTATACGCACCAACCAGCGCACTGACGAATACGGTGGTTCATTTGAAAACCGCGTCCGGTTGCTGCGCGAAGTGCTGCTCGACACACTGGAGGTAGCCGACGGACAATGTGCGGTCGCACTGCGATTCGGTGTAGCTGAACCGGATGCGAAATACGGGCTGCGCCATGATGGTGAAGGCCGCGACGTGGTAGCCGCGCTTGCTGAACTACCCGATCTTTGGGATGTGAATATCTCGGGCTGGTCTAAGGACAGCGCCAGCGCACGCTTTACCGAAGAAGGCCATCAACTGATGTACACCGACTTCGTTAAATCCGTAACCACTAAACCGGTAGTTGCCGTCGGCCGCTTTACGTCACCCGACAACATGGTGGCTCTGGTCAAACAGCAACGTCTCGATTTTATTGGTGCGGCGCGCCCGTCTATTGCAGATCCCTTTTTGCCAAACAAAATAAAACACGGAAACATTGATCAAATTCGCGAATGCATCGGCTGCAACATATGCGTCAGCATGGACAGCTACGGCTTACCGGTGCGCTGCACTCAGAACCCTACCATATCTGAAGAATGGCGAAGTCAGTGGCACCCGGAAGCGCCGTTTATTTCAACTAAACAAAAGTCTCACCTGATCATCGGATCGGGACCTGCCGGACTTGAATGTGCGTTGCAACTCATGCGTGCAGGAGACAAAGTCACTATTGCTGAAAAGAAGGACCGGCCCGGTGGCAGAGTAGCAACAGAGTCAACACTACCCGGACTGCAAAGCTGGTCCCGCGTGCGTGACTATCGACTTCATCAGCTAAACGCGTCTGCAAACGTAGACCTGTTTCTGGAAAGCGAAATGAATGCAGATCTGGCAGAGCAGTTCGATGCCGACACCGTCACTGTCGCAACCGGCGCTGCCTGGCGGGCAGACGGCGTTGGCTCCACCAACTTCGATACGATTGACTTTGGCGATACACAGGTGCTGACACCGGACGACATTATGAACAGCAGTCTGTCAAACCTGCCGCTTGCAAGTGTGGTGGTTTATGACGATGACCATTTTTATATAGGCAGTGTTATCGCAGAAGCGCTAAGCACAATCACAGCAAACGTTAGTTACGTTACTC
>CAYZVB010000544.1:0-2675 GCA_964481315.1 uncultured Granulosicoccaceae bacterium
GTGCGGTGGCCACGCTTAGGGTGTGTCGCAACCAGTCCATTTCATCATCGGTATAGGCAACACGGAAAGAACCGCAGCCATGCCACGTCACTGACTGACCGGTCTCACGCTCCAGTGCACCGGCATATAAACCAATGTTGTAGTCAACACACTTGCCGAGGCTAAAGCTTGATGTTGAGTGGGTAATCTGACCTGCCGCATGCCAGGTTGAGCCGGATGTTAGCTCGGCTTTTTCCAGCAGAACAATATCGCGCCAACCCTCGTGCGCCAGGTGATAGGCAATACCACACCCCATCACTCCACCGCCGACAATCACTACCCGGGCGGTAGAAGGAATTTGTGCTGTAGGCTCAGACACGGAAGTTACCCTGTGTTTGCAGTTTCGGCGAGTATATTGTACAAACGTACAAAATCAAACAACAAATCACATGACTGTACCAACACCGACTGAAGCGCCGCAAATACTCAACCTGCTGTCCGCCCGCCTGAGCGAGATGACACCGCAGGTACGCAAAGCCGCCAGCTTTTTGCTGGAGCACCCGAGTGATATCAGTATCAGCTCCATCAACGAACTGGCGAAAGCGGCAAACGTAAAGCCCAATACACTGGTGCGCATGGCACGTAGTTGCGGTTTCGACGGCTACGACGAATTTCGCGAACCATTCCGCGAAGAAATACGCCGTGGCACCGTGAACTTTCAGGACCGCGCTGCATGGCTGCAAAGTCTCTCGCGCAGCGGCAACCTCGGCGCGTTGTACGCGGATATGGCAGACACAACTCTCGCCAATATCGAAACCACATTAAGCAGCACCAACGCCGCACAACTGAAGGCCGCCGCAGACATGATTGTCGCTGCCAGACATGTGTATGTGCTTGGGGTGGGTTTGAATCATGCACTGGCACAAAACTTCAGTTACCTGGCCGAGATGGCACTTGATAACGTCACTTCTATTCCGCGTGCCGGCACACTCGCAGTCGATGAACTGGCACGGGCTGACCACCGCGATGTACTGCTGGCGATTACTTTCAAGCCTTACCGTACCGAGGTGGTCAAAACCGTAGAAGTCGCCAGACAGCAAAACATGCAAATACTTGGTATTTCTGACAGTGCGGCTTCACCAGTCATTGCAGGGTCTGAACACGGGTTTGTTGTATGTACAGAAACCCCGCAGTTTTTTACTTCTATTGTGGCCGCTGCTGCACTATTGGAAACACTGATGGCGTTCGTTATTGCAGATGCGCCGGCAGAAGTGATTAACAACATCAAACACTTTCACGAAAGGCGCCATGCCCTTGGCATTTACCATGCGGAGCCGGTCTCATGAGCAACACGCCTCAACTGTCACTCGAAGCAAATTACTATACCTCTGCCGAGGTTTTTGCAGCAGAGCAACAGGGTCTGCTGGCTAAAACCTGGCAGTTTGCAGGTCATGCCTCACAGCTGCAAAACACCGGTGACTACTTTACCTTTGAAATAGCAGGCGAGTCTCTGTTTTGTATTCGCGACGATAATGACGAATTAAAGTGCTTTTATAATGTGTGCCAGCACCGGGCCCACAGACTGCTTGAGGGCAACGGCAACACGCGGTTAATCACCTGCCCTTACCATGCATGGAACTATCATCTGTCGGGTAAACTCAGAGCCGGTCCGAATATCAAAGTAGTACCGGGCTTTGATGTGAATAAAATCTGCCTGACCAGTGTGCGTGTTGAAGATTTTCACGGCTTTATTTTTATTAACCTCGCCCCCGATGCACGCAGCATGGATGACTGGTTTCCGGACGTACGCCGGCAACTCGCAGAGTTTGTTCCGCATATCGATTCACTTCAACCCATGCGCTGGGAAGCAGTACCTGAGGCATGCAACTGGAAAGTGTCGGTTGAAAACTATTCCGAATGCTACCACTGCAAGCTAAACCACCGGACTTTTGCCACCGGCGTGGTAAAGCCTGAAACTTATGACATACAACCACAGGGTTACTGTCTGAGGCACACCACAGAATGTCAGAACCTCGACAAAATGACCTACCCGATTGATCTCGACGCCAATGCCCATGCCGGTGATTATTCGTCGTGGTTTTTATGGCCGTTGTTTTCGTTTCAGGTATACCCCGGCAACATACTCAACACTTATCACTGGCGTGCCATTGATGCAGACAACGTACTGCTGTGGCGCGGCTGGTACAGCGACAACGGCCGGCCCGATCAGGTAATCGATACGCTCGCCACACAGGATCTTGAAACCACCGTCGCCGAAGACATAGGCCTGGTAGAGTCGGTACAGCAGGGATTAAAAAGCCGCGGTTACCGACCCGGTCCACTGGTAATAGACCCTTCCGGCGGCGTCGACTCGGAACATTCAATCGCCACCCTTCAACAATGGATGCGGCATACTGACGGTCAGTTCTTCAGTTAACTCACTGTTGCCGTATCTCACAACACTTCATTAGCAAACGCTACTATTAAACTTTGAGGATCTCACCGTGGACAAAGACCTATTCGACACCGGACTTGAACAACGCAAGGCCACACTAGGCGCAGAGTATGTAGAAAAAAACCTCGCCGCAGCCGACGACTTCAGCCGACCGTTCCAGGAAGCCATGACCGCATGGTGCTGGGGTTTCGGCTGGGGCGATGACGCAATCGACGCCAAAACCCGCTCAATGATGAACCTG
>CAYZVB010000545.1:0-2652 GCA_964481315.1 uncultured Granulosicoccaceae bacterium
TGGGAACAGTGTGCCGCTGGAAGGCGAGACCGTGACGTTCCAGATCGAAGTGGATAACTACGGAGCGGCACAGGCGACAAATGTATCGCTGACCGATCTGTTACCGGCAGGTTTAACCGCTTCGGCGAACAATGGCACAGTGAGTCAGGGCAGCTACGATGCAGTCACTGGTGTGTGGACAGTCGGTACGTTAGCCACGGGTGGCAGCGCGACCCTCACTCTTGAAGGCACAGTAGATGTTGGTGAAGGTGGTAACACCATTACTAACACCACTACTGCAGCGTCCGGTGACCAGCCGGATCCAACTACCGTTGGTGATGATCTTAGCGAAGGTGTAGATGTAGACCCGAATGCAGACCTTGTCACTGTGAAAACACTGACCAGTGGCAATAGTGTGCCGCTGGAAGGTGAGACTGTGACGTTCCAGATCGAAGTAGACAACAACGGTGCAGCTCAGGCAACCAGCGTTTCTCTAACTGATCTTCTGCCGGCCGGCTTAACGGCCACGGCGAACAACGGTACAGTCAGCCAGGGCAGTTATGATGCTGTCACTGGAATTTGGACGGTGGGTACACTTGCGACGGGTGGCAACGCGACTCTGACTCTGGAAGGCACAGTAGATGTGGGTGAAGGTGGCAACACCATCACTAACATTACCACTGCGGCGACTGGCGATCAGCCTGATCCGACGACGGCCGGAGATGATCTGTCTGAAGCTGTCGATGTAGACCCGAACGCAGACCTGGTGACGGTGAAGACGCTGACCAGTGGCAACAGCGTTCCACTGGAAGGTGAGACAGTGACCTTCCAGATAGAAGTAGATAACAACGGTGCGGCTCAGGCGACAAATGTATCTCTGACCGATCTGTTGCCGGCAGGCTTAACGGCCACGGCTAACAACGGTACAGTGAGTCAGGGCAGCTACGATGCGATCACTGGTGTGTGGACAGTAGGAACGCTTGCCACGGGTGGCAGTGCGACCCTGACTCTTGAAGGGACAGTAGATGCAGGCGAGGGTGGAAACACCATTACTAACATCACTACTGCAGCCACAGGCGATCAGCCAGATCCGACCGCTGCAGGAGATGACCTGACTGAAGGTGTGGATGTAGACCCGAATGCAGACCTGGTAACAGTGAAGACACTAACCAGTGGCAACAGTGTGCCACTGGAAGGCGAGACAGTCACATTCCAGATAGCAGTCGATAACAATGGTGCGGCTCAGGCGACGAATGTGTCACTGACCGACTTATTGCCGGCAGGCTTAACTGCTACGGCCAATAATGGCACAGTGACTCAGGGTAGCTATGATGCAGCCACCGGTGTGTGGACGGTTGGTACGCTTGCCACAGGTGGAAGTGCAACACTGACTCTTGAAGGGACAGTAGATGTGGGTGAAGGTGGCAACACCATCACTAACATCACCACTGCAGCGACGGGTGACCAACCGGATCCAACTACATTTGGTGATGATCTGACTGAAGGTGTGGATGTAGACCCGAATGCAGACCTGGTAACAGTGAAAACACTGACCAGTGGTAACAGTGTGCCGGTAGAAGGTGAGACAGTGACCTTCCAGATCGAAGTGGATAACAGCGGTGCGGCTCAGGCGACGAATGTTTCACTGACCGATCTATTGCCGGCAGGTTTAACGGCCACGGCCAGCAACGGTACAGTGACTCAGGGTAGCTATGATGCAGTCACTGGTGTGTGGACCATAGGCACTCTTGCGACAGGCGGCACTGCAACACTCACTCTGGAAGGCACAGTAGATGTCGGCGAAGGTGGCAACACCATCACTAACATTACCACTGCGGCGACTGGCGATCAGCCTGATCCGACGACGGCCGGAGATGATCTGTCTGAAGCTGTCGATGTAGACCCGAACGCAGACCTGGTGACGGTGAAGACGCTGACCAGTGGCAACAGCGTTCCACTGGAAGGTGAGACAGTGACCTTCCAGATAGAAGTAGATAACAACGGTGCGGCTCAGGCAACAAATGTATCTCTGACCGATCTGTTGCCGGCAGGTTTAACGGCCACGGCTAACAACGGTACAGTGACTCAGGGTAGCTATGATGCAGTCACCGGCCTATGGAACATAGGCACAGTTGCGACAGGTGGTATTGCAACTCTGACTCTTGAAGGGACAGTAGATGTGGGTGAGGGTGGCAACACCATCACTAATATCACCACTGCAGCTACGGGTGACCAGCCTGATCCGACTACCGTTGGTGACGATCTGACTGAAGGTGTCGATGTAGACCCGAATGCAGACCTGGTAACAGTGAAAACACTGACCAGTGGCAACAGTGTGCCGCTGGAAGGTGAGACTGTGACATTCCAGATAGCCGTGGATAACAATGGTGCGGCTCAGGCAACCAACGTATCTTTAACTGATCTGCTGCCTGCCGGCCTTACTGCCACAGCCAACAATGGTAGCGTAAGTCAGGGTAGTTATGATGCTGTCACCGGTGTGTGGACCGTCGGTACATTAGCGACGGGTGGCAGCGCGACGCTCACGCTGGAAGGGACTGTAGATGCAGGCGAAGGTGGAAACACCATCACAAACATCACCACTGCAGCCACAGGTGACCAGCCTGATCCGACCACCGCAGGAGATGACCTGACTGAAGGTGTGGATGTCGATCC
>CAYZVB010000546.1:0-2620 GCA_964481315.1 uncultured Granulosicoccaceae bacterium
CTGCAGGGGCTTGCTGCAGCGGAGCGCGCCGCCGTCATGGGTGGCAATGCCGCAACTGCATACCTAAGCAGGAGACCCGCCTAGCAACCGCTGACATCGGTTACCACGTTAGTGATTTTGACGTCATCGTCACTTAGCACCAGCGGAAATTCTATGTATGGCTTGCCGGTTTTACTAATACCGCGCGACCACCACCATGTTGTCGGCAGACGAAAGGTCGGCTTGCCAACCAGCCGTCTGGCATCGCCCAGCGTCATGCCGACTTCAATATTTTCGGCAAGCCTTTTTCCAGCCGTTTCGCAATCGGGTGTTTCCGATGAATAATCGATTTCAGGTTTAATCAATGGCTTTGTGGCAAGCGGCTCCGCCACTGGCTCTGCTACAGGTTTGGCGCAACCGGAAAGCATAAACACTGAAACACCGACAATTAATGCGGCAGCTGTTGTATTGTTGCGGAAAATTTTTACCATGAATATATCGCTTTTGATTATCGCTGGTGATTTGGGAATATTAACGCTAGTGAATAGTATCCGGAAGTCGGTAGCCCTGTCTGTAACAGGCCTTAATCGATTCGACTGCTGCTTCCCGCGTTACATCGTTACCAAACCTGTCAGCGTGCACCACCGGCAATTCAAAAGGCGGTGTGCCGTTAACCATCCAGTTTGATAAAAACTCCGCCGAACCGCCACCGGTACCAATGCCAACGTTAAAACCCGAAGCGAGCCAAAGCCCGGGATGTTCCGGCAACGGACCCAGCATAGGTAAACCGTCGGGTGTCCAGCACATTGGACCATTATTGATGGTTTTAATACCCGCATCTGCCATCACCGGCATGCGTTCCATCAGCTTTTCAATATGCGGCATTAACCGGTCGGTATTGGGTGGCAGTAATTCTTCGCGAAAGTCTTTAGGAATGCCGTTGAGTGACCAGAACACCGGATCAGTTTCGTAAATACCAGCCAGGAACCCTTTACCTTCCTGCCTGACACTGCAGGAAACATATGAGTCGCGCATGGCCGGTACTTCATGATCAAGCGCTTCAAGCTCGGGTACCGGTCCGGTGATAAATTCATGATGCTCTGTCGCATATAGCGGTGTGTTAATACCAAGCGGTGTCAGCAACTCACGGGTCCAGAACGACGCTGCCATCACCACATGCTGTGCGCGTATCTGACCGTTGGCGGTTTCCAGTAACCAGCCGTCTTTATCTTTGTGTAACGAATGCACCGGACAGTGACGCACGACCTCCGCACCGTTGTTTCGTGCCGCACGCGCCAGTGCATTGGTTGCACCTACCGGGTCGACATGGCCGTCAGTCGGTGTTTGTGCTGCACCGTACAAACCACTGGTTTTTATACACGGGTGCAGACTGGCAATTGTGTCATTGTCGACCACCTGATACGGGATGCCGAGAGATTCATACTTTGCCGAAAACTGATTAAACAATTCCAGTTCACGCGGTGTGGTTGCAACGCGCAAAGACCCGGTCTGATGAAAGCTCACCGACTGACCGCTGTCTTCCTCTGCCTGTAAGTAGGTACGAATAGAACCTGCAAACAGACGCGTCATTTGTGCATACGGTCCGAAGTACGTTGTATTACCGGCGGCGTGCCAGGTAGAACCGGAAGTCAGTTCACGGCGTTCCACCAGCACGGTATCTGTCCAGCCCAGCCGCGCTAACCAGTAGAGTACCGAAGCACCGACAATACCGCCGCCGACAATAGCTACCTGTACCTGTGTTTTCATGTAAAAGCTCTGCAATTAAGGTTAAGTTTCATTGATGTTAAGCCGCACCGAGTAGTGATCACGAAGCCAGCGATCGGTGCGAGTATCGATATAATAAGGCCGATGGTTATCCAGCGTTTGTTGTGCCTTTTCACAGGCGCGATCCCATAGGGTTGCTGCACCTCCTGCAATCCAGTCCTGCGGGCTTTGCCGGTCGGCAAGTTGCGGATAGTCAAACTCTGTTTCCATTAACGACATAGTCTGTGGCGACCCCAAATAATGACCGGCGCCTGCCACCGTAGCTTTGATCACATCGACAGACAAGGTTTCATCGGTCACCTCTATGCCGCGGCCGATACGTCGCACCGCACCAAGCATTTCGTTGTCTGCAACCAGTGCCTGTGGCGAACAACCTAGAAGGCTTGCCAGCATACCGGCAGATTCAAATACAAAACCACCGCCGGACAAAGCAGCAAGCAACAGTGTTTGTGCTTTTTCAAAACCGGCCTGAATATCCTGCACTTTTGAGTCTGTCATAGCAGCGCCCATTCCACCGGGTATGCCGTAGTAAGCAGACATTTGCCCCGACGCTGCTCCAAGCAATGCCTGTTCTGGTCCGCCGCCACTAAAAGCGCCGGTGCGCAGGTCTGATACAAAGGCCCAGTTGCCAATAACCACCGGATGACCGGGGTGCAACATATTAATCACACAGAGTGACGCCAGCCCTTCAGCGCAACACTGCACCAGCGTCCCTGCAAGTGCTGCCGGTGCGGTGGCACCGGCCTGCGGTCCGGTATGGCTGTGGATTGGCATACCGATTTTTACCGCCTCGCAGGCGACGTCGAGACTGTCGGCAGCAAAAGACAACGGTGACACAACAGTGGTTGCATGCACA
>CAYZVB010000547.1:0-2605 GCA_964481315.1 uncultured Granulosicoccaceae bacterium
GGATGTGCATATCACCCGTCTGAAGTAAGTCGATTGCCGGTTGTTGAGCAGAATGCCTCGGTACCTGCAGGCGCGATGGCGCCTATTCCTAAAACCACCGCACCACTGCCGTTGTTGCCGGTACCGGCAATTCAAAGTGCCGGCGCACAGAACCGGATAATCATCCCCACGGCGAAGCGTTCTGCAGCGCAGGAACTCTATACCGTCGTTGTACAGAAAATACCGGTGTCGGAAGTGTTATTTGCAATAGCACGTGATACCACTCTTGATCTTGATATCAAGGGTAAGCTCAGCGGAAACATAACGCTGAACGCTGTGCAGCAGCCGCTTGAGCTCATTCTGCAGAAAATCGCCCGTCAGGTGCCGCTTCGTTACCAGCTTAATAATGACAGCTTGTTTGTTGAAGCAGATGAACCGGTGATAAAAACTTATCGTGTCGATTACCTGAACATCAGCCGCACTACCACAACCAGTGTTGAACTCAGTACGCAGGTAGGCAGCCTTCGCACCACTGCGGGCAACACCTCCGCAGCAGAGGCTGCCAATGGTTCGCACATGCGAATTGAAAACACGTCCGAAAATCAGTTCTGGAATGCGCTGGTTGGAAGTGTCGCCGGTATTATTGGCGAGAGTGCCGGCGGCGATAGTGAAGCTGACGATAGTGAAGCCGGTAACAGTGAGCATCTTTTTGTAAACCGCGAGGCGGGTTTGCTAACCGTGCGTGCCAGTGCGGCACAGCACCGGCTGATCGGTGAACTGATTAGTAACACGGTGGCCAGTGCTAAACGTCAGGTATTAATTGAAGCGACGGTAGTAGAAGTCACGCTTAACGACAGCTTTGAATCGGGCGTTGACTGGCGTCTTCTCGATCGCGACGGAGGCGTAGACTACACGCAGCTACTGGCCGGAGTGCCACAGGCCGCTGACGTTAGTACAGCGCCGACTAACCTGCTGACCTATCGTAACAGCGGATCAGCGGGGGATGTCACAGCGACATTAAAGCTGTTGCAGCAGTTTGGTGACGTGCAGGTACTGTCGAGCCCTAAAATTATTGCGCTTAATAATCAGCCTGCCGTACTCAAGGTCGTTGACAACAGAGTGTATTTTACATTCGAGGTGAGCGAACAGGAAAATGACGAGGGCGAGGTTCGTACCCAGATTGGCAGTGTTATTCATTCGGTGCCGGTCGGACGGGTAATGAACGTGACGGCGTTTATCTCTGCCAGTGACGAGGTCATTCTAAACGTGCGCCCGACCATATCGAGAATTCTGAACTTTGCCGAAGATCCTGCACCGTCGCTGGCCGGACAGACCCAAATCAGAAACCTGATCCCGGAGATTCAGGTACGTGAAATGGAATCACTGCTGCGGGTGAATAGTGGAGAGGTCGCAATAATTGGTGGGCTCATGCAAAATAGGCGCGACAGCAACAGCACCGGGTTGCCCGGCGTTGCCAAAGTGCCTCTTTTCGGGCGGTTGTTTTCACACGATACCGACACACTGGAAAAAACCGAGTTGCTTGTATTTCTCAGACCTACCGTCATCGGCGATGCGGAGCTTGATCATCATGCGGATCATTTGCGCCGTTTTGTGCCGCACCAGAGGCAGCAGTTGCTTGTGCCACCGGTCACTGCCGGTGTATTTCCCGGTGCAGTAAAGCCGTGATTTCGTCTGCGTATGCGGCGAACTACCTGTAGTACAATGAGTTTTACGCAATGAGTTCAGGTGAAGAGCAGAGTGGCGCACGCAGGCCGTTTGGTGAGATAGAAGATCTGCTGAAAAATGATTCCCGGGCGGGTGGACAACACCAGCCGTCATCTGCTGTGAACGAAGCACCGGCTATTGATCAGAGTGGTCAGCGGCAACCAGCTGAACCGATGGCGGCTTCGGCCTCTGTGGCTACACCTCATCGACGCGGTTTTCTAACACGCCTTGATCCGGTCTTTTACCTGATTATTGCGCTGGCGGCGCTGGGGCTTGTTGGCAGTCTGTATGCGTTGATCTCGCAGAATAATGCGTACTTTGATCGTGAGTTTCAGCAGCTTCAGCAGGAGACTGCAGCGCTTAATGCTCGACTGGCCGCTAATCAGGCAATTATTGCTGAAGCTGAATCGAACCCTCCTGTACCGCCGCCAACGGAACAACAAACCCCGACTATTGAGCCGACTGCCACGGTGGCTTCCGCCCCGGCCGTTGAAGCGGAAAATCCCCCGACCGCTGCACCCGGTGCACCAGCCGATGGCACCGCCGGCAACATAGCAGCAGAGAACGGGACAGATACATCCGACGACATGCCTGTTGCGGTTATTGACGCTCCTCCACAGACAGGTATTAGTTCTGATCAGCTTGACTCACTGAAGGCGGAGATGCAGAACCTGCAGTCTGCAGTGAATTCGCAGGAGGCTTTGATAAAACAGCTGATCGAACAGAATCAGATGCTGACAGCGGCTGCAACAAAAGCACAGCGCGAAGCAAAGATAGAAACACAGCGCAGTGCCGAGGTAACTACGTCTTCGATGCCGTCTGCGTCCGCCAAGTCGTCCGGCAACACAGCATCGCAGAAAACGGCACCCGATATGAAGTCAGATGAGCCGCCTGTCGGGCC
>CAYZVB010000548.1:0-2604 GCA_964481315.1 uncultured Granulosicoccaceae bacterium
ACATCACCTTTACATACCATGTCACCACCGCGCATAGCGGCAGCGAATGTTGAACCGGGGTTTTTCTCAACGACAATGGTGCCGGCCATCATGTTTTCGGCGCATGACCAGCCAACGCGACCTGAGATATGAATGTTTGGACCATCGCACAAACCGCAGCCGAAATAACCAAGGCTGCCATCGAACTTCAGGTTCAGGCGATTAAGGATGCCAACACCCAGCGAGTGTTTTGCACTCGGGTTGCGCACAGTAATGGTGCCGTGCCCTTCTTTCATGAGATCGCGAATCTTGACATTTATATCGCGAATATCCATCGACGCTGCATCGAACTCTGCTTCTTTCGCGAAGTCGACATCAATGCCGTCCGGGTAGGTAAAGTTTTCATCCGCTGAAGGTGAAAAGAAAACCTGCTGTGTACGACCGGACAACTGCTCGGTGTGCATACCGAGCTTATGGGATTCGTGGTCAGTGTTTAGCTCTGCCATACCCGTACCTCCCCTTCGTAAGGATCAAACGTGTCAATTTCATGTGGAAAAATGCTGCGAATCGCCACTTCTTCTGAAGCAAGCGCGATCAGATCATCACTTTCGTAAAGCACCATTGGCTTGGCTGCCATTACATCTTTAGCCATGCCCAGAGAGTCTGCTGTTGCAACCAGATAAGTAAATACTCCGTCAAGTTCGTCGACAGAGCGGCTCATGGCAGTGTGCAGATCGTCGCCTTTATCGATACGGTGGGCAATGTACACGGCGATCAGTTCGGAGTCGCAGTCAGACATGAAACGGTGTCCCTGTCGTTCAAGGTCACGTCTGTTTGTCCAGTAGTTAGTCAGCTGACCGTTGTGTACCACTGAAACGTCGTTAAACGGGTACGCCCAGTACGGGTGCGCAGAGCGAATATCAACGTCCGATTCAGTTGCCATACGGGTGTGACCGATGGCGTGTGTGCCGTTGAAGCCGCTTAGTTTGTACTGATCTGAAACAACCGTGGCATCGCCAAGGTCTTTGATCAGTTCAAGAGCATGACCAATGCTGAGTATCTCTACACCGTCAACGTCTTCGACATAGTCGATAACGCGTTTCAGGTCGCCGTCGAAGCTCAGGGTATAGCGCATGGCGTATTCGGTAACCAGCTCTGAGTTTGACACCTTCACACCCAACTCTTTCAGACGCTCGTCAACAGTTGCCTGGCGGTCTTTTATAGCGTCCTGAATGTCAAAACCGGTAGCAAGGTCTTCCTGCTCTGCGACTTTGAATCGCATAACATAGTCCTTGCTGCCGCCACTACCATAGAGCGCGAAACCGGTTGAGTCCGGCCCTCTATGTTTCAGTGCCTGCAACATCGATGTCATCTGAGACCCGATATCGGCACTGGCACCACGATGTATTAGTCCGGCGATGCCGCACATGGCATACCCTCCTTATGTAAAGAAACTATAAAAACCGGTGTGTATAACCACACCGGCAATCACTCAAAACAAACTATTTATACTACGGCAGACAATCGAGGTAGGTATCGGTGTCCCAGTCTGTGACAGTCGCCATAAAGCTTTCCCACTCATCACGCTTGTAGTGGCTGAAGACCTTCCACATCTCATCAGGTAGTGCATCTTTGATAACATCATCAGCTTCAAGCGCATCCAGTGCTTCACCCAGAGACATTGGCAGTTTCTTAACTTCCTTACCTGCATCCATTGCCGCGTAAATGTTACGCTCTTCAGGCTCACCTGGATCGATCTTGTTTTTAATACCGTCTTCAAACGCTGCAAGAACAGTTGATCCCATCAGGTATGGGTTAACCATTGAATCGACAGAGCGAAACTCAAAACGTCCGGGTGCTGATACACGCATACCGGTAGTACGATTCTGAAAACCCCAGTCTGCAAAAACCGGCGCCCAGAAACCGGTATCCCAAAGGCGTCTGTATGAATTTACAGTCGAGCAACCAATCGCTGTCAGTGCGTTGATGTGCTTCATGGTGCCACCAATGGAGTACAGGCCGATTTTACCCGGCATATGAGATGATTTTTTGTCCGGCATAAAGGTGTTGGTACCACCATCGCGATAAGAGAACACACCCGGCATAGCGGGCAAATCACTTACCTTTTCATAGATGATTTTATTCACCACATCTTTGCCGCCTTTCCACAATGACGTGTTGTGGTGACAGCCCGATGCCGAAACGCCCATAAAAGGCTTCGTCATAAAGCAGGCAATCAAATTGAACTCACGTGCTACCTGCGCGCAGATTTGCCGGTAGGTGGATAGCCGGTCTGCGTTTCTTAACACGTCGTCAAACATCCAGTTGAGTTCGAGTTGCCCCGGGGCGTCTTCATGATCGCCCTGAATCATGTCGAGCCCCATCGCCTGTGCATATTCAATAACCCGCATGGACACCGGTCGCAGTGATTCAAACTGATCAATGTGATAACAGAACGGCTTGGAAAAACCGCCATCCGGCTTGCCGTCTTCACCCTTCTTAAGCCACATCATCTCAGGCTCGGTACCAACGCGAAGTTCCATTTTGTGCTTCTTTTTGAAAGCCTCGTGCTGGAACAACAGGTTACCGCGACAGTCTGAAGTCAGATGACCACCCGGATTAACC
>CAYZVB010000549.1:0-2583 GCA_964481315.1 uncultured Granulosicoccaceae bacterium
GGCAGGCATGATGCCCAGCAAAGCCTTACCCGGACATATAACTCCTGCACAGTTTGGTCCCAACAACCGCATGCTCTGATCGGCTTTATAGCGGCGAAGAAACCGCTTTACGCGAATCATGTCATGCGCCGGTATTCCTTCGGTAATAGTGACACACAGATCAAGTGATGCATCTGCAGCTTCCATAATAGCGTCTGCCGCGAACGGTGGAGGCACAAGCACAATACTCGCAGTCGCACCGGTTTCATCGACCGCCTCCTTGACGGTATTGAACACCGGTACGCCGTCGACTTGCGTATTTCCCTTGCCAGGTGAAACGCCTGCTACTACCGACGTACCGTAAGCCAGCATTTTTTCAGTGTGAAAGCGCCCGGCACGGCCGCTAATGCCCTGAACGATAATGCGCGTTTTTGCATCGAGCAAAATACTCATGGTTTAACCTGCTGCCTGACAGCGCGTGCCTTTGCAGCACCTTTTGCTGCAGTGGCTACCCTTTCAGAAGCTTCCGCCAGCGTTCCTGCATGAATGATTGCATGGCCGCTGCGGGAGAGAATTTTTCTGCCCTCTTCTGCAGCGGTACCGCAAAACCGCACCACTATAGGTATTTCAGGTGGTTCTTTCTCAAATGCCTGTAACAATCCCTGTGCTACCCAGTCACAACGGTTGATGCCCGCAAATATGTTTACCAGTAAAGCTTCCACGCGATCATCTGATGTCACTAACCGATACGCTTTGGCGACACGTTCAGGTGATGCTGCACCGCCGATATCCAAAAAATTAGCAGGCTCTGCACCCGCCAGTTGAATCATGTCCATGGTGGCCATGGCCAAACCTCCGCCGTTCACCAGGCAACCTATGGAGCCGTTTAAGCCAACGTAGCGCAGGCCGCGATCAGCCGCTTTCGACTCGCGGGCTTCTTCCTGAGATTTATCGCGCAGCTCTGCGATGTCCGGACGTCGAAACAACGCATTGTCGTCGAACATCATTTTTGCATCGACCGCAAATAGACGGTTGTCTTCAGTGACGACCAGCGGGTTGATTTCAACCATGGTGGCGTCAAGCTGATCTATCGCGCGGTAGCACCCGACAATGACTTCAACGGCTTCTTTAACGAGCGAGTTCGGAATACCGAGTTGAAAAGCAATTTCGCGCGCCTGAAAATGTTGCATACCAACCGCCGGGTCAACACTGCTGCGAATAATGCTGTCAGGTTTTGAGCGGGAAATTTCCTCAATTTCAATACCACCCTCGCGGCTCGCAACCACCATTACTCTTTCGGCTTTTCTATCTAACACAAACCCGAGATAAAGCTCGGTACTGATGGTAACCATCCCTTCGACATATACGCGATAAACCACTTTACCCTCATCACCGCTCTGGGTGGTGAACAATCGCTTGCCAAAAAGATCATCGGCAGCGTCGTAGACATCGTTTTCTGAAGCGCACAACCTGACACCACCCACTTTACTGCGACCACCGCTGTGAATTTGCGCTTTAACCACCCATTGGTCCCCGCCAATATCACGTGCACGATAAGCCGCCTGTTCCGGGCTGAATGCAAGACCTCCTCGCGGAATGGGCACGCCAAAACCCGCGAGAATTTCTTTGCTTTGGTATTCATGAATATCCATTGATATCTCTTGTAGTCGAACTGAATATCAACTCTATCTGTAGTATGGTTAGTCTATAGAGTACACGCATGCTGGAGGTAGTGGTTGCAGCCCGGCTATTGTTTTGGCGCTTACACCATGAACGCATATTATGAGTAGAATTGATATCTCCCTCGGTGGTGCAAATTCACTTCTGGTGTCGGCACTTGCCGAGCTGTTCGAACAGGACGAACGTTTCAGCGTAATGAGTTCGACAAGCACCGCAGAAGCGTTTCTACAAAACGCACTGACGGTTCCGAGTGTGGTTGGCATTGTAGACTGGGGCTTACCTACGCTTGGCGCAGAGCGGCTGGTAAAAATCATGCGTGAACAGGAATCACCGATGCGCGTCATTGTATGCACGCACAGTGATGCGAGAGACTTGCCGAAGCGTGCCATGGCCTGTGGTGCTGCAGGATTTTTTTCACACGCTGATCCGCCGGAGCAGCTAAAACACACTGTGCTTGAAGTAGCTGCAGGCAAAATGATCTTCCCGTACATCGATGTGCGCGACCTGCACGACCCACTGCAAATGCTGACACGTTCCGAGCGTAATCTGCTGGGAACACTTGCCCTCGGTCGCACCAACGCACAGCTCGCAGAAGAACTCAACATTTCTGTTAACACGGTGAAGTTCCACCTGCGCAACCTGTACGAAAAACTGCAGGTTGGAAATCGCGCCCAGGCTATCGCGTACTACTACTCATCGATCAACCCCATCGCAGACGACCATGTAGAGTGAGCGCGCAGCCTTAACCCGTTCTTGCCATCGCGTAGCTGACCGCTTCCTGATGATTATTTGTTTGCTGGTTAGCGCGTTGACAAAGCTTGTGTTGGTCGCGACGACGATTGACCTGACTGCTGCTTTCGGCCTTGCCAGTCTGCAGCTCGCTTATCGCTGTTCGGTTACGTTTGCTCATGAACGCTCTCCTTG
>CAYZVB010000550.1:0-2567 GCA_964481315.1 uncultured Granulosicoccaceae bacterium
TTCCTGCAGATATCACTGCACAGACTGGTATGGTTGAAAGCCTGACTACTGCTGCCGGCACTATCACAGCTACCGGCCACGCTGCTGAACTGAATAGCGAAACCTATATTCTCACTCCTGTACCTGACGCAAACAACACACGTCTGGCTTGGGGTGTTACTGGTTCTTGCCTCGCAGAGAACCTGTGTAAGGACTAAGACAACGTAGCTGTTTACGTTATCGGAAGCCCAGCGATAATCGCTGGGCTTCTTTTTTTTGTCGGAGGGTATCAAACAATGAATAATAAGTTTAAAGGCTTTACCCTCATCGAGCTTATGATAGTGATAGCCGTCATAGGGATTCTGGCTTCGATCGCACTACCGCAGTATTCCACTTACATCAAGCGTTCAAGATATTCAGAAGTTGTCAAGCTAACAACAATGGCAAAAACCGGTGTACTCCTTTGCTTCCAGGAACAGGGTGTACTTGATGGTTGCTCTGGTGACGGAGCACCAACATCTTTCCCGGGAATTCCACAAGACATTAATCCCCCCGGATCGGGCTATACCCAAAGCCTGACGACTGTTGATGGAACGATCAGCTCGATCGGCGATCCCACGATTTTCGGCGTGGCAATCACGTACACCCTGACTCCCAATGTCGGTGCAGGGGGTTTGGAGTGGACCGTTTCCGGCAATTGCCTTGACGACAGACTCTGCAGACCGAAACTGTAGCGTAGCTCGCTAATAGCGCAGAAACACATCAAAACAACTCGTACCACTCAACTTCCAACCGAAGCCGCCGAGTAGTACCTCTATAACAACCGATAATTCAGGCGGGGAACATGTCCAGTAACGCACCAGCCTCTAATGATGCCAAACAGTCTTTGTCCGGCTTACCACGGCGCCTTGTGAGGGAAGAGGTTTTAACCGAGGAAGATGCACTGCAAGCACTTGCAGACGCCAGTGCAAACAAGCGCCAGTTGATTAGCCATCTTGTCCATCACATGGATATCTCAGCCACGAGAATAGCGAACATCGCAGCGCAAGAATTTGGCCTATCGCTTTTTGATCTGGGTGCTCTTTCAGCTGAATCAATCCCGTCAGAATTCATTCAGGAAGAGGCCGTCACCAAAAACAACGCGCTGCCCATATTTATGCGCGGTTCGCGACTGTTTGTCGCAGTCTCAGATCCAACTAATACTGCGGCCCTCGATGAGATAAAGTTCAGCTCCGGCAAGTCAGTCGTCCCTATACTAGTCGAAGAGGACAAACTAGCACAGCTCATCGAAATCGCTTCGTCTGCGTCAGACATGGGCAGCCTGGGTGAAGGACTTGATGAGAGTTTCGATATGGAGCTCGGTGGTGATGAAAGCACCGCTGATGAAGACGATGGCTCCGACATAGATGACACGCCTGTCGTGCGCTTTGTCAACAAAGTGCTCATGGATGCGATTAAACGCGGTGCTTCGGACATCCATATCGAACCCTATGAGAAAGTATTTCGAGTTCGGTTTCGAGTCGATGGCATGCTGCAGGAGGTTGCACAACCACCACTTAACCTCGCTGGTAAGATAACGGCAAGACTTAAAGTGATGTCCAGAATGGATATCTCGGAAAGGCGAGTCCCTCAAGACGGCCGTATTAAATTAAAAATTTCGAAAAACCGGGCAATCGATTTTCGTGTTAACACATGCCCTACCTTGTTCGGCGAAAAAACCGTATTGCGTATTCTTGACCCAAGCAGCGCACAGCTTGGCATTGATGTACTCGGCTACGAAGATGAACAGAAAAAGCGCTACATGGATGCATTGGCTAATCCGTACGGAATGATCCTGGTAACAGGACCAACCGGTAGTGGTAAGACGGTATCGCTCTACACTGGTCTGAACATACTGAATACACCGGACACCAATATATCCACGGCGGAAGATCCCGCAGAAATTAACCTGGCTGGTATTAATCAGGTTAACGTAAACCCGAAGGCAGGTCTGACGTTTGCTGAGGCACTGAAGTCTTTCCTAAGACAGGATCCAGACGTGATAATGGTCGGTGAGATTCGTGATCTTGAAACAGCAAGCATCGCCATCAAGGCCGCACAGACTGGTCACCTGGTGCTATCTACTCTGCACACTAACGATGCACCTCAAACAATCTCACGTTTGATGAATATGGGTGTACCACCGTTCAACGTTGCCAGCGCTGTCACACTAATTATTGCCCAGCGTCTTGCCAGACGGCTGTGTGAATGTAAACAACCAGCAGACGTGCCAAAAGAAGTACTGTTAAAAGAGGGCTTCACTGAGGAAGATCTGCAACAGGAAGACTTCGCGCTGTACGCAGCCAACGGCTGTTCCAAGTGTAACGAGGGATACAAGGGTCGGGTTGGTATCTATCAGGTTATGCCAATCTCTGAGGCTATGGGTCGTATCATTATGTCGGAAGGCAACTCCATCGACATTGCTGACCAGGCCAAAGAAGAGGGCATTGATGACTTACGACGTTCTGCACTAAAGAAAGTTATGGCAGGACTAACAAGCCTTGAAGAAGCAAACCGAGTCACACAGGACTAGTCCTGTCCACTGAGTA
>CAYZVB010000551.1:0-2566 GCA_964481315.1 uncultured Granulosicoccaceae bacterium
ACCAAGTCCGACATCATAAGGCGTGGTGGTGTGATCAAAATCAGAACCGGCGTTAAATATGCCTGCCTCAATTCTGCGTACATTCATCGCATCGAGCCCGAATATCCTGAGCCCGAACGGTTCTCCGACGGTTTTAAGATGTTGCCAGATAGCGTCGGCATCGTGGTGCGGTTCGGTGTAAAACTCCCAGCCCAGTTCGTTGGTGTAGCCGGTGCGTGTCACTATCACTTCCTGACCGGCAAAATTTACCCGCGCTATGGCAAAGTAACCGAATGGATCGGGTAACTCACCGCCATTCGCCGCCTGCAGTATGCTCAGTGCATTTGGCCCCTGCACCTGCGAAACAAACACGCGCGGGTCACTGATTTCCACGTTTAGGCCGGTGGCATGAGCACGTGCCCAGCTGTAAAAGTCACCGTCTGCCTGTGCATACCAGAAACAGTCATCAGTTAATCGCAGCAGAACACCGTCAACCAGTAATCCACCGTCTTCATAGCAGGCGAGTCCGTAACCACAGCGCCCGGTTTTGACCTTTGTAATGTCTTTAGTAAACAGCTTATCCAGCAGTGCTTCAGCATCTGGCCCCTTAAACTGCAGCGGAAACTCACCGGTATTCAACAGTGCGGCTTTCTGACGCAGCAACCAGTATTCGTCTTCAATATTGCTGCTGTCAAAACAGCAGGCCATCAGACGGCGATTGTATACACAGTAGTGCGGGCCCAGCGGACGTTCTATTTCATGATACGGATGCCGCGACAGACTGTAGTCCCAGCCCGCACCGGGAATACTTGATACCAGATCTCTGGTGTCGCCATCACTTGAGTTCACAGGCACTCCATCATAGTTTTTCTAACAATATTATGGTTGGCAGAAATAATAACCGAAGTTTTTCCAGTGGTTAAAACATTTGATCTGTACATAAAAGTTAGGTTTACTTACTTTTATGACTACCCCACTCCCATCACTTAATGCGCTTCGTGCATTTGAATCTGTCGCCCGTCATTTGCACTATCCCAGTGCTGCAGATGAACTGAACGTTAGCCCGGCTGCGGTTAAACAGTTGATTAGTAAACTCGAATCCAGCCTCGGTGTGAAACTGGTTGAACGAAACGGTCGCGGGCTGGTGCTTACAGCCAGCGGCGCTGCCGGTACTGAGCAACTGACTGCAGCCATGAATCTGCTGTCTTCCTCCGTGCAGAAAATGAAAGCTCAACCGCAGTCCACACGAATTATCGTGTCAGTCGAATCGTCGCTGGCCGCTACCTGGCTGGTGCCGACACTTGCAGACTTCAGAAGCCACTTTGAAGGAGTTAATGTGCTGATCGAATCGTCTCAGGAAGTGGTAGACCTGCACCGCAGCGATGTTGATGTCGCTATTCGCTATGGAGTAACCCAGGACAACTCGCTGGTCTCACATCGTTTGTTCGAGGATATTATCTTTCCCGTTTGCAGCCCTTCGATGTTGTCGGAAAACGGGCTCACAGACATCACTGAACTTGCTCACTTGCCTTTGATTCACTGGGATATCTCAAAGATGCCATGGGCCAGGGAAACCCGAAAGTGGTTTACCTGGGAAAGCTGGTTTAAGCACACCAACGCCAACTACACTCCCACTGGTGAAGCATTATATTTCAGTGACTACGGCGTGGCAGTACAGGCAGCCATTGCCGGACAGGGGGTGGTCCTTGCAAGCTGGCCGATTCTTCAGAGTGTTGTGAGTGCGGGTCTGCTGGTGCAACCCTTTAAAGAAGTACTGTGTACAGATATTGGCTATGACATTGTAACCACTCCCGACGCAGGTGCAGAAGTTGAAACGTTTGTTTCATGGATACGCAAGGCCGCTGCAAAAAAGCCGCTCAGCAAACCTGAGTCCGCCAGGTAGTTACTGCCTAATAGCTGCACTAAACCAGCGTTAAACCACCATCCACAACGATAGTCTGCCCTGTGATATATCCCGCACCGGCACATAAAACCAGAATGGTTTCGGCGTAGTCCTGCGGTAGTCCACTTCGCTTTAACGGAATCGATGCAGCGGTATGGTTCTGGTCTGCGAAGGTGCACTGCCCAATATCGTGCGTGAGTAAAACAAACGTACCGCCGAACAAGCAGTTTCAGAGTTTGCTAAAAGACGGAATCACATAGCTCGGTGTGCACTGGTGCTGCGCATACAATTGCTTCAGTTCAGCATCGGTAACATGGTCGTTAATGCCGGTACGAACCAGCACGGTATCTACCCCCTGCGCGCTGCCACCGGCAATATCGTGTTCGACACTGTCTCCCACGCACACCACTTTATTTTTATCTGAAATTTCTTGCGAGTTAAAAATATACTGATAGATTTCGGGGTAAGGCTTGCCCAGCCAAATCACTTCCCCGCCCTGCGATTCATACCATGCGGCGACTGTACCGGACGAAAACACTTTGCCACTTTCTGCATAAGCGATTTTGTCCGGATTGGTACAGATGCATGGCACACTGTTTTTTAACGCCACCTGTAGTTTTTCGTACAGTGACTGAAGCCCCTGTTCATTGAGATGCTGACCGGTTAGTAGAATCAGCTCTGCCT
>CAYZVB010000552.1:0-2563 GCA_964481315.1 uncultured Granulosicoccaceae bacterium
GCTGTGATCAGTCAGCTCGTAGCCAAGCTCGTCGGCAATTTCCCGCAGCCGGGCTTCAAGCTTTTCGTCTTTAAACTCTGCAACCACACCGCTCTTGATACAGACGATGTGATCGTGGCTGTCACCGGTGTCGAGCTCAAACAGCGCCTGCCCGCCATCGAAACGATGCCTGGTCACCAGTCCGGCGGTTTCGAACTGCGTTAGCACGCGATACACCGTGGCAAGGCCGATTTCAGTGTCATCAGCCAGCAGAGCCTTGTAGACGTCTTCTGCGCTCAGGTGATGCTGCTCGGCGTTTTCCAGGATCTCGAGTATTTTCAGACGCGGCAGCGTTACTTTAAGGCCGGCGCGCTTTAAGTCTGCAGTGGGGCTGAGAGGAGATCTGTCGAGAAGCTTGCTCAATGGTTATCCATTGGTGATACCAGCGGGAACCCCCAGTATACACCATGACGTACTTTTACTGACAGTGCGCAGTTGGCTTCAATCGACCTTGAAGGAGCAGTATTCCGAGTGTTTTAGTTGGTTATTCGACACTGATTTCATAGACAACATCACCACCATCACCCGCCACCAGTTGACCCGAAAACTGCCACTGCACCATGCCGCTGTAACCGGCAGAGTTATCCACCGCCGCAGGCACCAGTACAACACAGGACGACAGACTCACAGGCAGCGAAGCCGGACAATTGACAGGGCCCGCGAGCCCGGTAAACGCCGGTGTACTGTCAGAGATCAACAGTTCGGTGACCGGACCACTTCCGGTGTTGATAAAAGTAATACGATAGCGCAGCACATCCCCTGACGAAGCCGCATTGCTGGTAGTTTGAGCGCCTCCGGTACTGATGTTTTGCACTGTCTTGTTGAGAGAAAGCTTACCACCACCGGCAGTAATTACTGTCGTCAGATCGGTAATGCTGCGGGTGTCGGTCAGTCCGTGCCCGGTACCGGTATCGTCCGAGTAAGTCAGCGTTGCTACAAGTTGCACCGTATAATTATCACCGCGACTGACGTCAGTCGGTATAAACACTTTACTAATCACACAAACTTCCGGAGTGAGATCAGCATTGACATTGATCGCGGCAGGCAGCGAGGGTTCAGAGCCGGACAATGCACCATCGCAATTAATGTCATGAAACAAGACCGTTTGCCACGCGGTGTTGGCCGGTGTAGCTATCGGGTTAACCTGGCTAATCTCCAGCACGCCACTCGACTGAGCCCGATACCGGTGCGTATGCAACACAGTGGCTCCCGCCTCATTTTCAGCAATGCTGTCCGCCTCCCACACCGGCGTTTCAACCATGCCAAAGTCAATGCCGTAAGCACCAATGAATGACAACTGCGGCGTAAACTCAACCTGCGCATCGGACGCCGAACCGGATGGCCCTGAACCCTGCACATAAAATTCTGAAATAGGCGTATAGCCACCGACTGCAGGCACGGTAACCGTAACCAGCTGATTGCCATAGCCGCCCGGCACAACCAGTTCATAGCTGCCATCTGCACCTGTTACAGCCGATGCAATGACCCCTGAGGCAGCAAGGGCTTCAACACGCACGCCACCGACCGCCGTTTCGGAAGATTCGCGCAACCCGTTATGTGCAGCACCACCACCGACACCATTGTCGACAAACACCGTGCCCTGAATTTGAATGATCTGTGAGACGCTGATAATTGTTGGTGACTGCTCGGCGGGAAAGCCGTTATCGTCTGGGTCGGGGTTGTCGCCGTCGACAGACAAATCACTAACCGTATTGCCGTCCGGGTCTTCAAAAAATACCTCGACCTGGTTGCTGTAAACACCAATACCTGCACCGGTATCAATAACCGACAACAATCGCACCGCAAAACGTACTGTGGCACTGGCGCCAACAGCGAGAGTCGAGCCACTGGCAGATTCAATGAGCTCGATACCGGCACTGCCATCGTAACCGGGGTTGAGTGTGATCGTGCCCGGGTCGTTCACCAGTTGCGGCAAAGTGGTAAATGCATAGTTGCCTGTACCGAACACAGCGTCCAGATCATCTGCCAGTAACAACGTATCAGCCGGTGTGTTACCAAGATTCTTAAGGTAAATTTCATAAGCCACATCAAGGCCGCTAACGATGGCTTTCTTTGACACACCCACCGATGGGTTGGGCAACACATTAACAAGCGTTGTATCTGCGACGGCAGGAGTCGACGGGTCGTCGGATATCACATTAGCAGCCAGCGACGGTGCATTCAGCGATGCCTGATTTGGTGCGTCTCCCATTGGATAGTCCGGCGGGTAGTACACCGACACCTGTATAACACCGCTACTATTGGCGGCTATCGATGCAGAAGAAATATTGAGCAGAGAATTATCGCCATAGGCAGATGCAGTTCCCCCAAACGGGTTGCTCAGCGTGCCGTCGACAAATGTTCTTGCGTCTGCCAGATCATCTGTCAGGCTAAACACTATTGAACTGTCACTTTGATTGGTTATTTCAATGCTGTAGGTGGCGTTTGCACCCGGCGCAACATCTCCTGCAGCCACCGCCTTGGTCATGGCAACACCAAAAGGACATGAAGCGCTGTCTGTACT
>CAYZVB010000553.1:0-1962 GCA_964481315.1 uncultured Granulosicoccaceae bacterium
CATCAGGTTTGGATCGTCGGGGTTTATTTGCAGCCCGCGGTCAATAGCGGTTTTGAGCTTATCGACTTCACACGCAGAGTAGTAGGCTTCCGCCATTCCCCAGTAAACGGCAGTGTCATAGCCATCTGACAGTGACTCGGCGCGATTTGCAGCTTCTATTGCCTTCGTCGGTAAATGCGATCTTAAAGCCGGATCACTGCGCATCGGCTCCGGCAACGTATTGGCCCACCAGTATTGATGTGCATGTATGGTGGCCTGCAGGGCCCAGGCTCTCGCATCTTCCGGGTCTTTCTCCAATATGGCGCTAAGGCAGGCCTCTGCCCGGCGCGTAATGGTGTCTTCCTCACCGGAACACTTTGAGCATCCATAGCCGTGAGCATAACAGGCTGCCTTGCCGAGCTGATCTGCCGGCACCAGTCTGGTGGACTTTAGTAACCACGTGTCAACAGCACCAACACCCGGTGATGCCACTGCAGCAGCCACACGAACTGCGAGCTTTTGTATGTCGGTGCTACTGCGCTCATACGAGTCTGCAAACATCACTTCATTGGAGGCAACATGAATCAGTTCAACGGTTTGCGAATCCGGATTACCGGCAGGTAATTGCAAGTGCAAATCGGCTTCTGTCGCTTCAACCAACTGCACTGTCCGATAGCGTGACAGCGCCGCGCGTAACTCAGAGCGCAGTTCGGTATTTACTGTGTTATTTTCGGCCCCACTGGTAATAGCAAGAGCAGGTATACCATCTGCGTCTTCAAAGGCTACAACAGGTGTTTCCGATCCCGATCGATCAACGGCAGTCGTTAGAAAATAGATCGCAATACCGAGCAACAGCAATACAGGTGCAAACCAGATCCAGCTCGCGGAACCATCCGGCTTTTCTACTAAGGTGCGATCAGTGACATTATTGCTCAACAGATCTGTTTCATCGGCAATCAGCTGATAGCCTCTGCGAGGCATCGTAGTGAGAATGCTGCGGTCGGTGTCGCTAAGCACTTTGCGAATTTCAGAAATACACTTGGTGAGCGAATCGTCGGTGACGGCGACATCCGGCCAGATATTATCAATCAGCTCCTGCCGGGTGACCAGCCTTTCGCTGTTGTTTGCGAGATAGCGAAAAACCTCCACCGACTGCGGCCTGAGTCTGGCACTGTTACCCTCAGCATCGAGCACGTCCTGCAATGGCACTGAATACGTAAAGCCGCCAAAAGACCTGATACTTTCGTTACTCATGATCCATTCCTCCCAACCTCGCCTCCCTGGAATGCAGCGGGGGCAGAAAAAATGTAACACATTTAGACGATGGCTTACCTGCCAGCCGGCGTCAGATCATCGTACAGATAGCACGAAGCCGGCAATATCATGCGGAAGCTGGCTCCGCCGGTATTAGAGTCGGAAATTTCGACGCGACCACCATGTTTGGTCATTACGCCGTTAACAATCGCAAGCCCAAGACCGGCACCACCCAGTCTTCTGGTTCTGCTGCTGTCGATTCTTACAAACGGGGCGAGAATGCGCTTGCGTGCCGCTTCATCAATGCCGGGCCCGTTATCGTCGACGCGGATGATTAGTTCATCCTGACGCAGGTCACAGGCAACCGCAACAGTGTCATGTGTGTATTTAAGCGCATTGCTGACAAGGTTTCGCAACGCACGTTGAAACTGTACCGGATCGACCAGCAGTTCCAACCTGCGATACGGGTTGTCCACACTGACCACCACTTCCGGCCGCAATGCCTGTACTGCTGCCACAGACTCATGCACCATGTCGGTAAGCAACACCCTGGATGTTTGAAGCACCGGTGCGCTGCGTTGTAGTCTGGCGTATCGCAATACCTCAGTAACGAGTCCATCGAGCTCTTCAAGTGCCTCACTGACTTCCTGTTTACTTTCATCGGGAAAGTCAGTTGTGCCCTCATGCATTTCAAGCGCGAATCGCATGCGCGCCATTGGTGCTCTAAAT
>CAYZVB010000553.1:1972-2561 GCA_964481315.1 uncultured Granulosicoccaceae bacterium
CATGAGCTCCTGCTGATCATTCACCAGCTGTTCTTTGTCTGTTAACAGTCCGTCAACACGATCTGCCATAGACTCCATGGAAACGCCGAGCTTACCAATTGCATCTGACGCAGTATCGGTATTTCTGGCGGAAAGATCACCGTCGCTGTAGGAACCGGCCAGTAACTGCAAGCGTCGCAAGCGTTTGGCGATCGGATACAACGTTAACCACGACGCCAGCAGGCCAATCAGCAATACCGCACCAACGGTCACTACCCGGTTTAACAGCAACCTTCTGTCGTAACCCGTAAGTGGCATAACCTCTATCACCATCGCCTCCGCCGGTATCAGTAGTTCCAGCATCGGCGTGCCATCAATCAGTGTGGCAAGTACTTTGTGCCGGCTGGACAGCGCAGCAAAATCCTCAACAGCCTCTCCGTAGTCTTCTACTTTGAACCAGTCGATATAGTAGTCATTTGACTCGGGCATATCCGACAACACCGCCTCCCAGTCTTCTTCAGGAAGTTCGTGCAGTTGCTCGAAAAGCGAATCACCAAAAGTTTCCAGCGCATCGACATGGTCATCCGGATCAGTCTGAAATGGCGGATTG
>CAYZVB010000554.1:0-2540 GCA_964481315.1 uncultured Granulosicoccaceae bacterium
CCGCTTTGAGCGGCCCTGATTCTAATACCCCCGGCTTTGCCGGGGGATATTTATTTAAATAGCGATATCAGCCGCCGGATAACGATTCCAGTTCGTCCCAGCGTTCATAGGCCACTGCAATTGCGCTTTCAAGAGACGTGTATTGTGCCTGCAGGTCGCTAAGTTCAGTGCCGGCTTTTTGGTAGATTTCGGGGTCGGCCAGTTTGCTTTCAAGCGCGGTTTTTTCTGCTTCGAGATTCTCTATTTTTTGTGGTAGCTGATCGAGTTCGCGCTGCAGTTTATAAGACAGTTTTACCTTGCCTGAGCTATCACTATTACTGTTACCGGCTGAGGTGTTGCTCTGCGTTTTTTTTGCTTTGCCACCGGCCGACTTAGTGCCTTTTTTTGCGGTGTCCGGCTTCTGATTAAGATAATCACTGTAGCCGCCTATATATTCACGCAGGCTGCCGCTTTCTCCAAAGGCAATTGTGCTGGTGGCAATGTTATCAATAAATTCGCGGTCGTGACTTACCAGTAAAACGGTGCCCGGAAAATTAAGAATGGTGTATTCAAGAAGCTCCAGTGTTTCGACATCAAGGTCGTTGGTGGGTTCGTCAAGCACCAGCACATTGGCAGGTTTGGTAAACAGTTTGGCCAGCAGTAACCGGTTGCGCTCGCCGCCGGACAATGCGGTGATAGGAGCACGGGCACGCTCCGGACTAAACAAAAACTCCTGCATGTAGCCCATGATGTGTTGCCGGTTGCCGTTGATCTCTACAAAGTCGGCACCTTCTGACACATTGTCGGCTGCGGTCTGTTTTTCGTCGAGCTGTGCACGCAACTGATCAAAGTAGGCGACTTCAAGGTTGGTTCCCTGTTCGGCTGTGCCGCTGTCCGGTGTCAGTTCACCCAGCATGATTTTCAGTAGCGTGGTTTTACCGCTGCCGTTCGGCCCGATGATCGCAACCTTGTTGCCACGCATTACCGTTGCAGAGAAGTTGCGGATTAACTGTTTGCCTCCCATCGCATGGCTAATGCCGTCAAGACTAAACACAATTTTCCCGGACTTGTTACCGGTCTGGACCTGCATGTTTACCTGGCCGATCTGAGCACGCCGTTTAGCGCGCTCTTCACGCAGTTTTTTCAGCGCCCGAACACGACCTTCGTTGCGTGTGCGGCGAGCCTTAATTCCCTGCCGAATCCATTCTTCTTCCTGCTTTAGTTTTTTATCAAACTGTTTGTCGTGTTCCTGCTGTGCGGCTATCGCCTGTTCACGGGAGACAAGATAACGTTCGTATGTCTGTTGCCAGCTGGTCAGTGTGCCGCGATCGATTTCTACAATGCGGTTGGCCAGTACCCGGATCAGTTGGCGGTCGTGGGTGACAAAAATCATTGTCACATTGAGCTTTTTCAAGAACGATTCCAGCCACACCACTGATGCAACATCGAGATGGTTGGTCGGTTCGTCCATCAGCAGTACCGAAGGCTCGGTCACCAGCGCGCGTGCCAGCATGGCGCGGCGTTTTTGTCCGCCTGAAAGCGTTGAGATCTGTGCGTCCGGGTCGAGGCTGAGCTGGCTGATTACGCTTTGCACCTGCGCCGAGGTTTGCCAGATGTCTTTGTCGGTGTCTAGCGTGGTGGAACCGTCGCGGTAAATTTCCAGTAGTGCCTGTGCAGTGTTGTCATCGTGCCCTGAGGCAGTGACTTCAAATACACTGCGGTTGTCTTCGCCGCTCGGCACTTCCTGTTGCAGTCGTGCAATCGTCACGCCGTCGTTTTTTTCCAGCTGTCCGCTGTCTGCGGTGAGTTCACCGCTAATAACTTTTAACAGCGTCGACTTGCCTTGCCCGTTGCGGCCCAGCACCGCGATTTTGTCGCCGGCTTCCACCACCAGATCTGCGTGGTCGAGTAGTGCTTCGGGTCCGAATGCGAGGCTGATATCCCGCAACCTGATCAGTGCCATAAGTGTTGTGGAACCTGTTTCTGTGCTCCGGTCTGTGTGCGGAGCATATCGTGCCGGTCTGCGGTGTTAAAGCGCGTTGTGTGCTTTTGTGATGACTTGAAAGTCGCTGGCAGGTGTAGCCGAAAAGTGTTGTTGACGATGCTGCTGTTGAGCACGTAACCCCGTTGTGTAATCTGCGCGGGGCGGGTGAGTGGTGTGTGGCCGGGTCAGCCTTGCTGTTCAGCCCACTCCGCTTCAGTGTAGGCCTTTATTGTAAGCGCGTGAATGGCACCGGATTTGATATATTCGTCAAGTACTGCATAGACCAGCTTGTGTCGTTTCAGTGTTGAGAGTTCATTGAAGCCGTTGGTGATTACCACCGCTTCGAATTTGCTGCCATCGCCTGAGACAGTCGCCTTGGCGCCCTCGATCGATTGTTCGATTTGGTCACTGTAAAAATCCATTCTCATGGGTACTGTCTCTCGGTGCTCATTGCGCGCATTATAACGCGTCGGACGCGTGCCCGTCGGTCAATTGTATAAAACTTTATAAAGTGGTTACTGCGGATAAAAAGAGGGCCCGCAGGGCGGGCCCGATATGGGGGTGAGAACGTGACTGT
>CAYZVB010000555.1:0-2514 GCA_964481315.1 uncultured Granulosicoccaceae bacterium
GGGTATTGCCATCGGCATCTTTCACCAGCACGCCACCCGGCACAGGTACCAGCGCGCCATCGCACAACGCGTTGGCGGCCTGCACGAAAAAGGGTTCAACTTTGGCGCGTTCAAAAAGTACCCTTGAACCGACCCCCAGAGATATTGCGCCAAATGCCTTTCCGTGCGCAACTTTTGGACGCAGCAGGCTGGTGCCGTCCTGACATTCACAGGCAATAATGGTCCCGCGTGTTCCAACAACGGTGACCGCCAACGGCTTAAATTTGTGCTCCGCTTGCGCTGCCAGTGCCGCTTCAATAATTTTCTTCGCGTCGGCGAGTTTTAGATCCAATGTATTCCCCTGCATCTGTTGACTGTATGTGTTTTACTTGTAGCATTAATACTGCTGTTCGTCCCAACCGAATCGTGTAACGTGTCTAACGCACTGCCACTCAACTCGTATTAGGCCCGTATCGGTACTTTGCTGCGCCAGGTCCCGGGACAACTATTGAGACAACCTTATGACGATAAAACTCCCGGAATACACCTTCCCTGAAAGCTTCCTGTTTGGCGTAGCGACTGCAGCTTATCAGATTGAAGGGGCTCACGACGAAGATGGTCGCAAACCGTCCATCTGGGATGCGTTTTCGAAAATGCCCGGCCGTGTGCACAACGGCGACACCGGTGATGTTGCCTGCGATCACTATCACCGCTGGCAGTCCGACCTCGACCTGATCAAGTCGATGCATATGGATGCCTATCGGTTTTCCATTGCCTGGCCGCGGGTCATACCGGACGGAACCGGCAAGGTGAATGCGGCAGGGCTGGGCTTCTACGACAAATTGATCGACGGCTGTCTTGAGCGCGGCTTAAAGCCCTTTGCGACTCTGTATCACTGGGACCTGCCTATCGAGTTGCACGGACACGGCGGCTGGACCAGTCGCAAAACGGCACACGCATTTGCCGACTATGCGCGGGTTATTGCAAAACACTTTGGCGACCGGCTGGAAACCATTGCCACACTAAATGAACCGTGGTGCTCATCAATTCTCAGCCATTTACTGGGCATTCATGCACCCGGTGAAAAGTCGATTGAGGCAACCGTGCCGGCGATTCATTTTTTAAACCTTGCGCACGGTCTTGGGGTGCAGGCTATCCGCTCGGAAACCAATATTCCAACCGGCATTGCGCTGAACCTTCATTCCGTATACCCGGCTGACGATTCACACCAGCATACAGCTGCTGCACAGCGCTTCTTTGATTTTCACAATGGTGCGTTTCTCGATCCGTTGTTTCGCGGCAGCTACCCGCAAAGCTATGTCGAGGCGCTGGCTGACTATCTGCCGGAGCAATGGCAGGCCGATCTGCCCGACATGCATCAGCCGCTCGATTTCTGGGGGTTAAACTACTACACACCGGCACGCGTGCTCGACGATCCGAATGCACGCTACCCCGGCTGCAAACAGGCACCCGCGCCGGACATCGCCGACAAAACCGATATCGGGTGGGAAGTTGCGCCACAAGCGTTTAGTGCGCTGCTGGACCGCGTTTACCGCGACTACAGCCTGCCACCGTGTTTTATTACCGAAAACGGTGCCTGCTATAACGATCAACCGGTTAACGGCAAAGTCACAGATCAGCGACGCATCGACTACCTCGAGTCACACCTGCGTGAAATTGCCCGTGTGACTGAGAACGGGCTGCCGGTGAAAGGCTATTTCGCATGGAGCCTGATGGACAACTTCGAATGGGCGGAAGGCTACAGGATGCGCTTCGGCCTCGTACACGTCGACTATGAAACCCAGGTTAGGACCATCAAAGACAGCGGTCACTGGTACAGTGCACTGGCGCAGTCGCCAGCCCATCGCACATAAAAAAAGCAGCGCTCCGAAGAGCGCTGCTTTTTCAAATACATCAAATAACGGCTTATGAAAGATCGAGCTCTGTATCTATCCAGTTCTCGGTGCCGGAGCTTGTAGCGCCATTTTCATTAATAATGTAATTGAAGGTTTCCAGGTTACCGGTATTCGCATCAATGGTCAGTGAGCTGCCGTCAGAGTGAGTCATGGTAAGCGTACCCGATGTTGGGTAGTCGTAGCTGTCATCCGGTATCGACAGCGCCGGACTGATATCTAAGGTAATGGTGCCGTCGACAGAGCTCTGCACTGTCATAGAAGCGGCAACCGACGTCGCGCCGTTGGTTTCATTGTCGACAACAGTCATTGAATAGTTGGCAAAAGTGATTGTCTCTCCGTCAGCGGACATGGTCAGGCCCGGTCCGCTGATCGTGGCGGTGGTTTGATCACCGGCTACCGACGTCGTTACATTAACCTGCCCGTTCATTGCAACCGGCTCTGCACCAGTGACAGTGAGATTGTTGATATTGAGAGTCGCAGTACCACTGGTTTCGTCAGTCAACGCAGAGCCTGAAATACTGATTGAACCATTGTTGGTTTCACCGTCTTCGACACTGTTTAATGATCGCCGGCCCGGCCAGCAGCAGCGACGCAAAACCTGCAGCAGTGGTAACAGACG
>CAYZVB010000556.1:0-2508 GCA_964481315.1 uncultured Granulosicoccaceae bacterium
GCCCTCGGCGCATGGATGGGCTGGATGAAGCTTCCGCTCATCGTTCTGCTGTCTTCATTGACAGGTGCAGTAATCGGCATCATGATGATGGTGTTCTTCAAACACCAGCGCGACAAACCGATTCCATTCGGCCCCTACCTCGCCATAGCCGGCTGGATAGCACTAATGTGGGGTGATGAAATTGTCAGACTTTATACCAGCCAGTTCACTGTCTAATCCCAACAGCCATATCGTCAATAAGACCGCATGTTAACAGTTGCTTTAACCGGCGGTATCGCCAGTGGAAAGACAGCAGTCAGTAACGCATTCAGCGATCTCGGCGTACCTGTTGTCGACGCAGACGTGCTTAGTCGCCAGGCAGTTGAGCCGGAATCTCCGGGCCTAAAAGCAATCACGAAGCGCTTCGGCCAATCAGTCATCGACAGTGACGAATCATTAAACCGCAAAGCGCTTAGACAGATCGTATTTAACGATGCACAGTCCCGCAAAGACCTCGAGGCCATTGTGCACCCGGAAGTGCGCAGACTAACCGAGGAGGCCCTGCATAAGCACCGACTGGACAACGCTCCGTATTGTATTGTGGTTATTCCACTACTGGTAGAGACAAACCAACACGACAAGTACGACCATGTTGTGGTTGTCGATGTCAGTGAAGAAACACAATTGGAACGTGTCACCAGTCGCGACGGCAGTACAACTCAGCAGGCACAAAAAATTCTTGCGAGCCAGGCCACCAGGGAACAAAGGCTTGCTGTAGCAGATAGCGTGATAAGCAATACCGGCACACTTGAAGAACTACACGTTCAGGTCAAAGCGCTGCACAGGCAATTACGGGATATAGCAGCAGCCAGGGCATCTACTGACAATTAACCGGCTAAATCAGGACCGGTATTCCGCGTTAATCTTTACGTACTCATATGACAAATCTGTGGTCCACACAGTTGCTGTGCTGTCGGCGCGCCCCAAATCAATTGAAACCAGAATATCTTCTTCTGCCATGATCTTACAGGCAGTATCTTCGTTATAGGTTTCAGCCGGTTCACCACGCTCGACCACTGGTAAATCTGCAAGACTCACAGAAACGCCATTCATATCCAACCCGCCAATACGGCTGCGACCGATGGCCGCGAGTATTCTGCCCAGGTTGGGGTCACCGGCAAAGAACGCAGTTTTAACCAATGGCGAATGCGCTACAGTCAAGCCAACTTCCCTGCATTCTGCATGGTTCAACCCACCGGAGACGGCTATTGAAATAAAACGTGTGGCGCCCTCACCGTCTCTGACGATGGCGTGCGCAAGATACTGCGACAATTCAAGCAGCGCATCATAAAAAACCGACCATTGCGGGTGCTTTTCGTTAAGTACGTCATTGCCTTGTGCGCCAGTGGCAATAGTCACAAATGAATCGTTAGTCGAGGTATCGCCGTCGACAGTAATACAGTTAAACGAAGCATCGGCAATTTCACTAACAGCCTTTTGCAGTGCATTATTTTCGACCGCAGCGTCAGTCGCAATGAAAGACAGCATGGTGGCCATGTTCGGGTGGATCATGCCCGAGCCTTTCGAAATACCGGTCAGCGTAATCTGTTGACCGTCGATTTCTATCCTCCGACTGCCCCCCTTGGCAAGGGTGTCGGTGGTCATTATCGCACTGGCAGCAGCCAGCCAGTTGTCTGCTTTGAGTTGCCCGGCCAGTGTGCCAATACCTTCTTTCATCGATGCCACCGGCAGCAGACTACCAATGACCCCGGTTGAAAAAGGCATCACCTGCGCGGCGCTAACATCAAGTGCATCAGCAGATGCAGCGCACAACTCCAGTGCATCGGCATGACCCTGTTTACCAGTGCCCGCGTTGGCATTGCCCGAATTAATCAACAGCGCCCGCACGCTGCTCTGTGCTAGACACTCGCGTGAAATTGTTACCGGTGCAGCGCAATAGGCGTTCTGTGTAAAGACCCCGGCGACCACACTGTGTTCGGCAAGCGAGATCAACAATAAGTCGTCGGCATCCGAAGCCTTTAGACCACAGGCTCCGGCCGCAAGTGTTACGCCATTAACCGGCCACAGGTTGTCCGGACTGCTAAGCCCGACTGCCACTAACCGAGCTTTCCATGGCAGCGCTTGAATTTTTTACCTGAACCACACCAGCACGGATCATTGCGACCAACCTTAGGCTGATCGCGGGTAAACGGTTCTTCCATCGCTGCTGCAGCAGATTGCCCGGCGGCAGCAGCAGGTGGCGCCGATGCTGTCGCACTGGCCGCTTCGGCATGTTCGTAGCTAACTTCCTGCGGCGCTTCACTTTGCGCCTGTGCTTCGGCTTGCGCCACTTCGGCAGGGTCTTGTACGGTTACCTTTGAAAGCACACCGACCACTTCTTTTTTATATTCATCAAGCATGTGTGAAAACAACTCGAAAGACTCACGCTTGTATTCCTGCTTCGGGTTCTTCTGTGCGTAACCACGCAGCCCCACGCTCTGGCGCAGATAGTCCATTGAAGCCAGGTGC
>CAYZVB010000557.1:0-2507 GCA_964481315.1 uncultured Granulosicoccaceae bacterium
TACTGATTTTGTTGTCTCTGCGCAGACCAACTATTTTTAGTGCCAGCATAACAGCGAGCACACCCAGTGCACTTGCAGACAGTCCCGTAATATAAAGCATGGTGTCAGATCTCTGTTGTTTTTGTTGACTGATTGTGGATTTCAGCTGAGAAGAGTACAACGCATGATTGTCTTTGGACAATTACTATGACGAGAGTGCTGTTGCAGGAAAGTTATGAGTGTTGTCGACGATCGGATCCTATTTAAAACGCTGTAGGTGGGGCAGCTATTGGTATTGTTGCAGGCATTGTGATCGCACTGCTGAAGAGAATTCTTTTACTGGTGATTGCTTTTCATTCTGTTCTCTGTGTACCGGATACTTATAGGCGGCCCTGACAATTCCGCCCGCCGTTTCATCTTTGACCAGACTTAACATTGACTGCATTGGCACCCCTGATAATCTGGCAAGCATAGAGGCGTGTGCCATCTGCTCAATAAATTCGCAGTACGACTCATCTTCTGTGGCTATGGAAGGCGTATCTGAAAGCAGCAGTGCAAGTACAATGTGACGCTTCAATACCTGTGTCCCGGTTTTCCTGTCAAGGTTTAGTCCTGCAGCAGGGTAACAGGTTCCCCGTATTTACCTAATAGTTTTTTATGCAGAGTGGATCAGGTTGCATTGGCGCTCCCCACAGTATGAGTTCGGAACGCGGTTATGCAGGTTCTGGTGGCGCGCTGGCAACGGTGTCGAACGCGCGCCTGAAGTGATTGTCACTAACCAGTTTTTCTGCGCAGAGTGCGCCTATGTTAGACAATTCTGCCATATTGGCTGCGTTTGACATGCAGCCCAGCGATTGAATCTGTTTTTCACTGTAGTCGAGTGCAAGCGTTTCTCGAAGCCAGTCGCTTTGCAGGTGTGCGTCATATCGCAGGTACGTTAGCAGCGGCTGCGGCACTAGTTGATCCTGCTTCAGGCTGCCGATCACTCTGTCGATCGAACGCGCTGTCGGGCTGTCTGAAAGCCACTGCAGCATGGTCTCGTTAAGGTTTGAAGTATCATTCATTAGTGAAACCAGTGCTTGTACACCAAGGCCGGCTGCACTGGCGTCTTCAATGTCGTTTGCAGTCGGCGCAGCGTAAGTGGTGCCGGTACCGACAGAGACCAGCATCAGGTTGTCGGCACCGGTTTGCCATTTCAGTTTGTAGCCGTCCATGGTCGCGAGCATTAATGCCTGCAGGGCGGGGTTGTTGTGGGGGCTGACGCCACCATCGACAAATGCGCCCTTTACCTGAGATGCAATGTTTATAACTTCAGGCTCAAAAAAGGTGGGTGCAGCGGTGCTTGCTCTAATTAAACGCCTGAGCAGAAAATCTTTGTTGGCGCGGCCTTTCTGCCCTTCTCGTGGATAGTAGTATTTGCTTGTGGGGGCGTTATAAACAATCCAAGGGCTGCCGGAGTCAAGTCGTTTGAGAATGATAGCAAGTCCGGTTTTAATGCGGTTGCTACCAAGCGTGATATCGGAAAACTGTGCTTTAAGCTCCGCTCGCAGTGCTTCGGCGTCGAACTTCGGTCGTAATAATCCGCGTCTGAAAAATTCGTTTTTAAAGATATCTCTGCCAAATTTCCGATATAGGTGGTCGAGTTCATCAACGCTGCGGCCGGTAGCGAGACCACCGGCAATGATGGCGCCGGTAGAGGTGCCGACAATCAGATCGAAATAATCGCATAGTCGAATCTGCGGTCCAAAACGCGTTTTAAGGATGGTTTCGATTTTTCTTAGAATCTGCAGGCTGATCAGGCCACGGATACCGCCGCCATCGAGCGTCAGGATGCGCTTTGGCCCCGGTGCATATAAGTGCTGTTCAGCGGGTGTGTTAAGGCGGGTATTCATTTTTTGGCCTGCGCTGGTTTTGCAAGGTCACCGGGTGACGCAAGCTTAGTGGTATTTAAATGAACAACCCGGCCGCCAAAGTTACGCATTTGTTGAATCATGGTGCTGACGCGTCGGCCATCTTCATCGTTTGCAGCATCGGATTTGCCATCCCACAGTGCAATCAGTCGCAGACGGTCGATACCCATTTGCATTGAGCAATACAGCGTCCAGCGCAGGTTTCGGTAGTATGGGTCAGTGCCCTGGCGCGGGTTGCCAACGCGGTCTGACTGAAAGTGGAATGAGACTTTTTCATTGCTGCGAATATCGTAGTATCTGTCGATCCAGTCGTCGTGTATGACGCATTCATTAATGTAGCGCGCCTCGTCGCAGGGCATTTGAATATGTACCGTCATTTTTCGTTTTATGCACTCTTCTATAAATATAATGTCACCACCATTGGCTGCACCGCTTAAGAACGCATGGTCGTTATCGTCCGCGTTTAGTTCGTCGAGTTTTTTAGCAATGGCGCGTTGCATTGCAGGTACATGCTCGACAGGCAGGCGGGCGGTTTTAATGTCTGGTTTATCCAGCATGTGGCCGGTAAAAACAAATGCCTGTACATCTGCTTCGGGCTGTGGGTAGTCGACTCTCAGG